>QMOV01000004.1 GCA_003650305.1 Bacteroidota bacterium | reverse complement strand
ATGTGGTTCTAACTCGTCTTCAAGTTGCTCTAAAGTAGTATCTAAAAGATAGTTCCTACCTTCTTTTGTATAAAGATATGTACCCTTATTTTCGCTATAAAAACATTCAATATCTTCAATATTTATTAGTTTGAGATGCTGACCTACTTTTATAGAAAAACGTTTTTTATAATCGCGATCTATTGGGTTAACAAGTAGTTTCTTAATATCGTTAAAATCTAACGTAACTGATTGATTTTGTTGCGTACGTTCTTTGTATTTATTTACTGCTTCTGCAAGTTCTTCATCATCTATAGGTTTCAATAAATAATCGATACTATTAAGTTTAAAGGCTTGCAAAGCATACTCATCGTAAGCAGTAGTAAAAACTATTGCTGATTTAATTTCTATAGTTTCAAAAATTTCAAAAGATAAGCCATCACTTAATTGTATATCAAGAAAGATTAAATCTGGATGTTCATGATTATTAAACCATTCTATAGATTCTTCTACAGAATGAAGCATTGTTTGTGCATCTACATCTAACGCTTTTAACATACGTTGAAGTCGTCGTGCTGAAGGTTTTTCGTCTTCTATAATAATTACATTCATTCCCAATGTCTTTTATCTTTATCCATATACTCATCAATCTTTCGTTCTTCCCAACCCTTACCAAATAATAAATCTGGACCAAAAACTCCCATAGCATGAAAGGCAAGTCCTATTCCCCAAAAAAGAGGTGTAGCAAAAGCACCAAATTGCCATATACTTTCATCATAATCTAAATTGATAGTAATCATAACTATCAAAAATATATTCACTACAATATAAGAAGCTAAATGCCAATAAAAACCTTTTATTTTATCCAACTTCTTTTTGGCTCTTAAATACGCTTCTTCTTTATTGAAATTGGCTTGAGCATTACTATAATTCTCATCAATATTTTTATATTTTTCCATCTTATTTTCTGTTAGAGTTAACATTGCGTTCATCATCTTCCATAAACTTCTTAATTTTATTTTCTTCCCAGTCTTTACCAAACATATGGTTTGCACCAAATACACAAAATGCATGAAATGCCAAACCTATTCCCCAAAACAACCATAGTCCATAAAAATCTATATCGAAAAATGCTTCAGAAAAGGTTTCGCCATGAGTTAAATTCCTTATAATTTTCATACCAAAAATTAATGAGTTTATAATTATATAAGCAGCTAAATGCTTATAAAAACCTTTTAATTTATTCATCTTATGTTTTGCTCTTAAATAAGCATCATCTTGGTTATAATTTTTCATCTGTTTAATTTATTTCCAATTCTGTTTTTCTTCTTCTTGTATAAATTCATCTATTTTACGCTGCTCCCAGTTTCTACCTAAAACACCATCGTTTACATATACTTTGTACGCATGAAATGCTATTCCTATTCCCCAACCAAACATTGGCCACCAAAACCATTGGTAGTGCCATGATGTCCAATAATTGATAAAAATTAAGAATGGAATAACTACACAGTATGATATTATACCATAATAAAATTCTTTTAATTCTTCTACGTGTTTACGTGCTCTTACATAACTGTCGTCTATTCTTGATGTTGTTTGTGTTCTCATGATTTTTATTTGTTTAGTAAGCATTGGTATTGCAACTGCAAAACTGCTTGCTTTTTGATTAATGTTTACTTTTTTATTGGTTAGTAGGTAGTAACGTTGCATGATATTACTTAAACCTACTCCACTACCCTTTTTTACGATTTGTTTAGGTTGTAAATTATTTTCAACTATTAGAGTTCCATTAGCTTCATAAATTTTTATATGTAATGGTTTGTTTGCAGTAACAATATTATGCTTTACAGCATTTTCTAACAATAACTGTAACGATAAAGGCACAACTTTACTTTCAGGATTTGAAGACTTTTCTGGAATATCGAAAATAATACTATCTTCAAAACGCATTTTTAGTAAAGACATATAAGTTTTTGCAAATTCCAACTCTTCGTCAACTGTAACAAGCTCTTTATTTTTCTGCTCTAGCACATAACGATATACTTTAGATAAGGCTGTAGTAAACTTTTGTGCATTTTCTGGATGCTCATCAATTAAACTTGTTAACACATTTAAGCTATTAAACAAAAAATGTGGATCTAATTGATTTTTCAAAGCGTCAAACTTAGCGCTTGCTGTACCTGCAATTATTTTTTGTTCTTTAACCTTGTTTTTTTGCAGTTCCTGATAAAAATAAAAGGCATGAAAAAATAATGAAATGGTAAAGGTTATTAATAAGCTAATAAAATAAAATTGTAATTTTTCAGATTCTAAAAACTCATCAATGGTCAAGCCATCTAACACAGTTCTGTGAAATAACCGAACAAAAAATATTGTAATTAAAGTAATTATAATAGAACCTGTAAAACCAATTAATATTTTATTATTTACAATGCGTTCATGTTTTGCTTTATGATGTAGAAAATCGAAAAAATAAAAGTTTACAAAAGTTAATGGTAAGGAATACATAATATAGTACCCAAATTTTATTACAAGATCAAAATCGAATACAACTTCTCTACCTGAAGAGAATTGAAATATCATATCTATGACAAATAAAATGACTGCAATTATGATACTTATTCCAATAATTTTTGTAAACTCTTTCATATTTATTTATTACAAGATTCTAAAATTTGCTCTGCTCTGTTTTTTCCCCATTTAGGATGAAAAGCAGTTTCTGGTTTAAAGTTAACAAAAAGTTCTATAGCTCTATCAACATCTTTGCAAAATGGTGCCGTGTCTTGTCCAAAAAAGCGAGCGCTTCCCATTGCCCATTCTGCCTTGTTTAAAACTACTCTCGGATTGTCTGGAGCAATTTGTTCAGCCTGTGCATAAAGTGCTGATACTTTTGGTGATAAAGTCATGCCATAAGTTGCACCATCATAAGCTACCCAAGCTGTATTTAATAAGGCTTCCATAACTAAAATCTCAGGATTGTCTTTAGAAATTGATTTAGATATATTAAGTAAATCTTGAGCTTTACCAAGTCGAGCGGTAAGTTTTTCTTTGTCTTTCTCTCCAAAACTACTCACAATATTTATTTGTGCTGCATAATAACTTGGCAACCAGTTATCTGGTTCTGCTTTAGCAATGCGTTCAAATAAATTTGAAGCTTCTACTGGATTGCCTCTCCAAAGTTCGAAGGCTTTTTGCATACTTTTTTCATAATTCGTTTGTGAGGTCATAACTCCTGTTACGAATAGTACTAAAATGATGATTAATTTTTGCATAATTGTTCGTTTTTTTAAATTTATGAAACAAATGTCTATAGTTTAATACTACATTTAAAAATTGAATGACCGAATTGTAATTTTATATGGATGAAGTGTTTAATTAATTGAAGAATAGAACTAAAAATAGTAATTTAGTAAACGTTTTTATTAATCAAATATTAATTACTTTATATACCAGTCATTATGAAAATATTATTGTCAACCATTTTTGCATTTCTTTTTACAATCTCATCATTAGCGCAAACCGATAAACGACTAAAAGGAATTGAAAAAGAACTAAATAAAATTCTTGAAGAGACACATGCAGCAGGTTTTGCAGTTGCAGTAGTTGAAAAAGATAAAATAATTTATGCCAAAGGATTTGGTTATAGCGATATTGAAAATAAAGTTACTAATAATGCAAATACATTATTTGCTATTGGTTCTAGTACTAAAGCGTTTACTTCTTCTATTCTTGGACAATTACGACATGAAGATAAATTATCGTTTGATGATAGTCCAATAAAACATATTCCTGAACTTGAATTCTATAATGACGATATGAATAGCAATATTATTATAAAAGATTTAATGAGTCATAGAACAGGACTGCCTAGACATGATTATTCTTGGTATCTATTCCCAACTTTTAATAAGGACAGTTTGTTAATGCGAATTAAGTACCATGAACCATTTACAGGTATTAGACAACAATGGTATTATAATAACTTTATGTTTTTAACACAAGGCGTTATTGCTGAACGAATTACTGGTAAAACTTGGGAAGATAATATTAGAGAGCGATTTTTTAATCCTTTAGGTATGACTCGATCTAATGTTACTATTGAAGAACTAGAAAATAGTTCTAATGCAGCGATTGGATATCAAACTGAAAAGGATAACTCAAATACGAAAATGGCGTATTATAAAATTGCCGGAATGCGTCCAGCCGGTAGTATTAATAGTAGTGTTAGCGAAATGTCTAATTGGTTAATAACATGGATTAACAAAGGTAAGTTTAAAGAAAAAGAAATTTTACCAGAAGCTTACGTCACCGAAGCAATGAGCTCACAAATGATTATTGGAGCTGCACTTCCAGACAAGGATATTCCGGATGCACATTTTGCAAATTATGGTTATGGTTGGATGTTGATCTCCTATAAAGGTCATTATCGCGTTGAGCATGGTGGAAATATTGATGGTTTTTCTGCAAGTGTTGCATTTTTTCCTAGTGATAGTATTGGTGTAGTTGTGTTGGCCAATCAAAATGGTTCTAGAGTTCCGGGATTGGTTAGAAATACTATAGCCGACAGATTGTTGAATGTTAATAAAACAAATTGGACACAACGATTTATAGACGCAAGAGAAAAGGTAAAAAAAGCTGAAAAAGAAGCTGAAGATGTAAAGACTACAGAGAAAATTAAAAACACAAAACCATCTCACGTTAAAATTGAATATGCAGGAACCTATTCACATCTAGGTTATGGTTCGTTTGAAATTAATGTAGAGAATGATTCATTATTTGCGAATTTTAAACTGATGAAAATGTGGCTAAAACATTATCATTATGATATTTTTGAACCTTTTGAAGTAGAAGAAACTGGAATAGACACAACTGATTCTGGTCAATTACGATTCAATTTCACTACAAATAATGCAGGAGAAATTTCGGGATTAAAAGCAAAAATTGAACCCGCATTAACAGATCCAATTGAATTTAAGCGTAAACCTAATACTATAGAAGTTGACAAGACAATTTTAGAAAAATATATTGGCGAATATGAACTAGCTGGAACAGTTATAAAATTTTATATTAAAAATGATGACACACTATATCTGTTTGTAGCAGGTCAACCTGAATATCAATTATTATCAACTGCAAAACACAAATTTGCATTAAAAATTTTAGATGGTTTTAAGCTAGAATTTTTTGAAGATGATAAAGGAGCAATTAATGAAGTTTTAATGATACAACCAAATGGTTCTTTTAAAGCCAAACGTAAGGAATAGATAATACAACTAAAATTTATTAATAATATTAATTTAAAATATAGCTCATAAATTTATCAATAACAAAAAAATTGAAAACTAATATTCTTATGAAAACATATCTCCTATTATTTTTATTAGTGTTAATAGTATCCTGCGAGAGCAAAAAAACGCAATTCAATATTGATGATACCTACATTGCCAAATTTGAAGAAAATAAAATCAAAAGAGCACAAAATAGAATTAATTATCTACAGCTTACAGGTTTATTTAAATTAGATTCTTTAGAAAACACTTTTGGAAAAGATACATTAAATGATTTTGTGCTTGAAATAGAAGCCTTGCCTTCTCAAGTCGGAACAATTTCAGTTTTAAAAGAATCTTTGGTATTTAATGCTTTTAATGACATTATAATTAAAACCAAACAGGATTCAATTGTGACTACTCTTCCATTACAACTAAATAAATATGGTAGTTCGATTAAATTATATCATAACCCATTAAACTGGCAAGTTATTACACGCTCCAAACAGCGTTATCTTAGAGTTTGGGATACAAAAAATCCTGCTATAGATGCGTTTAAAGGTTTCGAACTTTATAAGTTGAATCCCAATTTTATTTTTGAAGGACAATTTACTTATTACGACAAAGCAAAAACCGAATCTGTAAATTCGCAGTTAGGTGTTAAAACAAGCACAAACTTTATTGGGAAAGTAACTTTTACATTTCTAGATCAATCCTACAGTCTAGATGTTGGAGAAAATGGATTTACAATGATTAGCGATGAAACTACAGGAGATGAAACCTATGGAGGTGGTAGATATATTTATCTTGACCTTCCTGAAACTGATGGAAATGTAAGGTTAGATTTTAACTATTTGTATAATCCACCTTGTGCATTTTCTAAATTCACAACTTGTCTTTATCCACCAAGACAAAACAATCTACCTTTTAAAATTTTGGCTGGAGAAAGAATAGAATAGTTTGGGTTATAAACCTTTTAGGTGTCATTCCCTAAAAACAAAATTCAATTAATGAAATCAATTTTTGAACAGAATCCAAATCATTTAAATAAAGCGTATGATTTGTTACTTGAAGACAGTTTTTCAAAAAATATTTGGGAAACTGGAATTTACAAAACACAAAGAATCAACTGGAAAGATGCTCCCAAAGCACGTAAGGAAATAAATGAATTTCACAGAAGTGGAATCTACATTTGGGGCTATGACAAAACACCGCTTTATGTTGGAAAAGCAGAAAAATTAACTTTTGCTAAAAGATTTAGCAGATATGCTTTTGGAGAAAAATGTCAATGCAGAGTTGGAGAAAAATACTCTTTTCAACTAAAGAATGGAGAAGATAAAAAAACTTTTTCTGAATTAAGAAAGGAGTTTGATATGCCGAGTAATTCACGTGCCCTTGGGGCAAAAACTTTTGGAGAAATTGGTGCGGAAAAAATATGGTTCATTCTAATTCCAGTGGAATATGAATTTATTACAGAAATTGAAACCGAATTAATTTATGTAGCCGAACAGTGGAATAAATCAAAAGGTCATAGAGATTTAATCAATCTTGAATGAATAAAAAACACCAAAGAAAAAAGGAAAATATAAATTGCAATGAGACGAATCATACTATAGAGAGTTGATTTAATACATTTTTATAAATAGCTTCATAATAAGGTACAATACTGTGGATATCAAATTGTGCTGCTTCTGCTCTAGCATTGGATTTAAAAACTTTTAATACATCTTCATCTTTAAGTATATGAAGCGCATTTTTTGTCATATCCTTAACATCTCCAGCATTACTTAAAAACCCAGAAACTCCTTGTATATTAACTTCAGGAATTCCTCCAGTATTACTCGAAATAACAGGCACACCACAAGCCATAGCTTCTAGTGCAGCTAACCCAAAACTCTCAGTTTCAGAAGGCAATAAGAATAAATCACTAAAACATAGAATTTTATCTATTTCATGACTTTTTCCAAAAAATATAACTTTATCTTCAATACCAAGTTTTTTACATAATTGCTCTGCTGGTTCTTTTTCAGGACCATCGCCAACCATCATTAGTTTAGAAGGAATTTCCTTTTGGATGTTGTAAAATATATTGATGACATCATCAATTCGTTTTACAGGTCTAAAATTACTAATATGAGTAATTATTTTTTCATCATCATTTGCCATCATTGCGCGTTGACAATCTGTAAACGAATGTGTGTATTTACTTAAATCTATAAAATTCGGAACAACATCTATATCTCTTTTAATATCAAATAACCTAATGGTATCCTCCTTTAAACTTTGAGATACAGATGTTACAGCATCCGATTTATTAATACTGAAGGTAACTGCCGATTTATAAAAAGGATGGCTACCAACAAGTGTTATATCTGTACCATGAAGCGTTGTTACAATAGGTAAATCTATACCTTCTTCTTTCAGCATTTTTTTTGCCATATAGGCAGCGTAAGCATGTGGTATTGCATAATGTACATGTAATACTTCAATTTCGTGAAGTTTTGCCATATCTACTAATTTACTGGATAAAGCCAGTTCGTAAGGCTGATAATGAAACAAAGGATATTCTGGAACATTTACTTCATGATAATGTACATTATTGCTCAACAATTCTAGTCTAACTGGCTGGCTGTAGGTAATAAAGTGTACTTCATGTCCACGTTTAGATAGTTCTAAACCAAGTTCGGTTGCTACTACTCCACTACCACCAAATGTTGGATAACAAACAATTCCTATTTTCATATTTTAAGTTTTAAGTGCCTAAAGTTTTAAGTGCCTAAAGTTGCATTTTCAACTTTAAATACTTTTAACTTATAACTTTAAGTACTTTATTCATCTATTGCTTCGTAAATTAAGCGTTGTATCTCAGTTCTTATACTTTCTTTTAATAATCTATTTTTTTCAGATTTAGGATATGTTCTATTTGCTAAAAAAACATATACTATCTCTTCTTCTGGGTCTGCCCAAGCATAAGTTCCTGTAAAACCTGAATGACCAAAACTGGACATTGAAATACATCCACATGTTGGACCTTCGTCTTCAAGTTGTGGCTTGTCAAATCCAATACCTCTTCTATTGTCTTTTTCACAGAAATAGCACGTATTAAACTTATCTATTGTTTCTGTTTTAAAGTAACGCTTTCCTCCATAATATCCTTTTTGAAGATACATTTGCATTATTTTGGTTACATCGTTGGCATTGCTAAAAACGCCTGCATGTCCTCCTACTCCATTTTGCATTGCTGCTCCCATATCATGAACATAACCTTGTATTTTTTCATAACGAAAATAGTCATCAATTTCTGTAGGTACAATTTGAGTATCACTAAATTTATTATTAGGATTGTACGTTGTAAAATTAGCTCCTAAAGATTTATAAAAATGCTGTTGCACCAATTTATCCAAGGGTTGGTCGTAATGTGTTTCAATAAATTTCTTTAAAATATAATAAGGCAAATCACTATAGCGGTATTTTAGTTTATCTAGCATTTCGCTTTCCTTAATTATTTCTTGAATAGAATCTTGATAGTCTGACCTTAAAAATAAATTTTTTGTGACTTCAATATTATACTTTTTGCTTTGCTTTGTCCTGTAATACTTACCATTAGGTTGTTTTGTAACCGAATCTAATGTTTTATAATAAAAAGGAATCCAAGGTCTCAATTTTGCATAATGTGATAACATCCTTTTAATAGTCACATCTTTTTTATTAGATTTTTTGTATTCTGGTAGTAATTGCGATAATTTAGAATCTAGTGAAACAATACCTTGCTCTTCTAATTCCATTAGTAATGGTATTGTTGCTAATATTTTTGTTAAAGAAGCGACATCGTAAATATCGTTAAATTTCACCTTTTCTTTTCCAATATATGTATGCTTGCCAAAATTCTTATTATAAACCACTTTACCCTTACGTGCAACTATTAACTGAATTCCTGGTGTCATCAACGAATCTACTGCGTATTGTGCAACTGAATCTATTTTTTTTAATCGTTCGGAATTCATCCCAACACGTTCAGGTAAACCATAACTCAATCTACTTGCTGATGGATAATGAATACCATGACCAACTTTATACTCATTTCCTATAGATACTGGCAAAACACCTTTGGCTTGAATACCTCCAAAAATTATTTGTGCCGTTTTTTGCTGTGCTATTTTACTATTTTGATACGATAGCACAATACCTTCAAAATTTTTAGTAGTTTTTAAATCTAAAAGTGCGTATGGTTTTGAAAAAATATTTAGTATAACAGTATTCGTTCTAGCTATTTCATATAACCATACTAATTCTTTATTGCTAAACTTATAAGATTTCCATGGGTTTGCATTCGATTTATGAAAACCAACAATAACAGTATTGTAGTTATTTAATTTAGTAATAAGAGCATCTAAATTAGATGCTTTAATCTCGTGTACCTTGGTGTATTTTTTTAATTCATTTAAAAATACCGAACCATCATCATCTCCTAGTTGTACATAAGCTATTTTTTTGGTTTCTAATCTCAATAATGGCAAAATATCATTTTCATTTTTAACAACTGTAATGGCATTCTCTATTAATTCTTCATACAATACATCGTCTTCAATCCTATTTAAATCTTCAACCAAATTATAAGTTCCAATAGGTTTGTAATTATGTAAACCGACTTTGTATTTAGCCATTAATATTTTTTTTACTGAATGTGCCAAACGTTCTTCTGTAATGTCACCTTTCTCATAAGTTTCAGTGATTTTAGAAACACCGAAAACAACATCTTCTGACATTAACAGGACATCATTTCCAGCATTAAATGCAGCCAAATCTATAGCTCCAGTTTCGCTATAACTTGATACACCTTTCATATCAAGAGCATCCGTAAAAATAAGACCCTTAAAATTTAATCTCTCTTTTAGAATATTTGTGACTATATTTTTTGAAAGTGATGAAGGATAATCTGAACGCGATTCTAAACTAGGCACATTTAAATGTGCTACCATAACACTAGATAAGCCTTCTTTAATCAGTGTTTTGTAAGGATAGAGTTCTACAGAATCTATACGTTTTTCGCTGAAGCTTATAGTAGGAAGTATTTTATGAGAATCTGCTTCAGTATCTCCATGTCCTGGAAAATGTTTTGCATTAGCTAACACTCCTGCGCTTTGCATTCCTCTCATAAAAGCTAATGCTTTTTCAGTAACATTATCTCTGTCTTCTCCAAAAGAACGATTTCCAATAATTGGGTTTTTTGGGTTTGTATTTATGTCTACAACAGGAGCAAAATTAAAATGAACTCCTAATCGTTTACAATGCTCGCCTATTTGATAACCAACTTTTTCAATTAAAGCAATCTCTTTTATTGCTCCCAATGTCATATTCCAAGGAAAGGAATGGGTTGAATCTAATCGCATACCTAATCCCCATTCTGCATCCATTCCTACTAGCATTGGTATTTTAGAAATAGCTTGCAATTCATTATTTAACTTTGCCTGACGCATGGGACCACCTAATGAGTAAATTAAACCACCAATATGATGCTCTTTTATTAAGTTTATAATGTTGTTTTTAGTTTTCTCATCTTGATTAGAAAAAACCTGAACCATAAATAATTGACCAATTTTTTCTTTTAAACTCATTGATTGATACAAGCTATCAACCCATTTTTGTTGTGCCTCAAAATCTTGAGTAAGCAGTGGAGATTTTGTGTTTTGCCCAATTGTTATATTAAAATAACTTAAAACTAGAAAAAGTAAAATTTTATAGCGCATAAATTTGAATAAATTAAATACTTTAATGCAAAGTATATAACTAAATACAATGCCAAAATAACATTTTTAAACAGAAGCTTAAAAGACTTTAAGATAGTTTTATCAATAAGAATTTAACCGTTTTTAAATAAAATATCTAAAAATTGGATTTCTGTCTTTTTGGAATAACAAAAATTTATTTTAAAAATCGATTGTGCCAACTGTCTTTTGCAGGAACTTCCCAGTTTTCTTTATATTCAGCAATATTAGTTACTAAATTATTAAATACTATCGTGTTTTTAGAAACTGCTTTTTGTTTTGCCATCTTCCTAAAATCTGTAAGTGTTTTAAAAGCAACAAATTCACCTTGCTTATAGGAAACATTCATCTTGTCTAATAAATCAACATTATAATCTTGTTCTAATTGCTTAATAAAATGCACTGATGCATCAATAGAGCAACCTGATGCAGCATTTAAGTTTTGGTTTAAACCAAGAATAATAAAACGTTTATATTTAATCTCGTAACCAGATTGCAAATCGCTACCATGTGCTGTCCAATTCTCTATAAATGTATTTAATTTAGAAGTGATTTCTTTTAATTCGTTTTCAGTAAACGAACGACTGGCTTGGTAAATCCAAACTTTTGAAGTTTCTGGTAAAATATTAAAATCTACTAACATTCTTTGATTTACGAATTACGATTTTTGATTTTGGATTCCTACCTCCACATGAATTTTACAAATCCTGAGCATTAGCAATAAGTTCTGCAATATCCATGACTTTTACAGTATCTTCTTTTTCTTTTATTTTTACACCATCAGTCATCATGGTATTACAAAATGGGCAACCAGCAGCTATAATATCTGGTTTTATATCTAGTGCTTGTTCTGTACGTTCTACATTTATTTCTTTATCACCTTTTTCGGCATCTTTAAACATTTGTGCTCCTCCTGCTCCACAGCATAAACCATCTTGCTTACAGCTTTTCATTTCGATTAACTCTGCTTCTAATTTCTGTATTAATTCACGTGGTGCTTCATATACATTATTTGCACGACCTAAATAACAAGGATCATGAAAAGTAATACGCTTTCCTTTAAACTTTCCGCCTTCAATAGTTAAACGTCCTTCTTCTAACAAACTCTTTAAAAATTGTGTATGATGCACAACCTCATAGTTTCCACCTAAAGAAGGATATTCATTTTTTAAAGTATTAAAGCAATGAGGACATGTGGTAACAATCTTTTTAACTTCGTAAGCATTTAAAACTTCAATATTGGTTACAGCTTGCATTTGAAACAAAAACTCGTTCCCTGCTCTTTTTGCAGGATCTCCAGTACAGCTTTCTTCGGTGCCCAAAACTGCAAAATCTATATTTGCTTTATTAAGCAACCTAACAAATGCTTTAGTAATTTTTTTTGCTCTATCATCAAAACTTCCAGCACAACCAACCCAAAACAATACTTCAGGTTGCTTTCCTAGTGACATATATTCTGCCATTGTTGGTACTTTTAACGCTTCCCTCATGTCTTTAAAAACTATTAGTTATTAATGCTTACCATCGTCAAATACTTCTATAGTTACATCTTTTGTTACCAAATCGGTAAATTTACCTCTATAGCGTGTTGCTTTTACCAAATGATTATCTATCCAATGGTAATTACCGCCTCTAGGCTTTCCCATAAGTAAGCTATGGTATTTAAAGCCATGTTTCTTTAACCAAATTTCGGTGTACTCACGATGTGCTTCTGTTCTTGAAGTAAAAAAACAAATCATATGTCCTTCGTCATACCATTTATTACAAGTTGCTAATGCATCTGGATATACCTCTGCAGTTAGCATACGCTCTGGTTCTTCGTTGGGAATATCTTCGCCAACTGTACCATCTATATCTATTAGATAGTTTTTTATTCCTTCTGGCAATACAGGACTTATATGCAATCCAGCTTCTACTTTGTCATGCAATAATTTTTCTACGTCTTCCTTTTTCATATTTTACTTAAAAATTTTGTTTGTTAGTTCTCTCTTAATAAAGAATCTTTTGTTTTTTCCAATTCCTTAAGATCCTTTTTTGATACTCTTATAATCATTGTAAACTTCTTAATGCCATTTACCAATCTTTTCTTTGGATTATATCTATCATAAAAAGCAAGTTCTTTTGCTTTTTCCTTTAAAGCTTCTATTTGAATAGCAGAACAATAATTACAAAATACTTTCTTAACTGTAATTTCTTTTGACCTGCCATTAACATATTTAATTTCGGTATATACCTTTATTCTTAAAGAATCTTTTGCAAAACTCTTTTTTTGTGCTACGCTATAATTAAAACAGCATAAAATTAATGCTACTACATAATATGGAATCTTTACATACTTCATCTTTTACTTTATTCATTCTTCCAATTTAACCTATCCATTTGATTATATGGCCATGGTGCTCCGTTGTTTTCAATATTTGTCATCATATTATTTAACTCTGTTGGAGCAGCAGACTGTTCCATTACTAAATATCGACGCATATCTAATATAATTGACAACGGATTGATACTTACAGGACAAGCCTCTACACACGCATTACAAGATGTACAAGCCCAAAGCTCTTCTCTTGTTATGTAATCGTCTAATAACTGTTTTCCGTCGTCTTTAAACTCCCCATTATTGGAATCTATATTTTTTCCTACTTCTTCTAATCGATCTCGCGTATCCATCATGATTTTTCGAGGTGACAATTTTTTCCCAGTAAGGTTGGCTGGACATTGGCTTGTACAACGTCCACATTCGGTACACGTATAAACATTGAGTAATTGTACCCAGTTTAAATCTTGTACATCGCTAGCTCCAAATTTTGCTGGCACTTCTTCATGATCTCCTTCATCTGTTGCTGCGAATGGATCTGCATTTGGATCCATCATTAACAAGACTTCTTTTGTAACAGCTTCTAAATTATTAAGTTCTCCTTTTGGTTTTAAATTGGCATAAAATGTATTAGGAAATGCTAAAAGAATATGCAAATGTTTTGAAAAATAGAGATAATTTAAAAATATTAAAATACCAATAATATGAAGCCACCAAGCTCCTCGCTCAATTAAATGAATAGTACTATCGGAAAAATTTTCAAACCAAGGTGCTACAAATTGTGATATTATATTTCCTGAATTCATTTCTTGAAATATTACATCAGTAGCATTCATTATTAAAAACAATGACATTAATACCATTTCGAAGTAGAGAATATTTAAAGCATCGTTTTTTGGCCATTTAGTCATTTCTTCATTCCAGAAACGAGGAATACGCAGTATCATTCTTCTAATCCAAAATAAAATAACAGAAGCTAAAACTAAAGCTGCTAAAATTTCAAAAGAACCTATTAAAATTCCATATAGATTTCCTATCCCAGAAAATATACGATGTGTGCCAAATAAACCATCAATTATTATTTCTAAAACTTCAATATTAATAATTATAAAACCTACATATACAACAATATGAAGAATTCCAGCCACAGGACGACGCACCATTTTACTTTGTCCTAAAGCAATTAACGCCATATTTCTCCAGCGCTGTGATTTTTTATCACTTACATCGACATCTTGACCTAACTTTATATTACGAATGAGTTTTCGTATGTTTTTAACAAAGTAGCCAATACCTATAACAAGTGTGATAGCAAAGAGTATGTTGGGAATATAATCCATTATTTAGGCGTTGCTTAATTACTCTTCGTTATAAGGAATTTCTTTTTTGGATAAGATTCTAAAATAGCGTTTTGGATGCAACTTAATATCTCTCAATAGTTCTTCCATTTCTTTTGAGGCTCCTTTAAGGTTGTTATACAAAGCATCATCTTTTAAAAGTTTTCCGATTGAGCCTTCACCACTTTCAATACTTGAAAGAATTTTGTCGAAATTATTAATTGTTAATTGCAAACTCTTTATGGTTTCACTTAGATTAGCATTAGCGATAGAATCCGTTATATTTGATAAGTTAGATGAGATATTATCAACATTGCTTAACGTGTTAGTCAACTTTTCTTGATTATCTGTTATTAACTTATTTATTGATCCAGAAGTATTTTTAAACGACTCAATAGTTAAGGATAACTCTTCAATACTTTTTTTAAGATTTGCTTTGGTTTGCACATCAAACACACTATTTATATTGGTAAGTAATGAATCTGCACTTACCATCATAGTTTCTATTTTTTCCTGAAGCGGAGTTAAACGCTGGTTTACAAGTGCAGTCAATCCTGCCTTTACCTTACCTTCAAGGTAGTCTCCTTTTTTTGCTTCTTCAGCATTATCAAGTGCAGGAACTATAGCAATAGCTTTGCCACCAATTAGTCCAGCTTCATATAATTCGGCTTTGCTATTTTTAGAAAATTTAAAATCGCTATCTACCAAAAGTTTAACTTTTATTTTTCCAGAACCATCATCTGTAAAACCTATTTCTTGAACTTTACCAACAACATGTCCATTAATTGTTACAGGAGTTGATGTTGCTAGTCCTTCTACATTATCATAAACTGCATAAAATGTTCGTGATGATTCAAGAATATTTTCACCTTTTAAATAATTAAATATAAAAATAAACAACAGTATTCCCGAAATAACCAATACTGCAGTCTTTACTTCTCTAGATATTTTCAAAAGCTTAAATGTTTATAATTAGATTACTCACAAAACTAACAATTAATTTAAAAACAACACACCTAATTTGATGGAGTTTTTAATGCTTGGGTTAAACTGATTTTTTCTCCGTTTCTAAATGCTACAATAAAACAGGTCTTATACCCTTTTTTAAGTGCTTCATTTTTTTGTTTTTTAATTTTTGAATAATCTGAAGTTTCACCATAAAAATATTTGTAGATATTACCAATTTTACCTCTAGAAATTTCATTAAGCCCTTTAAAATTATAAGGCTTTGTTTTTAATTTTCTTGAACTTGCTGCAATTTGCACTTTAAATGTAATTTCTGGAAAGGTAGTTTCGTAATCTTTTGTGTCATTAAAGATTACATTTTTAGTAAATTCAAAATTTAAATTCTCCTTATATTTTAGAATAGCGTCTTTTATTGCTGTTGCCATGTCTGTTTGTCCTTTTTTAGAATTGAGATAAACGCCTTCTTTTTTATACGATAAAAACCCTGTTTCTACCAAAACACTTGGCATATATGTTTGATGCAATACTATAAAACCTTCTTGTTTTACACCTCGATTACGCCGTTTTAATTTATTAGTGAAGTTATCTTGTATATAACTCGCCAATAAAATACTTTGATCTAGATAATCTTCCATCATTAAAGTAATACCGATTAAAGATTCAGGATTGTTTGGGTCAAATCCTTCATAATTTTTTTCGTGATCCTCTTCCAAAAAGATAACTTCATTTTCCATTTTGGCAACATTAAAGTTGGTTTCACTTCTTTTGGTGCCTAAAACAAACGTTTCGGTTCCATAAACTTGAGTATAAAATGAGTTGCAGTGTACTGAAACAAACAAATCGGCATCAGCCTTATTTGCTATTTTACCTCTAACAAATAGATTTACAAACACATCTTTTTTACGTGTATATATAACTTCTATGTCTTTATGTTTTTCAAGCGCTGCACCAATTTTTAATACAATACTTAAAACAATATCTTTTTCTTTAAAACCATTGCCTAAATTCCCTGGATCTTTTCCACCATGTCCAGCATCTAAAACCACAATAAATTTTTCAGTTGCATTTTGAGCAAAAGCGCTACTTGTTAATAAAAATAAAAAAGATAATAAAAGGTATTTTATGTGCGTTTGCATAAAGACTTTAACGGTTTAAGAACTCGGTTTATTACCCAATCTAGTTGAGCACAAGTTTAAATTTTAATTTTTACAATATTAAAATAATCACAAAAAAATATATGTAACTTTGGCTATTCAAAAACCGAGCCATAATTTTACAAAAATACATCTAAAAGCATTGCGAACAAATATCTTTCAAATACTTTTTGCCTTAAGTTTTACAGTGTTTATAAACACTTTTAACTTTGCTCAAGATGTACTCAGAACAAAGCCAATTCTTGCTTCCAAAGTTTCTAAAGACTCTGTAAACATTACTTTAGATTCTTTATTAATAAAGCCTATAAACACTAAACAGCAAGATTCAATAATTCAGGATAGTATTCCGAAAAAGAAAGGATTGTTGGAAGATATAATGACATATACTGCAACTGATTATGTATCTATAAACCAAAAGGAAGAAAAAATATATCTCTATAATGAAGCAAAAATGCTTTACCAAGATATGGAGATTACTGCTGGTGAAATAGTGATTAATTATGCTAAAAATGAAGTTTATGCTAGAGGAATAAAAGATAGTTTGGGAGAATATACACAAGCACCAATATTTAAACAAGGTAGCGATGTTGTAGAACCAGATTCTTTAATCTTTAACACAAAAACACAAAAAGCATTAATATTTAACTCGAAGACTGAACAAGAAGGTGGCTTAATAATTTCAGAAATTACTAAAAAAGAAAACGATTCGGTTTATTTTGTTAATCGCGCAAAATTTACAACCTCTGATGACCCAGAAAATCCTGAATATTATATTTTGCTTCGTAAAGCAAAAATTGTTCCTGGAAAAAAAGTAGTTACTGGTTTAACAAATTTATTTATTGCAGATGTACCAACACCAATAGGATTACCTTTTGCCTTCTTTCCTTTAACAAAAAAACGTACTTCTGGAGTAATTTTCCCCACGTTTGGAGAAGACAGTAATAGAGGATATAATATTCAAAATGGAGGTTATTATTTTGCGATTAACGATTATGTAGATCTTGCTGTATTAGGAGATTCCTATACCAATGGTAGTTATGGCTTGCGTTTGCAAAGTGCATATGCTTTGCGTTATAAATTTAGAGGTAATCTTAGTTTTAGGTTTGAAAACTTAATAACAAGCGAACGTGGTTTTCCAGATTATGCCAAAAGCTCTATATATAATATTAGGTGGTCACATAGTAAAGATGGAAAGGCTAATCCAAATTCAAGTTTTTCGGCATCTGTAAATTTAGGAAGCAGCACTTATTTTCAGCAATCAATCAATCAATTAAACACGTCGAATTTTTTAAACAATACGTTATCTTCATCTATTTCGTATTCAAAGACCTTTCAAACCGAACCACAAGTAAATTTGAGCCTTACTGCTACGCATTCTCAAAACACCAATACAGAATCTATAAATATGACATTACCAACGTTTCAAGCAAGTGTAGATCGTGTTTTCCCATTTGCTCCTAAAGTTGGAAGCAAAAAAGGAATCTTTCAAAATATAAATCTGCAATATAATGTTCGTGGAGAAAACAGGATTCAAACCACAGACTCATTATTCTTTAAAAAGGAAATGTTTGAAGATGCCAAAGTTGGTATGCAGCACAGTATTCCGCTAAGTACAAACTTTAAAATATTTAAGTATTTAAGTGTAAGTGCAAGCACAAATTTTCAAGAAACCTGGACATTAAAAACGATTAATAAAACCTTCGATCCAAATTTATTAGAAGTTGTTACCACCGAAAATAATAATTTTGATGCTTTTAGAACCTATAATTTTAGTGCTAGTATAGGAACAACAATTTATGGTATGTTTGATTTTGGAGAAGATAAAAAAATACAAGCAATTAGGCATGTTATGCGTCCATCCATTAGTTATAATATTTCTCCTGCTTTTAATAAATATTATGATACCTATGAAGTCGTTGATGCAGATGGTACTTTAATAGAGGAAGTAGATTTTACACGATTTGAAGAATCCATTTTTGGAGTGCCAGGCAATAATTTTGCAAGCTCTATAGGCTTCTCTTTGGGTAATAATTTTGAAGCAAAAGTAAGAGATAAAGACAGTACAGCTACTGAAGCTAAAAAAATTAAATTGCTTAACAATTTAAACTTTTCTACATCTTACAATATTGCTGGAGATTCTTTAAAATGGAGTCCTGTTAGAATGACAGGAGGCACTCAAATTCTAGATAATAAAATGAGCATAAACTTTGGTGCAACTTTAGATCCTTATGCATTAGATAATAACAATAATAAAATTAATACGTTTAATATAGATAATGGCGGAAGTCTTTTTAGGTTAACCAGTGCCAATCTAACCATGAACTATACCTTATCTAGCAAAGATTTTGATACATCTAAAACTGAAAACCAAGCTGCAAGAGATGAGTCTTTAAGAAGTGGTGGTCGTGACGACGACCTCTTTGGGAGACCAGAAGATTTTGCAGACCAAAGACTGAATTCTAATGAAGATAACTCCAAAGAAGACGAAAAACCTAGTGAATTATTTTCGTATAAAATGCCTTGGAGTTTACGAATTGCCTATGCAGTAAATTATAGCAATACGAGACGACAAAACGAGATTTCATCACATTCTTTAATGTTTTCAGGAGATATAGACATATCGCCAAGGTGGAGTATTGGAGCATCTTCTGGTTACGATTTAAAAAACAAAGGTGTTACCTATACACAATTACGTTTTGAGAGAGATTTATTAAGTTGGCGAATGAATTTTTCTTGGGTTCCTTTTAGCACGCGTAGCTCATGGAATTTCTTTATAGGCATAAAATCCAGCATACTCAAAGATCTTAAATACGACAAACATAAAGTAAGAGATAAACAGCTTTAGGTTTTTAAAAATTTATAAAAGATAGATGAAAAAAATAATCACTACAACAAAAGCTCCTGCTCCAATTGGTCCTTATAACCAAGCAATATTAAGCGGAAACACCCTTTATACATCAGGACAAATAGCATTGCATCCAGAAACTGGAGAATTAGTTTTAGACGACATTAAAACTGAAACTACACAAGTAATGGAAAACATGAAAGTTGTACTTGAAGCGGCAAACATGACTTTTGATAATGTCGTGAAGACTTCAATTTTTATAAGCGATATGGAAAATTTCTCGCAAATAAATGAAGTTTATAGTAAGTATTTTAATGATGAAAATGCTCCAGCTCGAGAAACCGTTGAAGTTGCTAACCTGCCAAAATATGTAAATGTTGAGATTAGTATGATTGCTGTAATATAATTGATAGATTTTACATGTTGTTAATAAATTATTTTTGAAAAATACTCGCTGTAAATTTCAAAAGTCATAACTTTGAATGTAACCAAATACTTCAAGAATAATGCGAATAGAAAGCGACTTAAAATTAGGCTTCAAAGATGTTATGATTCGCCCTAAACGTTCTACTTTAAAGAGCAGATCTCAAGTTTCTCTACAAAGAGAATTTAAATTTTTACATGCTAATAATAGTTGGGAAGGTATTCCTGTTATAGCTGCAAATATGGATACAGTAGGCACTTTTAATATGGCTACAGCTCTTGCTAAAAACAAACTTATAACAGCAATACACAAACACTACTCCATTACAGATTGGAATGCATTTATAGCAAATGCACCAAAAGATATAGGAGATTATATCGCTATAAGTACAGGAATAAAGCCAAAGGATGTTAAAAAATTAGCATCTATACTTGAGGTTAATTCGACTATTAAATTTATTTGTATTGATGTAGCAAATGGTTATAGTGAACGCTTTGCAGATTTTGTAAAGCAAACCAGAGAAACCTATCCTAATAAAGTTATTATTGCTGGTAATGTGGTAACTGGAGAAATGGTTGAAGAACTCTTACTTGCTGGATCAGATATTATAAAGGTTGGTATTGGTCCAGGTTCTGTTTGTACAACTCGTGTAAAAACAGGTGTTGGTTATCCTCAACTCTCTGCCATTATTGAATGTGCAGAGGCTGCACATGGTTTAGGTGGACAAATAATTAGTGATGGTGGATGCAGTAGTCCAGGAGACATTGCTAAAGCTTTTGGTGCAGGAGCCGATTTTGTAATGCTTGGTGGTATGCTTGCAGGACATAACGAAAGTGGTGGCGAACTCGTAGAACGCAATGGTAAACCTTTTAAACAATTTTATGGTATGAGCTCCACTACTGCTATGAAAAAACACGTTGGTGAGGTTGCAGAATATCGTGCTAGTGAAGGCAAAATTGTAGAAGTCCCTTTTAGAGGCGATGTAGAAACAACTTTACAAGATATTCTTGGTGGTTTGCGTAGTACCTGTACTTATGTTGGTGCGCTACGCTTAAAAGAACTTACCAAACGCACAACATTTATTAGAGTTGCCGAGCAGGAAAATAGGATTTATACAGAGTAAATTTGATTTTATTTGTGCAAGTAAAAATTACACTTTTATAAGCTCTTTTCATTCAATTTAATTACTATTCCCTTATCCTTTTTTATTTATGTAAATTTTTTTAGCACAAAATTCCATTGTAACTTTTTAAATAATTCAATACTAATAAAAAGTTTAAGATGTTTTGAGTTTAGTTTATTTTTAAATTTTATAGATGATTTGTTGAAATAATCTGTAATACTATATTTTATGTGTCTTCCTTGTTCTTTTAGTAATTGATAACTTTGATAACGTAAATAAGGTGCTAAATTTTTACCTCTGTACGAATGAAAAGTCCACATATTTAATAAATACGCTTCATTATTTTTTAGTTTAAAAGTTCTATGATTAAATGTAAAGTCATTTAATTCAATAAACATGTAGGCTGCAATATTGTTATTATGTTCCAAACCAATACATAATTGGCCATTTTTGAAGCCATTTATTAAATTTCTTCCAAACCTATTTGGCACTTTGTTAGCTATTAATATAACCTCATCAAAATTTAAATATCTAAATATATATTCATTAGGGTCTCCCTTAATTACAGGTTCTTGACATTCTTCAATCTCTTCTTGCACCCAGTAATAGGGGGTTATGTCCAGCCCAATGAGAGCCAATCTATTTCTTATACCAAAAATAAGCAACCCATTTGTTATTACATTCCAAAATCGTTTAGATACAGAAATTGATTCAACATGTTTAATTCCCATAGATTATTTATTTAAAGGTTCTTTCGACCATAGCTTCCATTACCAGGAAGCATGTGCATCTTTATCCGGAATTCCTCTGGAGTCATAATCTCGCGTTCGTTTGCCTGGGCTATAACATGAATTCTTTCAATAAATTTTAAATTTGTAGCCAATTTTGTTCTAGAAGTATCAAACCAAATATTGTCTTCAATACCAACTCTTACACCTCCTCCAATAGCGATTGAAAGAGAGTTCATTTTAAGTTGATTGTTACCTATGCCTGCCAAACTCCAATAGGAATCTTTTGGTAAATCATTAATCATTATGCCTGTGTGAAGAATGTCGGCTTGTGCACATGCTATATTACCAAGTAATAAATTAAAATAATATGGTGGTTGAATGAGGTGTTTTTTTTCAAGATATTTAGCATAATTAATCATACCAGCATCAAAAACTTCTAATTCGGGTACTATACCTTTTTCCTTCATAACCTTTGCTAAGTCCTGCACCATTTGAGGCGTATTTACGCTTGCCATATTATTGAAATTTAAAGAACTCAACGTTAAACTTCCCATGTCTGGTTTTAACGAATCTTCTAGGTAGAGTGCATCTGAACGTTGCGATAGTTCACTAAAATCCCTACCACTTAATGAAACACAAATAACAAGCCTTGGAGCATACTTACGAATCCCACTAATAATCTCAGCATAAATTTCTTTTTCATAAGCTGGTTTTCCATTAATAGAATCTCTGGCGTGTAAATGTACCATCGTAATGCCAACTTCACTAACTTTATGAACATCATCAATGATTTCTGAAACACTAACAGGTACATGAGAAGTCATTTCCTTTGTAGGAATCATACCTGTTGGAGTAAAATTAATAATTAATTTTTCTTCCAAAATTGTAGTTTTTAATTATATCGTTAGTTGAAGGTACATAATTTATTAAATATAACTCGATATGCATTCAGTTAATGTAAAAAAACCGCTTCAATTAAATGAAGCGGTTTTAATAATTTGATTGATTTTTAATTTAATCTACAACCTTTCTTGTTTGTGTAAATCCTACATACAAACCAACTCCAGCCATAAAGAAAATAAGAGCTGGATATACAGCGTCAGAGTCTAAATTAGAATAGGTATCTAAAATACTAGCTAGAAATGTTCCTAAACCCACACCCATTAAAAGGAATGCAAAGTTAAGTACAATGACTTTCCAAGATGAACCTGCTCTTTTACCAAGGTTAAAAATACTTGCATCAGCTCCTTTTTCTATTAATGCTAATCGCTCCTTATTTCGACTCGAAATATATAAATAAAATACACCGAAGATTGAACCGAATATAACTGCTAAAATTGCTACTTCCATAATTGTTTGTTTTTAATTGATTATATTTAATGTGTTCATAGCTTATGACGACAGCTTTTCGAATATGGTTACATCTTTTTGCGATTTTTTATTTTTATTCAAGAATGTGTAACCTAAACAACATATAAATAGTCTTAGTTATAGATGACCACCAACGATCAAGTTTATATAAACAAAATATTAGATGGAGATACCAGTGCATTTACTGTATTGGTAGATCGCTATAAGGATTTGGTATATACATTATCCTTGAGAATGATGAAGAATAGGGAAGAGGCAGAAGAAGTTGCTCAGGACACTTTTATTAAGGTCTATAAATCATTAACTAAATTTAAAGGAGACTCAAAATTTTCAACTTGGATTTATAAAGTGGCTTATAATACTTGTTTAGATCGATTAAAAAAGAATAAACGACAACAATATACTGTTGCAATAGACGAATATACAGAGCATCAAGTAAAGACTATTGATAATGCTCTTGATAAAATTGAAGAACAAGAAAAACAACAAGCAATTAAAAATTGCTTGGAGTTATTACCAAGTGAAGATAGTTTTTTATTAACCTTATATTATTTTGAAGAATTATCTTTAGACGAAATATCAAAAATTACAAGTTTGAAACCAAATAATGTAAAAGTGAAAATTTTTAGAAGTCGTAAAAAATTGGCGACCATACTAAAAGGACAATTAGATAACGAAACCATTGAAAGTTATGAAGGATCATACAGAACAGCATTTAGATAAATTGGTAAAAAAAGTGATGAAATCGTCATTACTTGAAAGTCCATCGTTAGATTTTACAGCTAATATTATGGAAAAAGTTGAAGCTTCAGCTATAAGTCATATAACAGTTTATAAGCCTTTAATCTCAAAAAGAGCTTGGTTACTAATTTCAATTTTAGTAATTGGTAGTTTGTCTTATGGTATTTTTGGTAGTGGATTGGAAGGGTTAGGATGGTTTGACACTATAGACTTCAGCATTATTACTAATAATAAAGTAACTGAAGCAATTTCTGGAATTACCTTCTCTAAAACTTTAATGTATGCGGTAGGTTTATGTGGTTTATTGTTTTTTGTACAAATACCTATGATGAAACATTATTTTGATAAGCGATTAGAATATTAATCTTTGTAATACCAAAATGGGATTTTAGATACATTCCAATTTGTTGTATCTCCTTTTCTAATTCTTTTACGATTAACTTTTAACAGATGTTTGCCTTCAGCTAAAGTTTTAGTACTTACATAAGTTTCAAAACCTAATTTATCGTTTTTACTATGAGCCAAAATAAAATCAGTATCATACTTAATGGTGTCTATTTTAACTGAATAGATATCATTAAATGTTTTTAAGTAAGCACGTCTTAGACTATCTCTTTTACTACTCTTAAGCGTAAAGTCATTACCAAATGTAATATCCGAACTCAAACCACGTCTATCTTCTTCAGGTTTTAATAATGGGTTGAAATCAAAAATGCGATTTTCGATATTTTCAGAAAATAAAACAAAAACTTTTACATAATTATCAGTGATGACTTTTGATTGAATAGCTACGTTATCTATAAATCCATTATTATCATTTAATAAATCTTCATAGTTATTATTGTTTGAAACAAAATCGTTAGAAGTCATGTCGGTTCCTAAATAATTTGAAACATTATATTTAAGAGATGTGGCTAAGGCAATTAAAATATAGAATGGTACTAGGGAAAAACTTAATCGTTTTCCAAACTTATTGTCTAGAAAATTATAAACCAATGGTCTATACAAAAAAGACAAGGTAATAAAGTTGAATACCCAATACACAGGGAAATAAATTACAGATATCCATTTTTTCTTTTTAAGAAAACCGAGTGTAATAAAATCTATTAACGTGAAAAACATTCCGAAAACTATAAACACCACAAGGGTTATACCAACACCTTGCGATAACCAATTTGGTAAGTCGTCATTGCTTATTAATTGAGTAGCAATTAAAGTGATTGTAAGTATGGTAAAAGTGATTGCTAATAGATAAAATATGAGTAAAAAAGATATTGCAAAAATTACACTGCAATAATTTTCTAATGTGCCAATATATTTGTCAAAAGAGCCTACTCGTTTCTTTAGGTATTTAGTGAATTTCTGACTGTATTTTAAACTATCATAATCAATATCTCCCGACACATACCGCAATCCTAAAGCACCTATCCATAAACCACGCAATAGCACATGAAGCAAAAGATTAAAAATTAATATATAACAGGATATTGTTGCAATTAATGAAATAACAAACTTATAAATTTGCTGACTATTTTCGGCTTCTTTAAGGCTTTCGGTAATTGTTGGGATAGCTGTAAATAAACCAAAAATTGCAAAACCAGAGATTAGTAATTCTAACTGCCAACTTTCTTCTTGTAATTTCTGGAGTAGCTTTTTAAATTCTGGTTTTGTGTAATCGTTCTGCATTAATTTTAATTTAGTTGTAAGGTAATAACTTTAAATTAAAAAACCACTTCAAAGATTTAGAAATGGTTTTGCGTTATTATTATAAATGTTTTTGTTACAAACAACAAATTATTTTTTAATTGATGACAATTTTATTCTTTTCTTTAAAGGTAAAGCTTCGTTTTCTAAAGCTAGTTTGAGGTGTTGTAGATTTTTTTGTTTTGCAAACAGAAGCTCAAAAAATTGAGATGATGTAATACTATTTTTGGCTTGTTCAACCAGCTTAAAAGAATCTCCTGTTTTAACAAAACCTTCTTTAAGAACCTTTACATAAGTTCCTGGGCGACCATGAGTTATAAATTGTTTTAACACATGTTGCGTTCCAAATTTAACTCCAAACTTAAAACAAGGCTCTCTAGGTTGAGTAACTTGCACCAAAGCATTGCCTATTTTATAAATATCACCAATGCAAATTTTGGTTTCATCTAATCCCGAAACTGTAAGATTTTCTCCAAACATTCCCCAATCCCAATCTAAATTTGGATAGAGGTTTTGCCAATATGGATAATGGTCTGCCGAAAACAAATAACACGCTTTATATTTGCCACCATGATGTTTTCTATCGGTAACCTCATCACCTTTTACATTTTTTTTGCCTAAATAAATAGGTTTGTTTGTTGGCGTTTTATAAATGCCAGTAATAATCTTTTTTCCATTCCAAGAAATAGTTATTGGTTTGGCTATGTTGGTGGAAATAATTTGCATGTTTTGTTTGACGGTTGGTATAAGAATAGTGCGGTTTTGTAAAACGTTTTATATTTTCGTTAATTCATCAGTTAAATAATCCCAGAAACGTATGTGCTCTAATCGATTATATGATTTAAATGTAATTTTTATATGGTTTATTCTGAAATGGTCTTCATTATCAGTACAAGAAAAACCAAGAGTTCTATCTCCATTAAAATTTTCATTATTACGAGGATAACTAAATTCATAAAAGCAACAACCATTTCTAATATCATTAAATTCAAAAAGAATTTTAGGAATTAAATTTTAAATATTTTCTGTTCTAATTTTTCGATATAGCAGAAAGCCAAATAACTACCTAATAGAGAATCATTTTGTCCATTTTTCGAATATAAAGTTTGAATCTTATCACTTATATTTATTTTAATCAGATGTCCACCAATAGATTCTTCTATTTTCCAAAATTCATTTTTATCGGATAATAATTTTTCAAAGTCTTTTAAATAAAAGAGTTTTAATTCTTTAGAAAGATAAATTTGTTTCAAGTTTCGTCAAATGTTTTACAATATCAAGATAAAAAACGTTTCAATACTGATCAAGTTCAGTACATGTGTTTATTTAATCATATATGGATTTTCACTTTTGTAATTTCTTATAATAAAGTCTAAAGCACTACCTAAAATTTCTCCCATGTTTTTTGACTTTTTAAAGTTAACATCTGCTGTTAATTTATACAAGCCATCTTTGAGTTCTTTTATTTTTTCTGGTGTTGAAATGTTGTCTTTTTTCATACAATTCAAGAGTTCGTTTAATCTTTCTTGTTCGCTTGATGCTCGTTTAGCTAATAGTGAGCGTTCTTCTTTTTCGTATTGCTCTATAGATTCTGGAGCTAAAACATTTAGAGACATTTCTACCAACTTAATATTTTCTTTTAAAAACTGTGGTTTATACACTTTTGGATTGCCTTCATAGCTTTGCTGATCGAAATCTATTGCTCTAATTCGGTATTGTAATCTGTCAAAATCGTGAGTAAGTACAAACACATAATTGTAAGATCTCATGTCTGCCAATAAGCGTACAAAACAGCGTTCATTAAATTTTACAAATTCTTTAGCTATGGCTTTTTGGTCTTGTTCGGAACAGGAATCAAAATTTTCAGCAATAAAAATATCACCAGGAATACCAGAAATATGTTCTTCAATCAAGGTGTCTTTGTGTACCAAAAAATTAATATGATTTGGTGAGAGTAAATGCTCTAATTCTAAACCATAAACTCTGGAGGCATCTGCTTTTTTTACGTATAGAAAAATGTAATTATCATTTAAAACATTTCGCACTTTTATTCTAAAAGGTTTTGTGTTTCCAAAAGTGCAAAAATCGATACTATCAATATTTAAGTATGGTAAAATAGAGTTGCTACCATCAGAATGTAGAATGGTGTATATTTGTTTTAAACTGAGCTCAATTTCGGCACGTTCGTGTTCTGCATAATAAGTTCTTATCCAAAGTGTGTCGTTTCCTTTTTCGTCGAAAATTTCTATTGCTCCTTGAAATCGTAATAAATCGTCATAAAAAATAGGGATTTTTATGTGTCTTCCGTGATTTGTAAGATAACCTGATAACAATTTTGTTATAGGAAATGCAGGTTTTTTCTTGGAAATAAGTTTATCGTTCATAGAGTTTTATGGAATGTCTCGAAGATAATTTTAATTTTTATTAAAACCAAAATAGTTGTTTTAGTATTGAAAAATTTATTTACCCTTTAAAAAAATCCCATATAAAAAACCGTCTATAAGCATCTTTTTTGACCACTTTTTATTAATCTTCTTAAAAAACACAAACCACTCTGAAAAAGCAGAGTGGTTTGTGTTTTTTAAGATGTTTCAACTTGTTTCGACAATCTTAATATAAGGTCTTGATTCTAATATCTATTTTATCATATCATAACTACGCTTAATAAAGTTAGTAAGCTCTTCTCCTTTAAGCAAACCTTGAGAAAGTCGTGCTAAATCTAAACTTTGGTTTATTAAACGTTCTTGTTTTTTACGTGTTTTAGTATTTAAAATGTCACTTACTAATTCCGAATTAGTATTTACTACCAGATTGAACATTTCTGGCATATCTCCCATACCAAACATTCCGCCTCCACCTCCAGTTTGTTGCATCTCTTTCATACGACGCATAAACTCTGGTTGTGTAATAATAAACGGAGCAGCATTACTATCCATAGGTTCTAATTGCACCATGAATTTTTCAGAAGGCACTACGGCTTTCAATAACTCATCTAACTTGGTCTTTTCTTCATCTGATAGTTTAGAAATTTTAGTATCTTCTTTCTTAATTAAATTATCAATATGATCCCCATCAACACGTGCAAAAGAGATGTTTTCTTTAGAGGTTTCTAATTTCTGAATTAAATGAGACACAATTGGCGAATCTAACAACAGCACTTCGTAACCTTTGGCTTTAGCAGCTTCAATATAAGAGTGTTGTGCGTCTTTATCGGAAGCATAAAGGATTACCAACTTGTCATCCTTATCAGTTTGATTTGCTTTTATCTTGTTGTATAATTCCTCATAAGTGAAATACTTACCATTTACTGTTGGATACAATGCAAAAGCATCTGCTTTTTCGAAGAATTTTTCTTCGCTTAGCATTCCGTATTCAATCACAATTTTAATATCGTCCCATTTCTTTTCAAAATCTTCACGATTTTCACTAAATAACGATTTCAATTTATCGGCTACTTTACGAGTGATGTAAGACGAAATCTTTTTTACAGCTCCATCTGCTTGAAGGTAAGAACGTGACACGTTTAACGGAATGTCTGGAGAATCGATTACACCACGAAGCATGGTTAAAAATTCTGGCACTATGCCTTCAACATTATCAGTTACAAACACCTGATTTTGATACAGTTGAATTCGATCCTTCTGAATGCTTAAATCATTTGTTATTTTTGGAAAATACAAAATTCCTGTCAGGTTAAACGGATAATCTACATTTAGATGAATGTTGAATAATGGTTCTTCAAATTGCATTGGATACAATTCTCTGTAAAACCCTTTATAATCCTCATCTTTTAAATCGGCTGGTTGTTTTGTCCACGCAGGATTTGGATTGTTGATAATATTATCGACAGTAATTTGTTTGTGAGCTTCTGTAGTTTCCTTACCATCTTTATCTTTTGTAGTTTTTGGTTTATGGTCAGGATCATTTACTTCTTTAGTGCCAAACTTGATTGGAATTGGCATAAACTTGTTATACTTCTGTAATAACTCTTTTATCCGAGATTCTTCAAGAAACTCTGTAGAATCATCTGCAATATGAAGGATTATTTCTGTTCCTCTTTCTTTTCTTTTTCCTTTTACTAAAGCGTATTCTGGAGAACCATCGCAAGTCCAATGAGCAGCATCTTCATCTTTAAAAGACTTGGTATGGATTTCTACTTTGTCTGCCACCATAAAAGATGAATAAAATCCTAAACCAAAATGTCCAATAATGCCTGTATCTTCTGCTTTTCCACTCTTGTCTTTGTATTTATCTAAAAATTCTTCAGCACCAGAAAACGCAATTTCGTTAATATATTTTTTTATTTCTTCGGCTGTCATTCCTAATCCTTGGTCAATAAAGTGAAGTTTTTTGCCTTTTTTGTCAATTTTAACTTCAATTTGCGGATTACCATATTCTACTTTAGCTTCTCCAATATTAGAAATGTGCTTCAATTTTAAAGTCGCATCTGTAGCGTTACTTATAAGCTCACGTAAAAAGATTTCGTGATCGCTGTACAAGAATTTTTTAATTAAGGGGAAAATGTTTTCTACTGCAACATTAATATTTCCTTTTGCCATAATGAATTGTTATTTTTTTCTTTTCCGCTAATCCCGATAGCTATCGGGAGGAAAACTGCTTATAGTTATTTTAATTTTCATTTTGAATAATAACAACAAAAATGCCAATTCGTTAAAAGTGACAAACTGGCACGACTTTTTCTGATGAAAAAGTAAATTTCTAAAGATTCAATATCCAAATCCCAAATGTTTAAATTAGCTTTTGAAATTTGAATTTTGACAATTGGAATTTTCAATATTTGATGAACCAATAATTTTGTACTTTTGAATTATTAGTTAAACTTCAGATTTCTCTCTTTTTAGAAAAAAATATTGATATATGTACAATTCAAAAATAATAGGTTTAGGTTCTTATGTTCCAGATAATGTGGTTACTAACGATGATTTATCGAAGTTGATGGACACAACTGACGAATGGATACAGGAACGTACAGGCATAAAAGAGCGTAGATGGATTGAAGAGGGAAGTGATGATTCTTCTGCTATTATGGGAGCAAAAGCAGCAAGAATTGCTATAGAACGTGCTGGTTTAACTAAAGATGATATCGATTTTATTGTGTTTGCAACTTTAAGTCCAGATTATTATTTTCCTGGATGTGGTGTGCAAATTCAAGAGATGTTAGACATGAAAACTATTGGTGCTTTAGATGTACGAAATCAATGTTCAGGGTTTGTATATGCAATTTCTGTAGCAGACCAATTTATTAAAACAGGAATGTATAAAAATGTGTTGGTTATTGGTGCCGAATACCATTCTAACGGATTGGATAAAACGAATCGTGGTAGAGGTGTAACCGTAATTTTTGGTGATGGTGCTGGAGCTTGTGTTTTATCTCAAGAAGATGATAATGCTAAAGGAATTTTATCAACGCATTTACATAGCGAAGGAAAATATGCAGATAAATTAATTGTAGAGTCGCCAAGTATTGGGCATTGGGTTCCCGAGATATTAGCTTCAAAAGAAGAAGATGTTTCTTATTTTCCTTATATGGATGGGACTTTTGTATTTAAAAATGCAGTAGTACGTTTTAGTGAAGTTATAACAGAAGGTTTAACTAAAAATAATTTAACAAAAGAAGATATCGATTTGTTTATTCCACATCAAGCTAATTTGCGTATTTCTCAATTTGTACAAAGAAGATTTAGATTAAGAGATGACCAAGTTTTTAATAATATTATGAAGTATGGTAATACTACTGCGGCATCTATTATTATTGCACTTACAGAAGCTTGGGAGCAAGGTAAAGTAAAAGATGGAGACACTATTGTATTGGCTGCTTTTGGTAGTGGCTTTACTTGGGGAAGTGTAATTATTCGATGGTAAATTCCTGAGTCTGCATGCCTCCTGAAGCTTTGCCTACTTCGCCGAAGTAGTTTAGCTACGAAGGCTGAAAGCGGAGGCGCAAGGCAGGAATCTCTTAAAAAAGAAACGGAATCAATGTCATTAAATCAATCAAAATAAAAGTTCTAATAAATAAGATTCCCTCCCGATAGCTATCGGGATTCAAGGGAATAAAAAAACCGAAACAAAGACTGTTTCGGTTTTTCTTGCTATTAACCAACATTAACACTTACTAAAAATGCTCACTATATATAAGACGTAAAAAATTGATTTTTATTTCATTACATACAAAATTTTAACCAATTTTAACAGTTTAGATTCCCACTTTTGCGAGAATGACAATTTTAGCGGTAACCTCAATGCTTTGCATTGAGGAATTATTTTTTAAGCTGAAAACCCAAAGTTATTACACTTTGGGTTTTCTTATTAATAACCAAACATTAACACTAACCATCAACTATTATGTAGGTTATTAATTGGGCTTATTTATTTTATTAAAATATTCCTCCTCCTGATTTTTCATCATTATCTCTACGTTTACGAGATTTTGCTCTGTACTTACCACCACCAAAGCGATAAGATAAACTGGCTGCGACAGTTTGGCTTTCCCAGTTAAATTGAATTTCTTGTTTGAAAGGTCTGTTTGCTTCTCCACCAAATTTCATTGTATTAAATACATCATTAAAACTTAAGCTAAAGTTGGCCTTACCTTCCAGAAAGCTATAACGCATTCCTAGATTTACAAAATACATTGGATCAACATTAAATTGAATACTCTTATTTGTTCCTCTATAAAATCCAAATGCTGTAAACGATAAACTCTTGCTAACACTAAAATTATTGTACATTCTAAAGTTCCAAGCTAAATTGTCAACTTCAACAGTTTCTAAAACTATATCGTTTTCAGTTGCAATTTCTGGTGAAACTGTTAGTCTTTCACTAATACTTTTTTGAGTTTGAGAATAGAAATCAAAACTTCCATTAATACTCCACCATTTTGTTGGGCGATAATTAGTAGAAAATTCAAAACCAAAAGCCGAAGTATCGTCAAAATTATCGTCAGTTAAAATTAATCTGTTAAAATCTGCTCTATCAACTAAAACAACAGTTGATATTTCGTCTTTTATACTTCTATAAAATATACCAGTAGTAATACTTCCTTTTCTATTATTTAATGTTCTAGTATAATTAGTTTCAATTGAGTTGGTGAATTGTGGCTGTAAATCTTGATTTCCGAATTTAGAAATTAAAGGCGTACTAAATTCAGGTAATGGATTTACTTGTCCCACTCCTGGTCTGTCAACACGTCTACTATAGCTTAGTTGATATGAATTTTTTTCAGATGGACTATATGTAAAAAAAGCAGATGGATAAACCTCAAAATAATCATTATCAAAAGGGAAAGCAGTAGCTGCATCAGTTTCAAGGTCAGTTTCTAAAGCCAAAGTTTCAACTTGTACATTTTCGGCACGCAATCCTATTTGATAGGTCCACTTTTCGAACTTTTTACTATAAGTTGCATAAGCCGAATAGATATCTCTACTATAATCAAAATAGGTTGTAGTTGGGATGTATTCTCCTAATAAATTTTGTGAGCGTGCATCCGATTCGTAATTAATAGTATTGTTGAATAATCTTGCTTGTAAGCCTAATTCTAATTTAGTGGTTTCAGATAAAGGATCAACATAATCTAAATTAATGGTTGTACGATTTCTTTCGGTATCATTAAGCTCAAAATAATCAGGTCTTATAATAAATCCTGCGAATGAGTTGTCCGTTCTCTGATCGCCATTATATACGTTATAATCAACTTCAAGTTCAATATTTTGACCTTCTTTGTTGAAATCAAGTTTGTAATCAAAATTATATTGATGAGATTCGTTGTCTCCATCATTAGATATAATTTGATTTTGATCGAAAGCATTATCACTAAAAAAGATGTCAGTTTCGGCATTTGTTCCGCCAGCAAAAAGATTTTGGTTAGTGAAAACTGAAAGCGTATTCTTATCGTTTAAATAAAAATCAAGACCCACTTTAAATGAATGCGATTTTCTATCATCTAAGATATCTATCGTTTGAAGTGTATTTTGCTCAATTCTGTCGATAAATCCGTAATTAACATTTTTAGAAATATTATTGCTATAGTTTCCATATAAATTAAATTTACCGTTACGATAATTCATATTTAATGAACTATTAAATTTTGGTTCCTTTTCGTATCTCAAGCCAACACTTGTACTGCCATTAAATCCTATCATTGTGTTTTTATGTAACACAATATTAATAATTCCGCTCATACCTTCAGGATTATATTTTGCTGAAGGATTTGTGATTAATTCTATAGATCTAATTGAAGCAGAAGGAATTTGTTTTAACAACTGTGCTGTTGGAATGTTAGATAACTTGCCATCTACCATTACACGAACATTGGAGTTACCACGCATACTAATATCTCCAGTTTGAGCATCTATACTAACCGATGGAATACCTACCATAATATCTGAAGCTGTACCACTGGCTGCTAAATCTTTTCCTATGGTAATTACTTTTCGGTCAACTCTTTGTTGTATAGTAGATACTTCTGCTATAACTGTTACTTCGTCAAGCCCAGCAGCTTCTTCTTCTAGCCTAATGTTACCAAAATCTACTTTACGATTGCTCCTACTAATAGTAATTTCTTTAACTACAGCTTTGTAACCAATATATTGTATGGTTACAGTAATGTTTCCTTCAGGAATTTTTGTGATTTTGAATGTTCCGTCTTCTAATGTAATTCCACCTGTTACAATTTCTCCTTCAGAATTTTTTATAACTATGTTTACATAAGGTAAGGGTTCGTTTAGAGTAGCATCATAAACTTTTCCAGAGATGGAACCGTCCACAAGTGCTTCTTTTTCGGTTGCTTGTATGTTTAAAATTGTAAATAGGGATAACACACAAAGGGTGATTAGTCTTTTCATTTATTTTTTTGATTGATTGATTATTTGTCTTTTAAATGATTTTATTTCATTTATACCTAACAGACGACTAATTTTGAATCCTGTTACTTTTTTTAACAGCAGTTAACATTATTTTAACACATGAAAAAGAGAACCCTTGTTTTTGGAGCTTCATTAAAATCTTATAGATATTCTAATATGGCAATTAATCGTTTGGTTAATATTGGATTAGAAGTAGTTGCCTTTGGTTTAAAAGAAGGCGAAGTTTCAGAAATTACAATTGATACAAAACTGATATTTTATGAGGATATTGATACTGTTACAATATATCTTAACCCAAAAAGGCAAAAGGATTTTTACAACTATATAGTTTCATTGAACCCTAAACGTGTTATTTTTAATCCAGGAACAGAAAATCCAGAATTCTATAAACTTTTAAAACAACATGATATTGAATTTGAAGCGGCTTGTACTTTAACGCTTCTTGCTACGAATCAATATTAAACCAATAAAGGTTAGTAAACCGTTAATTGGTAAAAGCTCGTAGCCAACAACATAACCTCCAAGATTTTCGGCTGGAATGTTACCTATAATTGCTGTTAGTATTACAGAGCAAAAAGCTACAATCCATACATACTTATCTTTTATTTTATAATTGGTAAAAATTCCAAAAGCAAATAAACCTAATAAAGGACCATAGGTATAACCTGCTACAGTAAGCAAACTATCAATAACATTACTATTGAGCACATATTTAAAAATAATTATAACGATTACCAATAAAATACTCATTGCAATATGCACTTTTTTGCGAAGCTTTTTTTGTGATTGTTCAGGATGTTTTTCAATATTCATAAAATCCACACAAAATGATGTTGTTAAAGATGTTAAAGCACTATCGGCACTACTGTATGCTGCAGCTATTAATCCCAGCATAAATGTAATAGCTAATGTTATGCCTAAACCACTATTTAAAGCTATTTCTGGAAATAGTAAATCAGTTTTAGGAGTGCCATCCATTAATGGAATAGCAATATTATTTTGATTTGCATAAATAAACAAAAGCGCACCAAGTAGCATGAATAAAAAGGTGACAGCAACAAGCACAATACTAAAGGACACCATATTTTTTTGGGCATCTTTTAGTGTTTTGCATGTTAAATTCTTTTGCATCATATCTTGATCGAGTCCTGTCATACAAATAGTAATAAATATGCCACCAAGAAATGATTTTATAAAATGACTACGCACCAAAAAACTATCTGTAACCAGAACTTTACTGTATTCTTTTAACTCATCAGAAGCAAGAAATTCTGTGAAACTCCAACCTAATGCTTTATTTATTAAAAATATAGATAAACACACTGCAGTAATCATAAAAAGCGTTTGTAAGGTATCTGTCCATACAATGGTTTTAATACCACCACGATGCGTGTAAACCCAAATCAATAAAATAGAAATCACAACAGTAATTTCAAAAGGAACATTCCATGCATCAAACACAAATTGCTGTAAAACAATAGCCACTAAAAACAATCTAAAAGCTGCTCCTAAAACACGTGATATAAAAAAGAAAAATGCTCCAGTTTTATGGCTTACTGTTCCGAATCTATCTAATAAGTATTCGTAAATTGAAGTAACATTTAATCTATAATAAATCGGCATTAATACAAAGGCAACTACAAAATAACCAACCATATAACCTAAAACCACTTGAAAATAGCTGAATTGAGAACCGTCTATCCATCCAGGAACCGAAATAAAAGTCACTCCCGAAAGCGAAGCTCCAACCATACCAAAAGCAACTATGTACCAAGGCGATTTTTTTCCAGCTTTAAAAAAGTCTTCGTTGCTATCATTTTTTCCAGTAAAATAGGAGATTAATAAAAGTAGCCCAAAATAGGTTGCAATGAGTATAAGTATTTGCGTTGAGTTCATAGAAAAATAATTCGACAGCCAAAATACAAATTTCAATTCAAAAAGAAACATTCATGCATTTGTGTCCAGAAAAGTTTTAAAATTGTAAATTCGCATTATGGAATTTTCATCAAAGCTACTCGAAAATGCAGTTAACGAAATGTCACAATTGCCAGGAATTGGCAAGCGTACAGCATTACGATTAGTGCTACATTTATTACGTCAGCCACAAGAACAAACTACTCAATTATCAAAAGCATTACAGCAAATGAGAAGTAAAATTAAGTTTTGTAAAAGTTGTCATAATATTAGTGATGTAGAACTGTGTGAAATTTGCGTAAATCCATATAGAAATGAAGATATCATTTGTGTTGTAGAAGATATTCGAGATGTTATGGCGATTGAAAATACAAGTTCTTTTAGAGGATTATACCATGTGCTTGGCGGAAAAATTTCACCCATGGATGGCATTGGACCTCACGATTTAAATATCGTTTCGTTAGTTAACAAAGTAAAAAAAGGAAAAATAAAAGAGTTGATTTTTGCGTTAAGTTCTACAATGGAAGGCGATACTACCAATTTTTATATTTACAAGCAAATACAAGATAAGGATGTTATTACTACTACAATTGCTAGAGGAATTTCGGTTGGCGATGAAATTGAATATGCAGACGAAGTCACACTGGGCAGAAGTATTATAAATAGAATTCCTTTTGAAACTTCCTTAAAAGTCTAATTATATTTGAAGCTTTCCGTCATCATATTAAACTATAATGTACTTTACTTTTTAGAGTTGTGTGTAAAAAGTGTACAAGCAGCTATTTCTAATATTGATGCCGAAATAATTGTGATTGATAACAACTCTAAAGATAAAAGTTGTAAAATGGTAAAACAACTTTTTCCTGAAGTTATACTTATCGAGAATAAAGAAAATGTTGGATTCTCCAAAGCAAATAATCAAGGTGTAGAAATAGCAAAAGGTAAATACATTTGTATTTTAAATCCTGATACAGTTGTTGCCGAAGATACGTTCGAAAAGCTTCTGGAGTTTACCAATTCACAAGAAAAACTCGGTATTGTTGGTTGTAAACTTATTGACGGAACAGGACAGTTTTTACCAGAAAGTAAGCGTAATATTCCTATAGTAAAAATCGCTTTTCAGAAAATATTTGGTGACTCAAAAAAATATTATGCAAATCATTTAAGCCAAGATACTACTGGAAAAGTTGATGTTTTGGTTGGCGCATTTATGTTAATAAAACGAAGTGTTTATAGACAAGTTAACGGATTTGACGAAGATTATTATATGTATGGCGAAGATATAGATTTGTCTTATAGAGTGTTAAAAGCAGGTTATAAAAACTATTATTTTGCTAACACCACAATTATTCATTATAAAGGAGAAAGCACATTAAAAAATAAAAATTACGCCAAAGACTTCTATAACGCGATGCAAATATTTTACAAAAAGCATTTTAAAAGCAATCTATTATTCGATACTTTGGTAAGTTTAGGAATCAAGATTGCTTATTTTTTTAGGTATGAAAAGAATGTCGAACCAAACAAAGCAAATAAATATGTTTTAGTTTCTAAAACTATTAATGATAAACTCAAGCAAGTTTTACCTAAAGAAGTAGTATTAAAAAAAGATGTAAAAAATATAGAAAAAGACGACGAAATTATTTTTGATACTAATGTTATCAGTTTTAAAGAAACGATAAAGCAATTTTCTAATAGCGAATTAAATAAGTTAGTTACATTCAAGATTTTACCTAAAAACTCTAATTTTATTATAGGCAGTAATAGTTCTTCAAGTCAAGGAGAAGTCATTTGTTTTGAATAGAATTAATTGTGGAAACTATATTGATTAGATGATTTTTCATTAATTTTGCAGGCAGAAACTTAAAAACCTTTAGCATTAATAATATGGCAAAATTTGAACTCAAATTACCAAAAATGGGAGAAAGTGTTGCGGAAGCAACCATTACTTCTTGGCTAAAAGAAATTGGTGATACTATTGAAGAAGACGAGCCTATATTAGAAATTGCTACAGATAAAGTGGATAGCGAAATACCTAGCGAAGTAAATGGTGTTTTAGTAGAAAAGCTCTTTAATGTTGACGAAGTTGTACAAGTAGGTCAAACTATTGCAATCATTGAAACTGATGCTGATGAAATTCCTTCTACTTCAGCTCCAATAGCAGAAGAAGAAATAGAGCAAGATATTCCTTTAAAAGCTGTAGCAGAAGTTACTCAAACAGTAGTTGCTGCTCAAGAAACTATTGCTCAAGTAACATCAAATGGAGACCGTTTTTATTCACCATTAGTTAAAAATATCGCAAAAAAAGAAGGTATTACTCAATCTGAATTAGATCTAGTTCTAGGTACAGGAAAAGAAGGGCGTGTTACAAAAAACGATATTCTTGCCTATCTTCAAAGTAGAGGAAGTCAATCTACACAAAAAACTACAACTCAACCAAATCAGTTTAAAGAAACTGAAAGTACACAAGAAACTTCAGTTTCTAGTGGTGAAGATGAAATAATAGAAATGACCAGAATGGGCAAACTCGTTGCAAAACATATGGTCGATTCTGTACTAACTTCAGCACATGTACAATCGTTTATAGAAGCAGATGTTACCAAAATTTGGAATTGGAGAAATAAAGTTAAAGACGATTTTAAAAATCGCGAAGGAGAAAACTTGACTTTTACTCCAATATTTATGGAAGCTGTAGCAAAAGCGTTAAGAGAATATCCTATGCTTAATATTTCAGTACAAGGAGAAACTATTATAAAAAAGAGAAATATTAATCTTGGTATGGCTGCTACTTTAAGTGATGGGAATTTAATTGTGCCTGTAATTAAAAATGCAGACCAGCTAAATTTAGTTGGAATGACCAAAAAGGTTAATGATTTAGCAAATCGTGCACGTTTAAATAAATTGAAACCAGACGACATACAAGATGGCACTTACACAGTAACCAATGTTGGAACCTTTGGAAGTATAATGGGAACACCAATAATTAACCAACCGCAAGTTGGTATTTTAGCACTTGGAGCAATACGTAAAGTTCCAGCTGTTATTGAAACTTCCGAAGGCGATTTTATTGGCATTCGTTATAAAATGTTTTTATCGCATTCGTACGACCATCGTGTTGTAAATGGAGCTCTTGGAGGACAATTCGTTAAAGCCGTAAAAGATTACCTTGAAGATTGGGACGAGAATAGAGAAATCTAAAATCCCTTTGAAAAAAGGGATCTCATAAATATAAGTAAAGACATAGTTTGAAACTTTTTTTTTGAAATAAAAGTTTATCGTCTTTTCAACCAACAAACTTAACAACAAACAATAATGCAACTCAATCTTACCAAACCCATTTGTTTTTTCGATTTAGAAACCACAGGAATTAATATTTCAAAAGATAGAATTGTAGAAATTTCCATCTTAAAGGTGTTTCCCGATGGGAAAGAAGAGCAAAAAACATGGCTAGTAAACCCAGAAATGTCAATTCCAAAAGAAGTTATTGCCATTCATGGTATTACAAACGAAAAAGTTGCTAATGAACCAACATTTAAAGAACTCGCTAGAGAAATTAATAACATGATTAAGGATTCAGATTTGGGAGGATTTAATTCCAACCGATTTGATATTCCGTTATTAGCTGAAGAAATGCTACGAGCAGAATTAGATTTTGATATGAAAAATCGTGTATCAGTAGATGTGCAAACCATTTTTCATAAAATGGAGCAACGAACATTAGTAGCTGCTTATAAATTTTATTGCGATAAAAATCTGGAAGATGCCCATAGTGCAGAAGCTGATACAAATGCAACTTTCGAAGTTCTTAAAGCACAACTTTCAAAATATGATGAGCTTGAAAACGACACAAAGTTTTTAGCACAATTTAGTTCTCGTAAAAAATTTGCAGATTTTGCTGGTTTTATTACTTATAATAAAGATGGAGAAGAATGTTTTTCTTTTGGGAAGCATAAAAATAAGCGTGTGTTAGATGTGCTAGAACAAGAACCAGGTTATTTTGGTTGGTTGCTTAACGCAGATTTCCCTTTATACACGAAAAAGGTATTTACAGCAATTAAATTGAGAGCGTTTAACAATAAATTAGAATAAAGAATAAAGAATAAAGACAAAAGACTTAAAGAAATAATCTTGTTTCCAAAAGCGAAGCGATCTTTGTTCTTTTATCTAAAAAGAATATGAAACTAATCTGCATTGGACGGAATTATACAGAGCACATTAAAGAACTCGAAAACGAAAAGCCTACAAATCCAGTTGTGTTTTTAAAACCAGACACTTCAATTTTATTGAAGAAACAACCATTTTTTATTCCAGATTTCTCAAACGATGTGCATCATGAAGTAGAAATTTTAGTAAAAATTAATAAAGTAGGTAAGCATATAGATAAAAAGTTTGCTCATAAATATTATAATGAAATTGGTCTTGGCATAGATTTTACTGCTCGCGATTTGCAAAGTACGTTAAAAGCAAAAGGACTGCCTTGGGAAAAGGCTAAAGCCTTTGATGGAGCTGCTGTTATTGGAAAATGGATTTCTAAAAATAATTTTAAAACTGTAGATGATATTAATTTCAGTTTATATAAAAACGATAAAATTGTACAGCAAGGAAATACAAGCTTAATGCTTTGGAAAATAAATGAGTTAATCGAATATGTGTCAAAATATTTTACTTTAAAGATTGGAGATATTATCTTTACAGGCACACCAGCTGGAGTTGGCAAGGTGGTTGCAAAAGATAAATTAAAAGGATTCATTAAAAACCAAGAACTATTTTCTATAACAGTAAAATAAAATGGAACAACATTATAAACTAGACAGAGTAAGAGAATTAGCAGATAACGATACTGAATTTATCAAAACCTTAGCGCTTACATTTCTAGAAGAAGTACCAGCAGATGCTAGACTTTTAAGTATTGCTGTAGATAGTAAAGATTATTTAGCTACCTATCAATCAGCACACAAAATGAAGCCTACAATAGATCTTTTCGAATTAGGTGTGCTAGACGATTTAATTGAAGTTCAAGATTGGGGAAAATTTGAGCAAAAAGGTAAAGACATTACCGAAAAATTAAATATCGTTTTAAAAGCTGTAGAAAATACAGTTGAAGAAATTAAGGCAGATTTCAACTTATAATGCAAGCAGAAATAATTACAATTGGCGATGAGATTCTCATTGGTCAAATCGTAGATACAAATTCAGCTTTTATTGCAAAAGAACTCAATAAAATTGGTATTTCTGTTTTTCAAATTACTTCAGTACAAGACGATAAAAAGCACATTTTAAAATCTTTAAAAGAAGCCCAAGATAATGTAGATATTATTATAGTTACAGGAGGATTAGGACCTACAAAAGATGATATTACAAAACATACAATTGCAGAATATTTTAGCGACACTTTAGTACAAAACAAAGACGTTTTAAAAAATATTGAAACGCTTTGGGAAAAATACATCAAGCAACCATTATCTCAAATTAATAAAGACCAAGCGTTAATTCCTTCAAAATCTAAACCTTTGATGAATAGATTTGGATCAGCACCAGGAATGTGGATAGAACAGCAAAACAAAACTTTCATTTCACTTCCAGGAGTTCCTTTTGAAATGAAAGCCTTAATGCAAAACGAAGTTCTCCCAAGATTAAAAGACAAGTATGAACTTCCATTTATTTTACATAAAACACTACTTACCTATGGATTAGGAGAAAGTATGCTAGCTGCTAAAATAGAAACTTGGGAAGATAATCTACCAGATTATATAAAACTTGCCTATTTGCCTAATCTAGGTAAAGTCAGGTTGCGCTTGTCTGCAAAAGGATTTGATGAAGAGAAGATTAGGAAAGAAGTTGAAAAACAGATAAGCATTGTAATTCCTTTAATTCAAGATATTTATGTTGGTTTTGAAGATGAAGAAACTTCAATCGAATTAAAAATCGGAAAGCAATTAACACAATTAGGCAAAACACTATCAGTTGCCGAGAGTTGTACAGGAGGAATGATTGCAGAACGGATTACGGCAAATGCTGGAGCTTCTGCGTATTTTAAAGGTGGTATTGTAAGTTATGCAACTCAAACAAAAATTAATGTTTTGGGAGTTTCTAAAGAGTTTATTAAAAAACATTCGGTAGTAAGTACACAAGTAGCAGAAGCTATGGTTAAAGGAGCACAAAAAATATTTGATACGGATTTTGCAATTGCAGTAACTGGAAATGCAGGACCAATCAAAGGAGATTCCAATGCAGATGTTGGTACTGTTTATATCGCTATTGCAACTTCAAACAAGGTTTATTCAAAAGAATATCATTTAGGAAACCATCGTTTAAAAGTGGTAAATAAGGCAGCAAATAAAGCCTTCGAAATGCTCCAAAAAGAAATTTCAAAAAATTGATAAATTAAGTTTGCGAACTATTAAAGAATTTGTAAATTTGCACCTCGTTTAAAAATAACTGAATTTAAAGTCAGAAATAATGTCAAGAGTTTGTGAACTTACTGGAAAAAGAGCTATGTTTGGAAACAAAGTATCTCATGCCTTAAACAGATCGAAACGTAGATTTAATATTAACTTATTAAAAAAGCGTTTTTATATTCCTGAAGAAGATAAATGGATTACTTTAAAAGTTTCTGCTTCAGCATTAAAAACTATTAATAGAATAGGGATTTCTGCTGCAATAGATGAAGCTAAATCTAAAGGATTTTTAAAATAATAGCCACATTTAATTATTAAAGAACATGGCAAAAAAAGGAAATAGAGTTCAAGTAATATTAGAGTGTACAGAACACAAAAAGTCTGGACAGCCAGGTACCTCTAGATACATTACTACAAAAAGTAAAAAAAATACTCCAGATAGATTAGAGATTAAAAAATTTAATCCAATCTTGAAGCGTATGACAGTTCATAAAGAAATTAAATAAAGGCATTGAATTATGGCAAAGAAAGCAGTAGCATCATTACAAACAGGATCTAAAAGATTAACAAAAGCTATAAAAATGGTTAAATCTCCAAAAACTGGAGCTTATATGTTTGTGGAATCAATTATGCCGCCAGAACGGGTAAACGATTTTTTGAATAAAAAATAACATTTATAGTTTAAGATATTTTAAAGCAGCTTTCTATTGAGAGCTGCTTTTGTTTTATATTGAATTAAAATTCCTTGATGGTTACATCTAGGTTTCAATAATTTTGTCATTCTCGCGAATCCCGATAGCTATCGGGAGGGAATCTTTTTATTGAACCTGAGAATATATTTAGAAAATATTGTTTTTCTTTATGCCTAAAATTTATGACAATTTTTCCGAAGTCATAAAAGGGCAAGGCTATTGTTATAATTAATTTAGGAGTTCCCTCGCTCGCTCAACGTAGCGTTTCGCGAAGTTGAGGTCAGGCTTTCGCAACTCGCTTTTCCGTTTTGTCATTCCTGCGAAAGCAGGAATCCACAACATAAAAAGCTCAAACAGATTGCTTAATCCTTAACGCAAAAAGGAATTCACAATTCCTAAACAAATAAACAACAAACGAATAAACGTTAAAGAATGAGTTTTTTAAAAAAAATATTTTCTTCCGATAAAAAAGAAACACTAGATAAAGGTTTAGAAAAATCTAAAACCAGCTTCTTAAATAAGTTAAGTAAAGCTGTTGCTGGAAAATCTAAAGTAGATGATGAGGTTTTAGATAATCTAGAAGAAGTCCTTGTAACTAGTGATGTTGGTGTTAACACAACGCTTAAAGTGATTGAGCGTATTGAAGATCGAGTAGCAAAAAACAAATATTTAGGAACTGAAGAGTTAAATAAAATACTTCGAGAAGAGATTGCAGGATTATTATCTGAAACCAATTCAGGCGAAGCAACAGAATTTACAATTCCTGAAGGAATTAAACCACACGTTATTATGGTGGTTGGTGTTAATGGTGTTGGCAAAACAACAACTATTGGCAAGTTAGCGTATCAATTTAAAAAGCAAGGCTTAAAAGTTGTTCTTGGAGCCGCAGATACGTTTCGTGCAGCTGCAATAGACCAATTACAAATATGGGCAGATCGTGTAGATGTACCAATGATAAAGCAAGAAATGGGAAGTGATCCTGCTTCAGTAGCTTTCGATACATTGCAAAGTGCTGTGACCCAAAATGCAGATGTTGTAATTATTGATACAGCAGGAAGACTTCACAATAAAGTTAATTTAATGAACGAATTAACAAAAGTAAAACGTGTGATGCAAAAAGTTGTTGGCGAAGCACCACACGATGTGCTTTTAGTTTTAGATGGCTCTACAGGACAAAACGCATTTGAACAAGCCAAACAATTTACTGCAGCAACCGAAGTATCTTCGCTTGCTGTTACTAAACTCGACGGAACAGCAAAAGGTGGTGTCGTAATTGGTATTAGTGACCAATTTCAAATACCAGTAAAATATATTGGTGTAGGAGAAGGTATTGAAGATTTGCAAGTATTTAATAAATACGAGTTTGTAGATTCTTTTTTTAAGTAAATTAGTAATAGCCTTTTGTTAGTTTATTAAAGCGTTTATTTTCTCCCAAAGGTCATTATCAAAACTTGAAGGTCCAAGAAGGGCTTCGCCAGCATCACCTCCCATTCTAACAATAACAAGGTTTTGGCTAGGTACTATATATAATTTCTGATCATTTTTTCCTAAGGCTGCAATTAAATCATCAGGAGCATTAATTATTAATGAACCTTGAAATTCTAAAGTTAAACCTGGACTTCTAAAACTTTCTTTACCATTTAACCACCATAAATATCCATAAGATTTATTTAAGTTTTGAGAAGTATTAGTCATTTCAATAAAATAATTAATATCGTTTAAAACTACAGTATCTTCCCAAATGCCTTGGTTTAAATTAAGTAATCCGAAACGTGCCATACTTCTAGCTGTACTAAAATAAATGCTATTAAATCCTAAAGAAACCCACTCGCCTTGCATGCCAATTCTATCTCTTAATTTAGAATTAAAGTAAGCTGAAAAATCGCTTCCAATTGCACCTTCAACTATGTTTTGAGTGAGTGTATAAGCACCATTATGATAATACCAAAAACTACTAGGTTCATTTAAATAATTGAAACAGCTTGGAAGCGTACAATTTTGCAGTAAAATATTTGTATAATCTAATCCTGTAGTCATTGTTAAATGATTGAATACAGTAATATTTTGTTCTTGTTCGGTTGTTAAATTAGACCAATTGCTTCCTAAATAATCTTTTGAAGGGTTGCTTATGTCTAAAAAACCTTCTTGTTGTGCAATACCTATTGTAAATGCTGAAAGTGTTTTTCCTGCTGAATTCCACGCGTTATCATCAGTAGAACTTCCACCATTAAAATAGTTTTCAACTACTATTTTCCCATCTTTTAAAATCATGAACGCTTTCGTGTCTTTCTCTTCAAGTAAACTAAATAAAGCCTGCATTGCTGAATCGTTCCAACCCAACTCATTAACAGTTTGTGTTTCCCATTCATTTGAATTTACTGGAGGAAAGTATAAACCTAAATCTGATTCATTTTCATTAGGAATTTCATCATTAGTTGAACTACAACTAAATACCAGAAAGCTAATTAAAATAGCTAAAATTTGTAAATGCTTCATGTTAGGCTTAGGTATTTAAGACATATAAATATACAAAAGGATTAATATAGGTCGTATCTTTGCAAACCAAAATTAAGGAATGAGAACTAAATCACTCAAAAAAAACAAGATCAACGTAGTAACGCTTGGCTGTAGTAAAAATGTTTACGATAGCGAAGTATTAATGGGACAACTTAAGGCAAATGGTAAAGATGTTGTTCATGAAGAAGAAGGTAATATTGTAGTTATTAATACTTGTGGTTTTATTAATAATGCTAAAGAAGAAAGTGTAAATACAATTTTAGAATACGTTAATAAAAAACAAAAAGGTAAAGTTGATAAATTATATGTTACAGGTTGTTTGAGCGAACGTTACAAACCCGATTTACAAAAAGAAATTCCAGATGTAGATCAGTATTTTGGTACTACTGAACTTCCTAGTTTACTTAAAGTACTTGGCTCAGATTATAAACACGAACTTATAGGAGAACGCTTAACAACCACGCCAAAAAATTATGCCTTTTTAAAAATTGCTGAAGGTTGCGACAGACCTTGTAGTTTTTGTGCGATACCAATTATGCGAGGTAAACATCGCTCTACTCCAATTGAAGATATTGTTATTGAAGCAGAGAAATTAGCGACCAATGGCGTTAAAGAATTAATTTTAATTGCTCAGGATTTAACCTATTATGGTCTTGATATTTATAAAAAACGAAACCTTGCAGAATTGCTTCAAGCTCTTGTAAAAGTTGAAGGTATAGAATGGATTCGTTTGCATTATGCGTTTCCAACAGGATTTCCTATGGATGTGTTGGAAGTAATGAAAAACGAACCAAAAATTTGTAATTATATAGATATTCCATTGCAGCATATTTCTGATGAACTTTTAAAAAGTATGCGTCGTGGCACTACTAAAGATAAAACTACAAAACTGCTTAAAGAGTTTCGTGAAACAGTTCCAGATATGACAATAAGAACGACACTTATTGTTGGTTATCCAGGTGAAACTGAAGAACATTTTCATGAACTTAAAGAATGGGTTGCAGCAATGCGTTTTGAGCGTTTAGGATGTTTTACATATTCGCATGAAGAAAATACACATGCTTACAATTTGGTAGATGATGTGCCTGAAGATGTTAAACAAGAACGTGCTAACGCTATTATGGAATTGCAATCTCAAATTTCGTGGGAACTTAACCAAGAAAAAATTGGCAAAACCTTTAAAGTAGTCATTGATAGAAAAGAAGGCGATTATTTTATTGGTCGTACAGAGTTTGATTCTCCAGATGTTGATAACGAAGTGCTAATCTATACTACTAAAACCTATCTAAAAACTGGCGAATTTACCTTTGTAAAAATTACTGATGCAACAGACTTCGACCTTTATGGCGAAGTCATTAACTTTGAATACGTTTAAGTTGTTTGGCTATTTTTCTTATAGCAGATTCAATAGATTTTTCGGGTTCTATAATGTTGTATTTTCCCCAAAATTCAGGATCCGAAAACCCAGAAGCTTCATCACTTAAAATAACAGTTGGTTTTAAACTATTTTTGGGTTTCTTTTTCCCTGTGGTATTTTTCTCCCAGTCTGTTATAGCCATTTCTATACTTAATGTATAGTTACTGCTAAAAAGTTTGTTTTTCCACTTCACTTTAAAAGCTAGTTGTATGTTACTGTAACCATAATACCATTTTCCATTTGTTGTTTTATAATCTACTCTATATGTTGCTTCAGTTGGGTAAACAGTAACCTTTCTAGGCTTTTTACGAAGAAACAATGCACTGGCTTGTTTTCTGTTTTCAACATTAAGATTATATACAGCACTTGTTAGTGCAAAAGTCTCAGAATCTATAAATAATTTACCATAATAAAATGGAGAAAATACATTTGGAAGTTGTTTAAATTTTACAACATATACCTGTCGATCATTGATTTGTGTAGAAGGTTCAAAACTAAATTCATAATAAGGAAACGTATCTTCAGTAAATATATATTCAGGATACTTTACAATATCTGCATATAATGTACTAAATGGACCACCTTGTAGTTTTATTGCAAGCGTATCAAGTCTAGAGTAATTGGTATTTTTTCGTGATTTAATGAGCCTAATAGCATCATTTTTATTTGATGCGTAAGGCTGTTTATAAATTTCCACAACTGCTTCAGACAAAGACGCATTCTTTTTACGCTTTTTAATGGTTTCTCTATAAAAAGCTGTCATTATAGCTTGCTCATTATAATAGTTTCCTCCTCTTGTATTTAAAGTCATTCTCACCAAAGTTTCAGCATCTTTTGGAACGTTAATTTTAACTTGTGTTAATTTGGTAATAGAAATACTAAGTGCTATTTTATTATTTCTATTTTTCAAATTTTGAAGTGGAATTTCTTGCTTTTCGTACCCTAAAAAAGAAACTGTTATCATTTTATCTAATAGGTTATTAGGAACCTTGAGTAAAAATTTACCTTCTTTATTAGTTACAGTTCTAATATTAGTGCTATTAACAGTTATATCTGCAAAAATTAAAGGTTCTTTGGTTTTACTGTCAACAACAATACCTTTAAATTCTGTATAAGACTGTATGTTTTGTTGAATATCTTCTTGAAGTAAAATTGCAGCATGAGTATTATGATGATATCCAAATAAAAGTATTAAAACCAAAGAAGAAATAAAGAACTTCATGGTTTTATTTATGATTTCTTTTTTCATAATAAAATTGATTTAAAAAGACAGCTTAAGATACGAAAAATTTATTTTTTAACTTCAAGTATTATAGAATTTAACAGTAAAAAAAATACTAATACAATTTATTTGATTTGGTGGTAGAATTTTTTTGAAATCAAAAATGTGACTTCGTCTATCACAAAGTCAAGGATAATTATTGCAAGGCTATTTTACTTTTTATCCAAGAAGTAATCATTCACTAAATCAATATAAATGCGCTTGGCTTCATCTTCAGTAATATCTTTTGTTTGAAATAATGCATTGGTCTTAAATGCATTTATGATTGGCGTTCTGCTACTTGGTCTGCTATAGTCATTAGTTGCTTTTTTGTAGTAAGCATAGATTCGCAATAAGGTATCGGCAGGAAATGGGTCAGTATGAGCATTTACACGTTTTATGGCTTTTTTAAATTCTATGTCTAATTTTTCAGAATCCATTATTTTTTGGCAATAATACTTTCGCCTCCACGAACCTTTTGGTTGAGCTTCACGTTAATAATTGTGTCTAAAGGTAAAAATAAATCTACTCTCGAACCAAATTTAATAAAACCAGAATCACTACCTTGAGTAGCTGTAGCGTTTTGTTTGGCATAGTTTACAATACGTCTTGCCAGTGCACCTGCAATTTGTCGATATAACACTTTACCATATATTTCATTATTTATTACAACAGTTGTGCGCTCATTTTCTTCACTAGATTTAGGATGCCATGCAACCAAGTATTTACCTGGATGGTATTTATTAAACACTACATTGCCACCTATTGGATAACGAGTAACATGCACATTTAATGGCGACATAAACACACTTACCTGTATGCGTTTGTCGTTAAAATATTCGCTTTCAAAAACTTCTTCAATAACTACTACTTTACCATCTACAGGAGACAATACATGGTTGTTGTTTAATATCGTATGTCTTTTAGGGTTTCTAAAGAATTGAAGGACAAGCAACAAACATATTAAAAGAAGTATTTCTAATCCCTTTTGAAACCAATAAATTTCCAAGAATTTATCTATAATAAAGATAGAAATAACTACCAATGTCAAGGCTGCTAAAATGATTTTATAACCTTCTTTATGAAACATATTTTAAAATTCTTAAAAACAAATATATAAATGGCGCAGCAAAGATAATACTATCTAAACGATCTAATAGTCCACCATGTCCTGGCATAATTACACCACTATCTTTAACTTTAGCTTGACGCTTATATTTAGATTCGATTAAATCGCCTAAAGTCCCAAAAACACTAATAATAACACTCATAATTAACCAATTTGTAGAGTTTAATGTTCCAGTAAATTCTGCAACAAAATAACTAGCTACACATGAAAAAAATAAGCCTCCTAAAAATCCTTCAACCGTTTTTTTTGGTGAAATTCTTGGAAAGAGTTTTTGTTTCCCAAAATTTTTACCAATTAAAAATGCAAAGGAATCGTTGACCCAAACTAAAATAAATGCTCCTAGTAGTATATTGGGATTAAAAGATTCGTAATAATTAGCAATAAGTATTATAAAAATAAATGCACTCGATAAATACAGTGTTGTATTAATATAACGTTTTGTAATAAAAAGCGGTAGTGCTTTTTCTGAAAACAAGTCTCTTATTAAGAATAATTGTACAAAAATGGTAAGCACATGCAATATTTGTATGGCTTCATTAAAACCTTCGTTAGATACTAAAGCCAACTGCCAATACGCAAAAGACAAATATAGAACGATAAATAAGATGTATGAAACTGCGCCTTTTAATTGTATAAGTTTATTAAATTCAACAAGACAAATTAACCCAAAGATAAAAAATAAGACAATTAATGCGTGTTGTGAGTTTAATGTTAGTAAAAATAAGGATACGTATATAATGCCTGATATAGCTCTAATAAATAATTCCTTCATTTATAAGTCTTCTAATAAGAGCAAATATAAGTTTTTTGAACTACTTCCATAGCTAAGAAAATCTTTATCGTCACAGGTTTTAAAGTGTTTAATTGTAGTAATATTTGTTGGTATTTCTTTTCGGTTTTTGTTTTTAATACCTTTTAAACCCTCGCTAATAGTTTCTACAAACTGACTTGTTGTGGCAAAAATGATAAAGTTAGAAGGGAGTTCTTTAAGTCTCTTTTGGGCAATTTGATTTGAAGAAATTAATAAAGAACCATCATTAGAAATTAAAAATTCACAGGCAGTTAAAAAGTAAGTGCAATCACTTATGTTTTTGCTAATTTCAAAATCAATAGCTTTAAATTTTTCAGCTAGTTGGTTATCTAATATCAGTACTTTTTTTTGTTTCCAATCATTTTCCTGAAGAATGGAGTTTAGGTTTTGGTCTACTTCATCTAAATCTTCACAATACAAAAACTTTCCACCATTAGCTTTAAAATTAATTGTAAAACGCTCATCTATTGGAAGTTTAATTTCTGGCATATATTTGCTGCGCTGCTCATTCTGGATATATTCTTGAGAGTCGTCAGATTTTGGGCCGAAGATTTTACGAAATAGACTCATTTAGGATTTTGCTATTAACAAGTTTTTAGTCGTAATTTTTATCAAATATATAAAAACTTAAATTAACCATACTTTAATTTAAGCATTTGTATTGGTTTTACTCCTCTTCAGTACTGTCTTCATCTTTTTTATCGAAAGGTCTTTTGCCAAAGATTTTTTCTAAATTGTCTCTAAAAATAACTTCTTTGTCCAGCAATACTTCAGCAAGTTCTGTAAGTTTATCTTTATTTGTTTCTAATATTTTTAAAGCACGCTGATATTGTTCTTCAATAATATCAGAAATCTCTTTATCAATTAATTCTGCCGTTTTCTCACTATAAGGTTTAGTGAAACCAAATTCATTTTGTCCAGAAGAATCATAATAAGTTAGGTTTCCTATTTTATCACTCAAACCATAAACGGTTACCATAGCTCTTGCTTGTTTGGTTATTTTTTCTAGGTCACTAAGTGCTCCAGTAGATATTTTATTAAATATCACTTTCTCTGCAGCACGACCACCTAAAGCAGCACACATTTCGTCCAGCATTTGTTCTGGATGAACAATTAAACGTTCTTCTGGCAAATACCAAGCAGATCCTAACGATCTACCTCTGGGCACAATAGTTACTTTAACTAAAGGTGCTGCATGCTCTAGCATCCAGCTTACAGTAGCATGACCAGCTTCGTGAAATGCAACCGCTTTTTTTTCAGCTGGAGTAATTATTTTATTCTTCTTCTCCAAGCCTCCAATAATTCTATCTACAGCATCTAAAAAATCTTGTTTACCAACAGATTTTTTTCCTTTTCGGGCAGCAATTAATGCAGCTTCATTACACACATTTGCAATATCTGCACCTGAAAATCCAGGAGTTTGTTTAGATAAAAAGTCTATGTCTAAACCTCTTGCTTTTTTAATAGGTCTTAAGTGAACTTCAAATATTTCTTTACGCTCTCTAACATCTGGTAGATCAACAAATATTTGCCTATCAAAACGTCCTGCACGCATAAGAGCCTTATCTAAAATATCTGCTCTGTTGGTTGCGGCAAGTACAATAACATTGGTATTTGTACCAAAGCCATCCATTTCGGTTAGCAGTTGGTTTAATGTGTTTTCTCGTTCGTCATTACTTCCAGACATTGCATTTCGACCTCTAGCTCTACCAATGGCATCTATTTCGTCTATAAAAATAATTGAAGGTGATTTTTCTTTTGCCTGTTTAAATAAATCTCTAACTCTAGATGCACCAACACCTACAAACATTTCGACAAAATCTGATCCAGAAAGTGAGAAAAAAGGCACTTTAGCTTCGCCTGCTACAGCTTTAGCCAATAAAGTTTTTCCTGTTCCAGGAGCTCCAATTAGTATTGCTCCTTTAGGGATTTTACCACCAAGAGAAGTGTATTTTTCTGGGTTCTTAAGAAAATCAACAATTTCCTGTACTTCTTCTTTTGCTCCTTCTAATCCTGCAACATCTTTAAATGAGGTTTTAACATCTGAATTTTGATCAAACAATTTCGCTTTCGATTTCCCGATATTGAAAATTTGTCCAGCACCTCCACCTCCACCTGCTCCACCAGACATACGTCTCATTATAAAAATCCAAACGCCAATAATTAGTACAAATGGGAGTAGCGTTAAAAGAAAATCTCCCCAAACATTTTGTTCGGTTTCATAGTTAATGGCTGTAGTGAGATTGTTATCTCTTAAAGTTTTGCTTAATTGATTTTCAAAATTTTGAAGATCTCCAAACTCAAATTGATAATTTGGAGATTTGCCTGAAATAGGTAATAATTGAGTCTTAATAGCCTTTTTATGAATTTCTTTTCTTAAAGCTTCATCTGTTAAATAAATTTTCGCCTCTCGTCTATTTACAATTTGAACTTTATCTACATCGCCATCTTGTAAATACTTAAAAAATTCGGAAGGAGTTGTTATACTTCCTGTAGAAGAACCTAGTCCTGAAAACACATTAATAGCTAAAAATATAACAATGATTATTCCATAAACCCAATATGGACTAAATTTTGGTTTTTTATTATTTATATTAGTTTTTTTATCGTCTGCCATTAAATATGTTTTAGTAAGCGGTTTTTATTTCAATTGTTTTTTCATCTCCCCAAAGGCTTTCTATATCATAATACTCTCTAATATGTTTTTGAAACACATGAACAACTACATTAACATAATCCATTAAAACCCATTCGGCATTATTACTTCCTTCTATATGCCATGGCTTATCTTTAATTTCTTTACTCACCTTTTTTTGAATGGAATTTACTATGGCGTTAACTTGTGTGTTTGATGTGCCTTCGCAAATAATAAAATAATCGCAAACGGTGTTTTCTAATTCTCTTAAATCTAAAATATTTGTGTTTTGCCCTTTTACATCTTCTATACCATCTAATATTACTGCTATTAATTGATCTGCGTTACTATTTTCTATCGTCATTAAAATTTTTTAATTTGCACAAAGTTATAGTTTTTTTGGCTTTTTACACCTTTAATAATCTTAAGATAATTATAATTTAAAATTTCTTATTCCTTATGCGTATAATCAAACTTAATGCCATCGATTCTACAAGTACATATTTAAAGCAAATAAGTAGTAAAGAGGTTATTGAAGATTATACAACTGTTACTGCAAAACATCAAACTCAAGGAAGAGGACAAATGGGAACAATTTGGAATTCTGAAAAGGCTAAAAACCTGATGTGTAGTGTATTTAAAGATTGTACAAAAGTTTCAATCGAGAATCAGTTTTATATTAGTCTTGTAACTTCTTTGGCTATTGTTAAGACTTTGCAGAGCTTTGCTGTACCAAAACTACGTATTAAATGGCCTAACGACATTTTGGCAGAAAACAAAAAAATCTGTGGTATTTTAATTGAAAATGTCATAAAAAATAACAAACTTGAAGCATCGATTATTGGAGTTGGTTTAAATGTAAACCAAACTGAATTTAAATCATTACCAAATGCATCATCTTTAAAAATTATTACAGGAACTATTTTTAATACAGATGAACTTTTACAGCTTTTAATAAAAAACTTAAAATATTATTTTGAAATTTTAGAAAAAGGGCTTTTGAATGTTTTAAAAAATGAATACGAAAATCTTCTTTTCAGAAAAGATAAACCTTCAACATTTAAAGATGAGAAAGGACTAAGGTTTTCAGGATTTATTAAAGGAATTTCAGATTCTGGTAAGCTTCAAGTAGTGCTTGAAGACTATATTTTAAAAGAGTTTGATTTAAAAGAAGTGCAGTTATTATATTAAATCGAGCTAGGTATTTTTGTTGCTAAAGTCTCTAAAAATTTGCCAATAGGACCTTTTATCATCATTGCCATCATAGGATTAAAATCACCATTAAAAGCAAGTTGTACTTCACTATTATCTGCATCAATTTCAGTTATATTTCCAGTCAATGAAAAATCAAGCTTTCCACCAGCAGCACCTAAAACAATTTTGTTAGGTACTATAGCTTCTTTCTTTTTTAATACAATTTCTGGCATTCCTTTTAAAGCAAATAAAAATTTATCGTCTTCTAACATTTCAAATTTGCTTATATTTTCTGGCATTAAAGCTTCAAAATTCTTTACATCAGATAAAAAATCGAACACTTCTTGAGCAGATTTTTTAATTGTTACTTTTGGAGATTCTAAATTCATTGTTGTTTTTTGTTTAGCTGTTTTTTGTTTAGCTGTTAAGTTGTTTTTGTTTCCTAAACGACTTTACAACTTAACGACTATACTCACATATATCAATTAGCATTCCATTCACTTGGATTAGCATTCCAAAGTGACAAAGTTTTTAATTCTTTTTTAGAAATATAATTGGTATCTAAAGCTTCTTCAAGTAAAGCGTTGTAATTACTTAATGTATGTAAATTAACATTTTCATTTTCAAAATTATTTGAAGCAACTTTAAAACCATAAGAAAAAATTGCAACCATGCCTTTTACATTTACATCAGCTTTTTTTAAAGCTCTTACAGCATTTAAACTGCTTTTCCCTGTACTGATAAGGTCTTCAACTACAACCACATTCTGTCCTTCTTGTATAAAACCCTCAATTTGGTTCTGGCGACCGTGTTTTTTTGCTTCAGGTCTTACATAAACAAAAGGTAAATCTAAAATTTGCGCCACCAAAATACCAATTCCAATAGCACCTGTCGCTACTCCAGCAATAACATCTGGTTTGCCATATTCTTTTTCAATAAACTTTGCCATCTGTTCCCGAACATAATTACGAATTGGAGGAAATGATAATACAACTCTATTGTCGCAGTAAATTGGAGACTTCCATCCAGATGCCCACATAAAAGGGTCTTGCGGATTTAATTTTATTGCCTTAATTTGCAACAATAATTCGGCAGTTTTTTTAGCTGTTTCGGTATTAATTATCATAGCTACAAATGTATAAAGTTTTTATCAACGATAAACCAATAATTTTAACAAATAAAGTTGAACTAGAAACCAATTTTAAAAACTATAAGCTAAAGACTGTTAATATTGAAAAAGCAATTAAAAAATTACAGCAAAAGGATATACAATCTATTAGGTTAATTGGTAAAAATAAAGACAAACTCCTTAAACGATTTTTAAAACTCTTACCCAATGTTATTGCTGGAGGAGGAAAGGTTTATAATACTGAAGGCGATATTTTATTTATTTATCGAAATAATAAGTGGGATTTACCTAAAGGAAAAGCCGAAAGTAAAGAAACCATAGATAAAACTGCCATACGAGAAGTAGAAGAAGAAACTGGCGTAAAAGGACTCTCTATAACAAAACCACTAGAAATGACCTACCATATTTTTAAACGCAATGGAAAATATAGAATTAAAATTACCTATTGGTTTGAAATGAAAACCAACTACAATGGTAAACTCACGCCACAAGAAAATGAAGGCATCACTAAAGTAGAATGGCTAAACCCAAAACAAATTACTAGAGCTATGGAAAACTCTTATGCTAATATTAAAGAGTTGGTTTAATTTTGAAGTTTCGTTTAATATTAAGATAAATTCAGTTTCAATTGACTTTATCGATAGTTAAACGAAGGTCGACTATTTTTTTTTAAAAAGTCAAGAGTGCATTTAAATATTAATATTCAAATTAAAAGATTGTTAAATGACGATAATAAACAAGAACGATAATTTATAAATTACTTACATGATAATTTACCAAACCTTCTATTGGTCGTCTTTCAAAATTACCAACAGTAAAACCTAATTCTTTAGCAACCTCTCGAATTTCATCTTGAGAAAAATAAGCAATTGAGCCTGCAAAGTGTACAGGAACTTTATCTAAAAACTCATTAAATTGCAAAATATAGTTTTTTGCAAACAAACTAATTCCATTTTTTATGAGGTTAATAACATATTGCGAATCTTTATTTAAAAACATAAACTCTGCATGTGATGCTAAATAGGCGTTTGGATTGGGTTGCTTATATAAATTATACTTAACAAAATCGGAATCTACATTATAGCGCTCTGCAAAAGACACCTTTATATCTTCGGGCATATGATTAAAATAATAATCTCTAAGTAATTGTTTTCCGAAGTAATTACCAGAAGCATCATCCATTACTGTATAGCCTAACGATTTTACACGCTGATGTAAGATTTCACCATCAAAATAACTGCAATTAGAACCTGTTCCTAAAATACAAACTATAGCAGCTTCATGATTATTACTAATTGTAGAATATACTGCTGCATAAGTATCTTCTTTCACTTCAACTTTTGCATTTGAAAAAAAAGATTGCAAAACATCTTGCAGCATTAATCGTGGCTTTTCTGTACCACAACCTGCTCCATAAAAAAAGATATTAGAAACTTCATCACTATGCTGTTTTAAGACAGCATTCTTTTTTATGGTGTTGTGCAATTTTTTTGATGAAAGAATAGCTGGATTTAAGCCTTTGGTTCTTTGTTTTTCGAGCAACTGATTACCATTGCTGTCTATGGCTAACCAATCGCATTTTGTAGAGCCACTATCGACAATTAAAATCATCTTAAAAATTTATAAAATAAACGTATTAAATATTGTGTATGTATTCAGCTAAATCAACCAATTTTGTTGAATATCCAAATTCATTATCATACCAAGATACTAATTTAACGAAATTATCATTTAAGCCGATACTTGCATTTGCATCAAAAACACTTGTTCTTGGTTCGGACACAAAATCTTGAGAAACTACACCTTCTTCTGTGTAGCCTAATATACCTTTTAGTTCATTTTCGGAAGCATCTTTTAATGCTGCTTTTACCTTTTCAAAAGAAGCACTTTTTTCTAGTCTTACTGTTAAATCTACTACAGATACATCAACAGTTGGAACACGAAATGCCATTCCTGTTAACTTTCCGTTTAATTCCGGAATGACTTTACCAACAGCTTTAGCTGCTCCTGTAGATGCTGGCACAATGTTATTTAGTGAGGCACGTCCTAATCTATAATCTTTTCTTGAAGGACCATCTACTGTAAACTGTGTTGCTGTTGCTGCATGAACAGTTGTCATTAAACCTTCTACAATTCCAAATTCATCATTAATAACCTTTGCTAAAGGAGCTAAACAGTTGGTTGTACAAGATGCGTTAGATACAATAGTGTCTTCAGCAGTAATCTCTCTATGATTAACCCCCATTACAAACATTGGTGCATCAGCAGATGGTGCTGAGATTGCCACTTTTTTTGTTCCAGCTGTAATATGTTTTCCTGCTCCTTCTAATGTTGTGAAAATTCCAGTGCAATCTAAAACAACATCTGCTCCTACTTCGTCCCATTTTAAATCTTCTGGATTGCGCTCAGCAGAAACTCTAATTTCGTTTCCATTAATAACTAAATTTTCGTTTTTAACTTCAATGGTTCCATCAAATCGTCCGTGTACTGAATCATATTTTAATAAATAAGCTAAATGCTCTACTTCTAACAAATCGTTAATTCCTACAATTTGTATATTTGGTCTGTTTACTGCTACTCTTAAAGCAATTCTTCCAATTCTTCCAAATCCGTTAATTCCAATTTTTACTTTTGACATTTTATGTGTTTGTTTTATGTGGACATTATGTCCGAGACTCTTAATAATTCTTTATTTATTTCTGAATGGATTTTTAAGGCCTTTTTTATTGGTGTTAGTTCCATTTTATTATTTATTGTACCTACCATGTAATTGGTTTTTCCATCAAGTAATGATTCTACTGCTTTTACTCCCATTTTACTTGCTAAAACACGGTCGAAACAGCTAGGTGAACCACCACGTTGCATATGACCTAAAACAGATACTCTAACTTCATATTCACTTAAATGCTCTTCAACATAATCTTTAAGTTCAAAAACGTTTTTTCCTATTTTATCGCCTTCTGCTACAACAACAATGCTAGATGATTTACCAGTTTGTTTGCTATGTCGCAAAGACATTAATAATCTTTCTAATCCTAAATCTTCTTCTGGTATTAAAATTTCTTCAGCTCCAGCACCTACTCCAACATTTAAAGCTATATGTCCTGCATCTCTTCCCATTACTTCTACAAAAAATAATCGCTTATGCGAACTAGCTGTATCTCGAATTTTATCAATAACCTCTATAATTGTATTTAAAGCAGTATCGTATCCAATAGTATAATTTGTACCATAGATATCGTTATCAATAGTTCCAGGAATACCAATTACTGGGAAATTAAATTCTTCGCTAAATAATAAACCTCCTGTAAATGTACCATCACCTCCAATAAGTATTAGAGCATCAATGTTTGCCTTCTTAATATGTGAATATGCTTTTTTTCGACCTTCCTTAGTTCTGAATTCTTTAGATCTAGCCGATTTTAAAATAGTACCGCCTTTATTAATAATATTATTGACACTTCTTGCAGTTAATATTTTAAAATCTCCTTCAATCATGCCTTCATAACCTCTATAAATTCCAACACATACAATATTATAATAAGCGCAAGTACGAGCTACAGATCGGATTGCTGCATTCATTCCAGGAGCATCTCCTCCTGATGTCATCAACCCAATTTTTGTAATCTTTACTGCCATTTTTATCCTTTTAAAGAGTAAAACTAATAAACTTATACAACAAAAAAGCTATGTTTTATTTAATTTTAATCAAAAATGAAAACTCAAACGTTTTCGTTAATAAATATTTTGTGATAATAGGAAAAACACTGCAATTTTATTAATTTTTTGTGTCTTTTTCCTTGAAGCTATGATGTTCTGGAAGTGGATTTTTGTTATAAGCTTCTTCAGGTTTTTTCTTCTCTTCTTTGGATTTCTTATTGCCTTTAAAAATTTTACCAAGAAGTTCCTTAAGATTATCAAACTCTACATTATAAGATATTCCCATACCTTGTGTATAACCAATCTGTTCACCAAAGTTTCTAATGCTATTTTCACGATTAAAGAATTTCATTGAAAAATTACCATCTTCATTTAGCAATACTTCAATTTCGAAATCTCCTGCCACAACAGTTTCGTTCACACCACCAATTGGCACACCAACTTTTCCGTTAATAAGTATGCGGTCATTAAGCTTTGTAGATAGTGTTACACCAAGTCTATCGTCTGTTTGATATTCTGGTCGATTCTCTCCAATTTGGTAGTCTAATCCTAATTGCAGTATGCCATCACTATCACTAAAAAAGCTATTTAGAATTGCTGAAGCACGTTCAGCAAGATTACCATAAATAGCTTGTTGGTCTATTCTTAATTGATTGGTAAATGATCCTGTTGCCAATAACGACAGTGCTTGAAACTGCATACTTTCATTATCATCAAGTCTATAATTTAATTCTGAATTTAATGTCGTGTTAACACTAGGGAAACTTAAATTAAATATTGGATCAGGTTTTTCTAATTCTCCCGTGAGATGAATTTCTACTTCTACAGGAATACTCCTATTAATAGGATTGTCTAATAAAATTGAAGGATTTGCCTGAATACCATCGTAAACTGCCTTAATATTAATTTGAGCCTTTAGAGGATCGCCTTCCCATACTAATGTTCCGCCTTGTTCAACCTTAAATTCTTTTTGTATTAGCCCTCCATAAACAAAATTATAAACACCTTCATCTGCAATAAAATCGCCATACATATTAAATTTTCCATTAGTGTTTATTTGCGCCAATATTACTCCATTTCCACGACCTCTAATAGAGCTTCCGGTATCTTTATCTATAACAATTTCAATTTCTGCATTTTCATTAACTTCTAGATCAAAATCTAACTCCAAACCTTTAATATGGTCAAGAACAATGAGTTCTCCTTTTAACCTAGCTTCTTTTTCTTCAGGGCTTAAAAAATGAATATAAGAATGGTCTCCAAAAGAGTCAGCATCGTTAAGTGGGATTTTAAAAACTGTACCTTCTTCCGATACCACATTTGCTTTAATTACTAATTGATCTGTTGGTCCTTTAATATTAATGTTTCCACCAACAAATGCAGTTCCAAAATATAAAGCATCTTCACTATCGTTAGTATTTAGAACCAATAATCTGTCTGAATCTATAGAAAGATCTAAAGACCATTTAGAGAAATTTATATGATTTATAGCTCCGCTTAAAGTTGCACTCGAAAAGTACTCTGAATCTCTTAATAGTGCATTTTTAAAAATAAAACTTTGCTGTTTTGTTGTATTTAAATCAATTTCTGTATCATCTTGAAATGCATAATCAATGTTTAAATATGGGATACTTAATCCTGCTTTATCTAAAGTTAATTGTCCGTTAATTTGTGGTCTTTGCAATCTTCCTGTAACTTTAGCGTTGCCATCTATTTCTCCTCTAATATTTGTAATTACTCCTGCTCCAAAAGGGTTTAAAGGATTTAAAATAAATTTATTGAAATTAATATCTAAATCTAAAGTAGAATTCTTTCCAGAGACATCCAAATTGCCTACAACAGAAAGTGTTTCGTTAGTATCATCTTTCAATGTTATATTTACATCATAATTGGTTAAAGATTCGTTACCTATAATGTTAGCCTTGAAAGAACCAAGGTTAAAATTGTTTATCTTAAAGTTATCTATTACCACATTAGATTCTGGTAAATAAACGCCATTTTGCTGTTGTAAATTTAACTTGCCGTTTACATTACCGGCAAGTGACAAACTATCAATTCTTGGCGTTATCTTGGCTAATTCAACATCTTTAAAATTTAGATCAATATTTTTATAAGAAGAATCTCGAATAATTCCTGATAGTTCAATTTCCTCTTTGAGATGACTTAAGCGTAAATCATCAATTTTTATATTTTGAAAATATCTATCAAACTCAATTTTATTAGAACGATTTTTATCTTCGTTTACATACCATAAATTGTTTTTAAATTCTATTTTAGATTTTTTAAACCCAAATACAGATTTGTTTTCTTCATTAATAGTATAATATAAATTCAAATCAAAATTATCTTTATTAGATTTACCACCTTTAAATTCTGTTTTAATAAATAAAGTGTCTTTTAAGGTTACATTTATTAAACTAAACTTTGATGTATTATAATATTTTGTATTAATACTATCTACTTCTACATATGTATTAAATAGTGGGTTTTTATTATCAATTTTAAGCTGAATATTTTCAGCAAAATAGTTTTCTAATCTTACTTGAGGAGCCTTAAATGTAAGATTGAAATTTTTGGCATCACTTTCTACTCTTCCTCTTATAAACGTATTGCTTCCAAGTTTTAAATCTGGGTAAAAGACTTCGGCTATTTTATTATATATTTTAAAATTAAAGTTTATAAATTGGTCTGAAGCTAATTCGTGTGGTATATAGTTTGTATAAATGTTTCCTAAAGAATTTTCTAAAAGTTTAGCTGCATCTCTAAATTTAAATTTACCATATAAACTGCCTTCAATGATGTCTGGAGAATTTATATCTATATAACGAATGTTATCTTCAAAGTGTGAGGATACTGAAAAATCTGTGAAATAGTACTCATCGTTTTGATTTTTATATAATGTATTTTTAAATGAAATATTTCCTTGAGCATTATCAAGATTTGTCCCTTTCATATTCATAGTTACTTGTCCTTTAAAAATTGAGATGCTATCTTTAGAAACAAAGTTTATTGCATTAAGGTTTGCATAGTTTACATTGGCATAAAAATCGTAATTATTTATGTTTTTAGAGAAATCTACTAAGCCTTTAAATTGCAAATCTAAATTCTTATCGTTCGTAACCAAGTTGCCATTAAATATCATGTTTTGTATGTTCCCAGAAACCACAATATCATTATAGCTGTAATTGTTATATTCTAAATTATAAATATCTCCTTTAACAAAAGTATTGAGTAATTGCTTTGTAAAACCCTTACCTTCTACATCTAGATTTACTGATATCTTCTCAACTTTTGAGTCATTAATAAAAGCTCCTAAATTAAAATCATCTAAAGCAATATTTCCTCTGTATGATGCATTATCAATATTATCAATATTATTTATTTCTAAATCAGAAATAATATAACCCAATTTAGTTTCTATGTCAATATCTGCTCTTACCGTTTTTGACGTCACAACAGATTTACCATTAATTGTAAATTTTCCCAAAGCATCTAAAGAAGAAGGCAAGGATTTTCCAAGTACGTTTGGAAGCATTGCTTTTAAATCTTTATATGTAGAAGACAACCTATTAAAGTTGGCATCCATTACAAAATTATCTTTCTCTTTATTAAACAAGTTTTTAAAATTGATTGTTCCGTCAATTAAAGTTTCACGAGAAGTGTTGAGATTTAAATTACTAGCCGTTAAATTATTTAAAGTTCCAAAAAGCGTTACATTAAGCATTGCGCTTTGGTTTTTACCAAATTCACTATAAAACCTATTAAGTTCGTCAAGAGCAATTTTTGAATCAATAAACGTAGCGTTAACCTTAACACTATCAGCAAAATATTGTAAATCCTCACGATTATATTCAAATTTTAAATCGCCTTTAAGTATTGAGTTTGCCGTTTTAATTTGAAGAAAATCAAAAGTCATTCCCTGCAAAGTATAAGTAAAATTAGTCGTTAAATTTTTAACTTCTACTCCTCTAGTATCATTAAAACTAAATTTATTTATTCTTGCGCTAACATCTGGTCCAAGAATTAAAAAATCGGTCGCATTAATATTCAAATTTTTAAAAAAAAAGACTTGCTGTATGTCACGATTCTCATCAGTTAATCTAAATTCGCTATCGTAAATTGAAAGATCACTTGAAGACAACAAAAAAGTATTTACTTTTTTTTCTGCTTTTTCAGTTTTTTCTTCATCAAACTTTGCAACAAAAACATCTAGATTTGTATCTGTTTCTCCCTTATAGGTTTTTAAATTAAAAGTAAGTCCTATAACATCAATATCTCCAAAGGTTAGTTTGTTGTTATATAATTTTTTAAAACTTAAAATGGAAGTGTTTAGCTCGATAATATTGAAAAGGGTATCGTTTTTATGGTCTTCAATATATATATTCTTAAGTTCTACATCGCCATTAAATTGAAGCCCAACTTTTTTAATATTTATGTTGGTGCCAAAATCATCATTCAATTTTTTGGTTGCGTATTTTCCGAGGCTAGTTTGAACAGCAGGAATAGAAAGTACCAACACCAAAATGATGAAAAGCAGTAGCAGAATTGCTACAATTTTTGATGCTATTTTTAATACTTTTTTGATATGTGATAAAGTTATAACTTTCTTAATAATAAACTACATTTGTATTTACGAAATAATGAAAGGTTTAGACTTTCAATTAAATTCTAAATTAACAATTATTGTGCCTAATTTTTACGAATGGCTAAACAAAATATTTACATACTTGGTATTGAATCATCTTGTGACGATACAGCTGCTTCGGTAATTTACAACGGAAAAATTTTAAGCAATGTTGTTGCAAATCAAAAAATACATCAGGAATATGGTGGAGTTGTTCCAGAATTAGCTTCGAGAGCACATCAGCAAAACATTGTTCCTGTTGTACATCAGGCTTTACAAAAAGCAAATATTAAAAAAGAACAACTCAATGCTGTTGCGTTTACTCGTGGTCCAGGACTAATGGGTTCTTTGCTTGTTGGCACTTCTTTTGCTAAATCTTTGGCTTATGGTTTAAATATTCCTTTAATAGATGTAAACCATATGCAAGCGCATATCTTGGCACATTTTATCGACGAAGAAGGATTTGATAAACCAGAGTTTCCTTTTTTGGCAATGACCATTTCTGGAGGACATACACAAATAGTAAAAGTGAAAAACTATTTTAATATGGAAGTTATTGGCGAAACTATAGATGATGCTGTTGGTGAGGCTTTCGATAAAAGCGGAAAAATTTTAGGACTTAATTATCCTGCTGGCCCAGAAATTGACAAACTTGCTCAACTAGGAAATCCAAAAGCGTTTAAATTTACAAAGCCCAAAGTAGATGGATTAAATTTTAGCTTTTCAGGATTAAAAACCGCAATTCTTTATTTTATTCAGCGAGAAGTAAAAGCCAATCCAAATTTTATAGATGAAAACCTAAACGATATTTGTGCTTCTATACAATATACTATTATTGGGATTTTGATAGATAAACTTAAACTGGCTACTAAACAAACAGGAATTAAACAAATTGCCATTGGTGGAGGTGTTTCGGCTAATTCCGGAATACGACAAGCATTAAAAGATGGTGAGCAAAAATATGGATGGAAGAGTTATATCCCTAAATTTGAATTTACTACCGACAATGCTGCAATGATAGCCATTGTTGGTTATTTAAAATACTTAGACAAAGATTTTGCAGAACAAGATGTAACAGCTTCAGCCAGACTTAAAATTTAATAATGCAACTATTTTATAATCCAGATATTACCAATTCAACAAAACAATTTTCTTTTAATAAAGAAGAAAGTAAGCATATTGTAAAAGTGCTTCGGAAAAATGTTGGAGACCAATTACATATTACTAATGGGATAGGTTGGTTATTTGTAACCGAAATATTGATTGCAGACATAAAAAAATGTACCGTTTTAATTAAAGCAAAAGAATTACAACCCAAACGAAACTACAATTTGCATATCGCAGTTGCACCAACAAAAATGAACGATCGTTACCAATGGTTTTTAGAAAAAGCTACCGAAATTTGTATAGAAAGCATCACGCCTATTATTTGCGATTACAGCGAACGTAAAATTATTAAACACGAACGCTTTGCTAAAATATTACAATCTGCTATGAAACAGTCGCTGCAATGTTATTTACCAAAGTTAAACCCAGCTATACAATTTAAAGAATATATAAAACAAGAATTTAACGGACTGTTATTTATTGCACATTGTCAAGATTTAAACAAAAAATCATTAAAACAAGAAGTAAGACCTAATCAAGACATTAGCATTTTAATTGGTCCAGAAGGCGATTTTTCTGTTAAAGAAATCGCGCAAGCGCTTCAAAGCAATTTTATTCCTGTAACTTTGGGTAAAACCAGATTACGAACAGAAACTGCTGCTATTGTAGCTTGTCATACAGTTGCTTTATTGAATGAATAATTATGAAATATTTGCTGT
>QMOV01000003.1 GCA_003650305.1 Bacteroidota bacterium | reverse complement strand
GGTTTTATAAACCTGTGAGGTCTTGATTTTAAAAACAACTATGGAACTCTATATAAAGCACAGGTTATTTTTAAGAGCTTACAAAATTTATAATGCTAATCTTCAAACAATGCTTTCAATTCGGTTGCGTCATTTGGGTTCATTTTTCCAGCAAGGACTAAACTGAGTTGTTTACGCCTTAAAGCACCATCAAATCGAATATGCTCTTCTTTAGTTTCTGGTTTTAAAATAGGAACTTTAACAGGATTTCCAGTTTCATCCATAGCAACAAAAGTGTAAATGGCTTCATTAACTTTTGTTTTTTGTCCAGATTCGAGATCGTCTATTAACACATCGATATAGACTTCCATTGAAGAATTAAAAGCGCGAGAAACTTTAGCTTCAACAGTTACAACACTTCCTAAAGGAACAGCGCGATTAAAAGCGACATGATTTATAGAAGCTGTAACCACTATTCTACGCGAGTGTCGTCTTGCAGCAATACTTGCAGCACGATCCATTCTGGCAAGCAATTCGCCACCAAACAAATTATTTAAAGGGTTGGTTTCACTAGGTAAAACCAGATCGGTCATAATGGTTTTAGAATCATTAGGTGTTTTTGCTTCCATCATTATAATATTAAAATAAAAAGCAAAGGTAAGGTGCTTTTAAAAACTTAAGAAGAAAAAAGTTTAATTTAGTTTTTGAACGAGTAACCAAGCGTCTTTATTATGTTCTCGACGTATTTTGTAAAGAAATCGCTGAGCTTCAGTCCTAGTTTCGTGACTTGAATAAACAACTTGGTGTAAACCGTATCTGTTTTTGCCAATCTTTCTGGCATTGTATCCTAAATCTTGAAGTTGGTTTAATTTTTTAGTAGAATTTTCTTCAATTCGAAAAGCTCCAGCAACAATATGATAGTTGCCACTTTGTTTGGCAACAATAAAAGTAACCGTTGGTAAAGGGTTGTCGATAATAAAAGTAGCTTCCTGAATTTTGTTATCAAGCTGCATATTAGCATCTTCTTGAGCCAATTGGTTGTGTTGATCTATTTGTCCGAGATAATAATTAGAAGCTAAAAAACCTCCTAAACTTAAAGCAATAAAAGCTACTGCAGCATATTTTAAATAAGGTCTTGCTTTTCGGCTTTCAGAAGTAATAGTTAAAGGGATAACTTTTTCTTTGTGGGCTTCACGAGCAATATTAGGCGATACAAATTGCGATAATCCAAACGCATCAGTTAAATAATTTAAACTATAAGAAGGCTCAAAAGTTAATTTACCATCTTTATTTAAAACAATGTCACCAATATTTTTAAAGCTTAAGGTTTCGCCTTGAAGTAAATAAGATTTTAAAGATTTTGTTCTCTTAACTATTTTTTCAACTGCTTCTTCGTAAGGGATTTTTTCAACATCTGCAATATAATTCACTAAAAGACCATCATTGTTTTTTAATTGTTCATTAAATGAAAGTACTTTTTTTGGAGGATAAAAAGTATTGGTGCTTTTATTAATTTTGGCAGAAGCACATTGCGTTAAAAAGGCTCCAAAATCGGGAACAATAACACATTCGTATCTGTATAATAAATCGCTTATGTAGGCCTCTAATTGCATAGAAACAAAGTTAAAATTTTTTGTGTGCTGAAAAAAAATCAACCGAAGTATTTATTAACACTCTAAATTTTAGTTTCTTGTGTGCTGTAAACCAATAAAATAAATGACTGATAATAAATTGATTTATGTTTTAGCACTTCAAAATGTTTCCAAAATAGGAGATATAACAGCTAAAAAATTGATTCAACATTGTGGTTCTGCTGAAGCTGTTTTAAAAGAGAAGAAGAATAACTTGCTTAAGATTGATGGTATTGGAAGTGTTTTGATTGGCGATTTGTTTAGTAAGCATCATTTAATTGAAGCAGAACAAGAATTAAAATTCATTCGTAATAGCAATATTGTTTGTCATTATTTTACAGGTGAAGATTATCCCGAAAAATTAAAACATTGTGTAGATGGTCCAATAGTATTATTTCAGTCTGGCAATATTAATCTTAAAAAACAGCGCGTAATAAGCATTGTTGGAACTCGAAAAATTACTACACATGGTATTGCCGTATGTGATGCTTTGGTTGAAGAATTAGCGCCTTTTAATCCTGTAATAGTTTCTGGTTTAGCTTATGGCACAGATATTACTGCTCAAAAAGCGGCATTAAAACGTAATTTACAAACCATTGGTTGTTTGGCACATGGTTTAAATCAGATTTATCCCAAAGTTCATAAAAAGTATGTAGCTGATATTGAGCGTCATGGTGGCTTTTTTACAGATTTTTGGAGTACAGATGATTTTGACAGGAATAACTTTTTAAAACGAAACAGAATTATTGCAGGATTAAGTGAAGCGACTATAGTTATAGAATCTGCTGAAAAAGGCGGAAGCCTAGTTACAGCAGATATTGCAAATTCGTATAATAGAGAAGTATTTGCCGTTCCAGGACGTGTTACAGACACACAAAGTGTAGGATGTAATAACCTTATTAAACACCAAAGAGCACACGTTTTATCTAAAGCTGCAGACATACCTTACATTTTAAATTGGGATATTGATAGTGAAAAGAAGTCAATACAAAAAAAGCTATTTGTAGAGCTTGATGCTGATGAAAAAGTGATTTATAATTTTTTAAAAGACAACGGCAAAGAATTGTTAGACATGATTGCTTTAAAATGTGATATGCCAACGTTTAGAGTCGCATCACTTTTATTAAATATGGAATTAAAAGGCGTTATAAGACCATTGCCTGGAAAACAGTTTGAGGTTATTTAAATTCCTGCCTTCGCAAGAATTTTAGTACCCAACTTTAGTTCTTACTCTATTTAAAACAACATTAGCCACTTGTCTTGCTTTACTTGCTCCAACAGCCAATTCTTTATCAATTTCTTTAAGGTTTTGCATATAGTAATTGTAACGTTCTCTTTCAGTAGAAAATGTATCAATTAGTAATTCATACAATGCTTGTTTTGCATGTCCATAGCCATAACCGCCATTTTCGTAATTGGCTTTCATTTTAGAAACTTGACTTTTATTTGCAACCAAACTATAAATTGCGAAACAATTACATGTCTTCCAATCTTTAGGGTCTTCAAGAGGTGTGCTATCGGTTTCAATAGACATAATTTGTTTTAGTAATTGTTTGTCTGGAAAAAACAAATTGATACTATTATTATTGCTTTTACTCATTTTTTTGCCATCAGTTCCAGAGACTAACATAGTATTTTTTTGTATATCTGCTTCAGGAATTACAAACGTATCTCCCATTTGAGCATGAAAGCGTGTGGCAGCATTACGAGTCATTTCGATATGTTGTAATTGGTCTTTGCCAACAGGAACAATATCGGCGTCAAATAATAAAATATCGGCTGCCATAAGCATAGGATAGGTAAATAATCCAGCATTTACATCTTCCAATCTATCTGCTTTATCTTTAAAACTGTGTGCTAATGTTAGGCGTTGATATGGAAAAAAGCAACTTAAATACCAAGTCAATTCGGTAACTTGTGGCACATCGCTTTGTCTGTAAAACACAGTTTTTTCAATATCTAATCCAAACGCCAACCAAGCTGCTGCAGTGGAATATGTGTTTTGTTTAAGCAATTTAGCATCTTTAATTTGAGTTAGAGAATGCAGATCTGCAATAAATAAGAAAGATTCATTTTCAGGATTATTGCTCATCTGTATTGCAGGAATTATAGCTCCCAAAAGGTTGCCCAAATGCGGTGTTCCTGTACTTTGTATTCCTGTTAAAATTCTTGCCATAATATTTCCTGCCTTTCGACTCTGCTCAAGATAAACTTCAGCAGGAATCTTTTTAATTAATATTTAACAGTAGCAAAGGTAGTTTTTTTACTAAAATAGCTCAATTTATTTATTTAGTTTTGACAACAATGAAATTTTTTAAATATCCTTTTTGGATTTTATATCGCATTTGGTTTTATATATTAGTATTAATTCCGATAATAATATTATTGCCAATTCTATTAGTAGTAGTATCTAGAGAACAATGGTATCCTGTGTTTTTTAAAATTGCTCGTTTTTGGGGTAAATTTATATTGATAGGAATGGGTTTCCGTTGGAAAATAGAAAAAGAGCAAACTCTTGAAAAAGAAAAAAGTTATATGTTTATAGCCAACCATACGTCTATGGTAGATATTATGCTAATGTTAGTTGCTGTAAAAAAACCATTTGTTTTTGTCGGAAAAAAGGAATTAGCAAAGATTCCAATATTTGGGTTCTTTTATAAAAAGACCTGTATTTTAGTAGATAGAAGTAGCGCTAAAAGTAGGCAGGCAGTATTTTTAAGAGCGCAAAAAAGACTTAGCCAGGGATTAAGCATCTGTATTTTTCCAGAAGGAAAAGTACCAGAAGAGGACATAGTATTAGATGAGTTTAAAGATGGTGCATTTAGATTGGCCATTAATCATAAAATACCCATTGTTCCATTAACTTTTTTAGATAATAAAAAACGATTTTCTTATACTATTTTTAGTGGTGGACCAGGAATAATGCGTGTTATTAAACATAGGTTTTTAGATACATATAATTTAACTATTGAAGACACTAAAACGTTAAACGACTCAGCCAGACATATTTTATTGAATATGTTACAAGAAGAACATAAATAAAAGTAAAAAGCTGCTCTTGGCACAGAGCAGCTTTTGTTATTATTGCATCTTATCTTTGAGTAAAGAATTGCAATAACCAATCTAACCAACTAAAAAAAATAAAATTTAAAGCTTAAACCTGAATATACTCCAATAAAATAAGGCTTAAAATTACCAGAAGTATTATTGAAAGTGTTTAATTGATATTTAAATACTGGTTCAAGATTAAGATTAAATTTATCTAATATTTTAAAATCGAATCCTAGTCCAAAATTTGCACTAAAACTCGTGTTATTAATATTTGTAGCTTTTCCTAATAATGTGCTATTACCATCCAAAACAGAATAAACTTCATTATTGTTAAGGAATAAAGCACTAAATCCACCTATTATATTAATACCCACTTTTTTACTCGAAATACTATATTCTAATTCTAAAGGAATTTCTATAAACCCTAATTTTTGATCAATTGAAGATTTTATAAAATCATTGAGTATGTCTGGGACTTGTGCAAAATTAAATGCTTCAACACTTATAAAAGAAACGTTTTGACTTGTTTGGTTCAATTGAACATTTCTTAATAACTGCGGGTTGCTTGGGCTGTTAACATTAATAAAAACGATCACATCATTAGTGCTATAACCAAGATTTACTTTATTTACTCCTGCACGCACACTCAATTTTTTATTAATTGCATAACTTCCTGAAACGCCATAACTCATATTAATATTTCCAGTTTTTGAGTTGTTGTTAAACTGAGGATGTATTGAAGATCCATTACCCAAACTGTTGAAGTAAACTGGAGCAATATTTGAAGCAATTTCCCACCTTTCAAATTCTTCTTTGATAGTGGCTTCAATATTTTTGTCTTCATTTGCAGCAATCTCTTCAGTTAAAGACATTTTTTCTTCTTCAATAATTGCATTTGAGTCTTCGAATTGTGTAGCATCTTTAGTTACAACACTTGCATTTGCCAATGTCGCTTTTGTTACTTCTTTAATCTTGTTATCTTTATTTAAAACCGCATCACTTTTTGTTTTATCGATACTATTATTTTTAATTTTCTCTGGAGACAAGTTTGAAGTGGTATTTTCTGCAATCGCATTTTTTGTTTGACTTGAAGATGTAATTAATTCTTTTTTGCTAATAGTTGAAATAATAGGATTATCATTTTGAGATTTATTACCTACAATTACATTTCTGTTTTCGCGATTATTAACTGAATTATAATTTTTTGTTGGAGCTGTAGAAGTAATAGCTTCAGAACTATTAGATGGTTCAGTTTTAAGGTCTTCTGAAGCATTTTTTTCTTTAGTAGTAGTATTTTCTTTATTAATTACGTCTTGTAAATCATTACTTATTGATTCTTTTTTAGAATCGACATCTACAATAGTTTTTTGAGTAGGGATTATAGTATTGTCATTCAACATAAATTGCCCAATAGTAAACAGCAACAATAATCCAGCAGCTACACCTGCTACGTGCCACCATATTGGGATACGCTTTTTCCTTTTTTTAGAGCTGTGTAATTCTGTAGAGATATTATCCCAAACAGAATCATTAGGAGTAGCTTCAAAATCTTTAAGCTTCTCCTGAAACAGTCTGTCTATATGTTTTTTATCAATCATTACAATGATTGCGAATTTTTATTCGCAGTATAATTTTCAATTTTATTTTTTAAAATCATTCTTGCTCTGGCAAGATTGGATTTTGTTGTGCCTGTTGTAATATCAAGCATTTTTGCTATTTCTTTATGCGAATATCCATCTAAAGCATAAAGGTTAAATACAAGGCGATACCTATCAGGTAATTCTTGTATGCTTAATAACAAAAAATCTATTTCTACAGCATCATTGTCTTCTATTTCTACTGAAGCATCTTCAATGCTGTTTTCATTCACAATATTAAAAACACCTTTACTCCTGTAACGTTGTAAAGCTGTATTAATAACAATTCGTTTAAGCCAACCTTCAAAAGAACCTTTATGTTTGTATTGCCACATTTTTTCAAATATGGTCACAAAAGCGTCTTGCAGATTGTCTTCAGCCTCTACATGATTTCTTGAATACTTTAAGCAAATCGCAAATAATTTACCCGAAAAGAGTTTATAAATATTGCTTTGCGCTTCAGTATCATTTTTTTTACATTTTTGTATGAGCTGATCTAAACTCAAGTATCTAAAATTTAATTAAAACTATTGTGTTACAGGCACTTCATAAACCAAATAAATGTCTTGTCCGTTTTCGTCTTCTCCTTGCCAGAATTTAAAAACATATGTACCTTCAATATTGTTTACGACAAAATTAAATGATTTTTCTTCTAATGTGTTAGTTAGCGACTCACATATGTTATTTTCATTTGCATTTAAAACGATGTTTATTACAGCTATAGTTCTAATATTACTTTCTGCCACATAGTATAAATCATTAAAAAAATGACATGATGAAGGTCTGAAATATGAGTAATGGATAGTGTAAACTTCGCCAAAACGCATTTCGGTTGGTACAGAAGCACTTTCTATAGGAAGGATTTCAAAATGAAAATCTTCATTTGAAGAATCATCAAGACTACAAGACCAAAATGCAACTATAACACATCCGAAAAAAAATATTTTTTTCATTTTAATTTAATATTTAGATACAAACTATGTAATAGTATAGATGCTAATCCTATAAAAAGGTTGCGTGAGAAATATAAAAAATGCTAGAGTCTTAAGTTTTACGCTTTATTTAGTTTCGATAATAACTGCTTTTATTTTTTGCTCAAGCTCTTCCATTAATTCAGGATTATCTTTTATAATGGTTTTAACAGCATCTCTTCCTTGCCCTAGCTTAGTGCCTTTGTAGCTAAACCAAGATCCGCTTTTCTTTATAATTTCATTTTCTACAGCAATGTCTAATATTTCGCCAACTTTTGAGATGCCTTGACCATACATAATATCAAACTCAGCCAATCTAAAAGGTGGAGCGACTTTGTTTTTTACAACCTTAACACGAGTTTTGTTACCTAAAACAGTTCCATTACTATCTTTAATTTGTGTAGAACGACGAATGTCTAATCGTACAGAGGAATAAAATTTTAAAGCATTTCCTCCAGTAGTTGTTTCAGGATTACCAAACATAACGCCAATTTTTTCTCGTAGTTGGTTAATAAACATCATCGTGCATTTTGTTTTGCTAATTGAAGCTGTGAGTTTACGCAAAGCTTGAGACATTAAACGCGCATGCAAACCCATTTTTGAATCACCCATTTCTCCTTCTATCTCACTTTTTGGAGTTAGTGCAGCAACTGAGTCGATAACAATTATATCAATTGCTCCGGAGCGAACTAGGTTATCGGCAATTTCTAAAGCCTGTTCACCATAATCTGGTTGAGAAATAATTAAGTTGTCGATATCTATACCAAGATTTTTTGCGTAAAAGCGATCGAAAGCATGTTCAGCGTCAATAAAAGCAGCTATTCCACCAGCTTTTTGAGCTTCGGCAATAGCATGAAGTGCTAAAGTTGTTTTTCCTGAAGATTCTGGACCATAAATTTCCACAACACGACCTCTTGGGTAGCCACCAACTCCTAATGCTAAATCTAGCCCAAGAGAACCAGAAGAGATGACCTCAATATTTTCTAATGCAGCATCACTCATTTTCATGACTGTACCTTTGCCATAAGCTTTATCCAATTTGTCTAATGTAAGTTTTAGTGCTTTTAATTTTGCGTCTTTTTCGTTGCTCATTTCTTCGGTTTTTCATTTCTAATTGATGCTAAAATAATACATCTTTTAGCACAATACAATTTTATGACGCAACCTTTTTAAAGTTTTTGCATCTACTTATTAGAACTGGGAAATTTTTGCTATGAAATTTTTTAAGAAAACTTTACTAATGGACGAAATTGGCTCTACATCTGTCATTTCTGTAAATGGCAATTGTAAAGCAGATGGTGGTTAACTCAATATATAAGCTTAATTTATTAATAAAATTAAAATATTGTATAACGAGTTAGTCTGAAAAACGCTTTGATAACATCAAAGCGTTTTTTTATGGGGAATCATAAAGTCTGGAATAGTTGAAAAGCGTTATCTTTGCGAAAATTTAATAAACAAACATGCAACATATTGAGTTAATGGCACCTGCCGGAAATTTCGAATCGCTTCAAGCAGCTTTAGACAATGGAGCGGATTCGGTGTATTTTGGAGTGGAGCAATTAAACATGAGAGCTAGAGCTTCTATTAATTTTGCTTTAGACGACTTGCCTGAAATATCCAAACGTTGCAAATCAAAAAATGTTCGTACATATTTAACGCTAAACACTATTATTTACGACCATGATCTTATAGTCGTTAAAACATTAATTAAAAAAGCTAAAGAAACAAATATTACTGCTGTTATTGCAATGGATCAAGCTGTTATTGCATCTGCAAGAGAAGTTGGAATGGAAATTCATATTTCGACTCAAATTAACATAACGAATATTGAAACAGTTAAATTTTACGCGATGTTTGCAGATACTATGGTGTTGAGTCGCGAGTTAAGCTTACGACAAGTAAAAAAGATTACAGAGCAAATAGAAAAAGAACACATAAAAGGACCTTCAGGTAAACTTGTAGAAATTGAAATATTTGGTCATGGGGCACTTTGTATGGCTGTTTCTGGGAAATGCTATATGAGTTTACATTCACATAATTCATCTGCCAATCGTGGTGCATGCAAGCAAAATTGTAGAAAAAAATATACAGTTATAGATCAGGAAACAGGATTTGAAATGGAGTTGGATAACGAATATATTATGTCTCCAAAAGATTTATGTACCATCCATTTTTTAGATCAGGTTGCAGATGCAGGAATAAAAGTGTTAAAAATTGAAGGACGCGGAAGAGCTCCAGAGTATGTAGCAAATGTAATTAAATGTTATCGCGAAGCTATAGATAGTGTAGCAAATGGAACTTACAAAAAAGAAGAAGTGATTGTTTGGATGCAGGAGTTAGAAAAAGTGTATAATCGTGGATTTTGGAATGGATATTATTTAGGTCAAAAACTGGGAGAATGGAGTAAAGGCTCTGGATCTCATGCTACACAAAAGAAAGTTTATATTGGAAAAGGCATGCATTTTTTTACTAAAGCAAAAATTGGTGAATTTAAAATTGAAGCTTACGACATTTCTATTGGAGATACAATTCTGATTACAGGACCAACAACAGGAGCAAAAGAAATGCAAGTAAAAGACATGTTGGTTAATGACGAAAAGCAAGACAAAGGAACTAAAGGGGATTCTGTAACTATTCCGTTAGACTTTAGAATTCGACCTTCCGACAAGTTATACAAACTTGTAGAAAACAAAGCTGAAGCTTAATGGTAATTATTACCTTGCAACGCGCTAAATGCATTGGCTGTAACTATTGTGTAGAGTTAGCTCCTAATCAGTTTCAAATGTCAAAAAAAGACGGGAAAGCGGTATTGTTACATTCTGTAGAAAAAAAAGGATTCTTCACTATAAAGTCTCAAGACGAATTTATTTTTGAACACAGCGAGAAAGCATCAAAATCTTGCCCTGTTAAGATTATTAGTGTTAAGAACGTTTAATTTTTAACTCCAATAAGGGTATAATACATTATTGAATTAGTATTCTTTGTTTTAAATCTTTAGAATAATCCTATCTTTACAATCCAAAGTAAAAACGTTGGATTGTAATTCATACTAAAGTGTGAATCTCGTATTTTTTATTAATCATCTTCTGAAAATGAAATGTTTTCAGAATCTATATATCTATATTTTATGGCTTGTAACAGTTGTTCAACTGGTAAAGATGGTCAGCCTACTGGATGCAAAAATAATGGAACTTGTGGTAATGATAGTTGCAATAAACTAACTGTTTTCGATTGTCTATCAAACATGTCTCTTCCCAATGGAGAACCCCCTTTTAATTTTATTGAAGTTCGTTTTAAAAACGGAAGAAAACACTATTACAAAAACACCGAAAATTTATCATTAAGTATTGGAGATGTGGTCGCTACACAAGCACAATCAGGACATGATGTTGGTATGGCAACTCTTACAGGAGAACTTGTAAGAGTGCAAATGAAACGCAAAAAGATTGAAGAAGATAGTGAGGAGACACTAAAGATATATCGTAAAGCAACTCAAAAGGATATCGATATTTGGTGTACAGCTAGAGACAAAGAAGAGGCAATGAAAGTAAAAGCAAGACAATTTGCTATAGATCTTAAATTGCAAATGAAAATTTCAGATATTGAATATCAAGGCGATGCAAGTAAAGCCACATTTTATTATACTGCAGAAGAGCGCGTAGATTTTCGCGAACTCATTAAAGTATTTGCTAAAGAGTTTAGAACAAGAATTGAAATGAAGCAAATTGGGTTTCGACAAGAAGCCGCAAGACTTGGAGGCATTGGCTCATGTGGTAGAGAATTGTGTTGCTCAACATGGTTAACCGATTTTCGTACGGTAAGCACATCTTCAGCAAGATTCCAACAATTATCTTTAAATCCTCAAAAATTAGCAGGACAATGTGGAAAACTTAAATGTTGCTTAAATTATGAACTGGACACATACATTGATGCGTTGAAAGACTTTCCTAAAACAGATATAAAATTGCAAACAGAAAAAGGTGTAGCTGTTTGTCAAAAAACAGATATTTTTGAAGGACACATGTGGTATGCTTACGAAGGCGAATGGATGAATTGGCATAAATTAACAGCAGACCAAGCCAATGAGATAATAGAAATAAATTCAAAAAATAAAAAAGTTATAAGCCTAGAAGAATATGCCGAAGAGCTAATAGAAGACACTAAAAATGACTTTGAAAACGTTGTAGGTCAAGACAGTTTAACACGATTCGATAGTCCAAGACGCAAAAAGAAACGTAGAAATAATAGAAGCAGGAATAGAAATAAAAGAAAGCCTCAAAACAATGCGAAATAATTCATGGTCTCTTTTTATAGTCATTATATTAGGATTTACATCTTGCGATTCTAGTCAAGTTTTCGATGAGTATAAAACCATAACTAATAGTTGGCATAAAGATTCCATTATTGAGTTTATCATCACTCCTCCAGACACAACTAACCAATATAATTTGTTTGTAAATATTAGAAACACTTCCGATTTTAAATACAGTAATTTGTTTTTAATAGTTGAAATGAATTTTCCGAACGGAAAAGTAACAAAAGATACTTTAGAGTATTTAATGACAAAACCAAATGGAGAATTTTTAGGCACAGGATTTTCAGATGTAAAAGAAAATAAATTATGGTATAAAGAAGCTGTTGTTTTTACTGAAAGCGGAGAATATAAAGTTAATATTCAACATGCTATGAGAGAAAATGGTAGTGTTAGAGGTATAGAAAATCTCGAAGGCATTACAGATATTGGATTTAGAATAGAGAAAATGCAGGGTAAGAATTAATTATGACAGCAAAAAAGAAAACGAAGAAAAAATTAATTTTTTCGAACTATATTCGATGGTTTTGGATGCTCTTTTCTGGCGGATTATTAGTAATAGTATTACTCTTTTTACTTGCATCTTGGGGAGCTTTTGGTGAAATGCCTGATCATACTATTTTAGAAAACCCTAAAACAAACCTTGCTACAGAAATTATTTCTTCAGATGGAGAAACACTTGGCAAATTTTATTTTAACGATAATAGAACTCCGGTCGATTATAAAGAATTACCACAGCATTTGGTTGATGCACTTATAGCTACAGAAGATGTGCGATTTCATAAGCATTCAGGTGTTGATGCTAGAGGAACATTGAGAGCTATGGTAAAAATGGGAAGAGGTGGAGGCGCAAGTACAATATCTCAACAATTAGCAAAACAATTGTTTCATGGAGAAGGCTCTAAAAGCACTTTAGGAAGAATAGCCCAAAAAATTAAAGAATGGATTATTGCTATTAGGTTAGAGCGGCAATACACTAAAGAAGAAATCATAGCACAATACTTCAATATTTATGATTTTGGAAACAATGCGGATGGTATTAGAAGTGCTGCACGAATTTACTTTGGCAAAGAACCAAAAGAGTTGAATTTAAAAGAGTCGGCTATGTTGGTTGGGATGTTTAAAAACTCTTCATTGTACAATCCAAGACCTCATAGAAATCCAGAAGGGACTAAAAACAGAAGGAATGTTGTTTTAAGCCAGATGGGAAAATACGATTACATTACTGAAACCGTTAAAGATTCTTTACAGAAAACAGAATTAGATTTAAGATATACTCCAGAATCTCATCGTGAAGGATTGGCTACCTATTTTAGAGCTTATTTACAAGGCTTTATGAAAGATTGGGTAAATAATAAAGCAAATCGAAAACCTGATGGCTCAAAATATAGTATTTACAAAGATGGTTTAAAAATATATACTACAATAGACTCACGTATGCAACAATATGCTGAAGATGCTGTAGCTCAACATATGCCAAGACTTCAAGCAGAATTTTTTTATCAAAATACAGCAAGACGAAATCCAACAGCTCCCTTTTTAGAACTCACATATGGAGCAATCGATACTTTAATGAGACGTTCCATAAAACAATCTGAACGTTGGCGGAAAATGAAATATGATTTAAAAAAAGCAGATGAAGAAATTAAGGCATCCTTTTATAAACCAACCAAAATGAGTGTGTTTTCATGGAGAGGTGAAATAGATACAATAATGACGCCAATGGATTCTATGCGGTATTACAAATCGTTTTTAAGAACAGGAATGATGTCTATGGAACCCCAAACAGGACATGTAAAAGCTTGGGTTGGTGGCGTTAGTTATAAGCATTTTCAGTACGACATGGTAAAACAAGGGAAACGTCAAATAGGTTCTACTTTTAAACCTTTTGTTTACGCAGCTGCTATAGATCAATTACACTTATCGCCTTGTGATACGCTTCCGGATTCTCCTTTTTGCATTGAAAAAAATAAATATGGAAACCCAGAAGAATGGTGTCCTAAAAATTCAGGCGAAAAATATGGAAACATACGAACTCTAAAAAATGCTTTGGCCAATTCTGTAAATACTGTTACAGCAAGATTAATGGATAAAATTGGACCACAGCCAGTTATTGATTTAGCACATAGTTTGGGTATCGAACAGGATATTCTTCCAGTGCCATCAATAGCTTTAGGAACACCAGATTTAAGTGTTTACGAAATGGTTGCAGCATATTCTACTTTTGCAAATAAGGGAGTTTATACAAAACCAGTAATGATTACGAGTATTGAAGATAAAAATGGGACTATATTATATCAATTCGCTCCAGAGACTAAAGATGTATTAAGCAAAGAAGTAGCGTATGTCACTATTAATTTATTAGAAGGCGTTACTCAAGGAGGTTCAGGAACAAGATTAAGACATACTTCTTCAGGAGACCAGCCAGTATATAAAGAAATAATTACAGGCTATCCTTATCAATTTGATAATCCAATTGCTGGAAAAACAGGAACTACACAAAACCAAAGTGATGGATGGTTTATGGGAATGGTACCAAATTTAGTAACTGGAGTTTGGGTTGGTGCCGAAGATAGAGCGGCTCACTTTGAAACAATTACTTATGGTCAAGGCGCTTCAATGGCATTGCCTATTTGGGCATTGTACATGAAAAGCTGTTATAACGATGAAACACTAAATGTATCAAAAGACGATTTCGATGAGCCAGAAGATTTGTCTATAGTATTAGATTGTGGAAAACATCAAGAAGAGAAAAGCGAAAGAAAAAATGCGCTTGACGATGACCCAGAAATTGATTTTTAAAATCCTATGGGTTCTTTTTAGAATACCTTTTTTATTTCGTAATTTTCAAGCACTAAATTTTGTATAAATGATTAACAAAAAAGTGAATAATGTTACTGAGGCATTACAAGGTGTTGCCGATAATATGACCTTAATGTTGGGAGGTTTTGGTTTGTGTGGAATACCTGAAAACAGTATTGACCAATTGGTTAAACTAAATGTAAAAGAACTTACATGTATTTCTAATAATGCAGGAGTTGACGATTTTGGTTTGGGCTTATTAATTCAAAAGCACCAGATAAAAAAAATGATTTCTTCCTATGTAGGTGAAAATGATGAGTTTGAACGCCAAATGTTAAGTGGCGAATTGGATGTAGAGCTTATTCCACAAGGCACACTTGCCGAACGCTGCAGAGCTGCACAAGCAGGTTTCCCTGCAATATATACTCCAGCAGGTTATGGCACCGAAGTCGCCGAAGGAAAAGAAACTCGTGAGTTCGATGATAAAATGCATGTGTTGGAATATGCCTTTAAAGCCGATTTTGCTTTTGTAAAAGCATGGAAAGGTGATGAAGCAGGAAATTTAATTTTTAAAGGTTCTGCTAGAAATTTTAATCCAAATATGTGTGGCGCAGCAAAAATTACAGTAGCTGAGGTAGAAGAACTAGTTCCAGTAGGAACATTAGATCCTAACCAAGTTCATATACCAGGAATCTTTGTGCAACGTATTTTTCAAGGCGAAAAACATGAGAAAAGAATTGAGCAACGTACAGTTAGACAAAGAAATTAACACATTAAATTTATGTTAGATAAAAACGGAATTGCAAAACGAATTGCAAAAGAAGTAAAAGATGGTTACTATGTTAACCTTGGAATTGGTATTCCAACACTTGTAGCAAATTTTGTAAGAGAAGATATTGATGTTGACTTTCAAAGCGAAAATGGTGTTTTAGGAATGGGACCCTTTCCTTTTGAAGGAGAAGAGGATGCCGATATTATTAATGCAGGAAAACAAACCATAACTACTTTACCTGGAGCCAGTTTTTTTGATTCTGCTCTTAGTTTTTCAATGATTAGAGGACAACATGTTGATTTAACTATTCTTGGAGCTATGGAGGTAGCCGAAAACGGAGATATTGCCAATTGGAAAATTCCAGGTAGAATGGTTAAAGGCATGGGTGGAGCTATGGATTTAGTTGCAAGTGCAGAAAACATTATAGTTGCAATGATGCATACCAATAAGCGAGGTGAATCTAAACTTCTTAAAAGATGCTCGTTGCCTTTAACAGGAGTTGGTTGTGTAAAAAAAATTGTAACTAATCTTGCAGTGTTGGATGTTACAGAAAAAGGTTTTAAACTTTTAGAACGTGCTCCAGGAGTTTCAGTTGAAGATATAAAAAATGCGACAGAAGGAGTTTTAATTATCGCTGGAGAAATTCCAGAAATGAGTTAAAAATAACTTAACTAAGAAATTAAATGTTAAAATTTTAAGCATTTCATCGATTTATTACGCTTTTAAACTGATTTATTCAAAATTTAGTTTCATATTAGCAGTCCCCAAATTAGTCTTATAGATTCCCAAATCTACCATGAATTTAACTTATGAATGTTTTTTCAAATTTACCTGAACCTACTTATAGATTAAAAAAAGCATTCATAAGTTTTCAAAAAACATTAAAACTTCTACAAAGATTAATATTATTAACAAAAAAGATATTGATGCTATAATTTTTTTCAGTGGCTAATTTTATATATGAATTATTTCTTCTTCATTTAATATATCATCGCCGCGAAGCCTTAAGAGTATTTGAGCTACTGCAATAGTGTCTTTTTCGCAATAATTAATAATTCTGTCGATATTGTTTTCTTCATAGTAAACATGATAGACTTCACTACCATCAATGTCATCTTTTGGAGAGGGAATCCCTAGTACATTAGTCAATAATTTTAAAGATGTATAGGTTTTATAATCTCCAAATTTCCATAAATCTAAAGTATCTAAATGAGGAACTTCCCATGGCTTTTTACCAAATAAGTTGAGTTTATATGGTAGTTCTAGATTGTTAATTATCATACGACGTGCTATATAAGGAAAATCAAATTCCTTACCATTATGAGCACACAATAAATGTTTTGCTTGGCTAAAATGTGAAATAAGAAGATTTTTAAAATCTTTTAAAATTTTAATTTCATCACCATAAAAAGAAGTTGTCCTAAAAGTTCTTACATCGCTTAAATAAGTAAAATAGCCAACCGAAACACAAATAATTTTGCCAAACTCTGCCCAAATTCCTGCTCTTGGATAAAATTCTTGAGCTGTAAATTCATCTTTACGTTGATATTGCGATTTTTGCTCCCAAAGGTCTTGTTTAGTTTGATTCAAATCAGAAAAATGTTGAACCTCTGGAACGGTTTCAATGTCCATAAAAAGTATGTTTTCTAATTGGAGTTTGCTAATCATTTATCCATCATTTTATAGGCTTCATCAATATATGTATAAAAATTTGGTGAATGCGGTTCTATTTCCATATCTTTTGGTAATTCAACTCTATGTCCTAAACGGACAATAATAACATCATCTTTAGGAATAACAATAACCAATTGTCCTAAATGTCCTCTCATGTAAAATATCTTTTTGTCATGATGATTTGCCAACCACCAACCGTAACCATATTCAGGACTCTCAGCAAAACGAGGCGTTGTTGATTTTACGATAAAAGCCGAATCTAATATTTGCTTACCATTCCATTTACCATGTTGTTTGTATAATTTTCCAAAGCGTGCAAAATCACGCGCATTACTAGCAATACAGCAATAGGCTTTTTCTAGCCCACTTTCTTCGCTATCAATTTGCCAAAACGCTTTGTTCTCTGCTCCCATTGGCCTCCAAAAGTTATCGCTTAAATAATCGGATAATTTTACACCAGTGGCTTTTTCAATTACCATTCCTAAAAGTTGAGTACTTCCACTTAAATACTTATAACTTTTTCCTGGCTCATCAACAACTTTTAAACCAAGAATTAATTTTTTAAGATCATCATCAAAGTAAGCTCTTGTTGTAATTGAAAGAGGCGAATAATAAGCTTCGTCCCAATTTAAACCAGAAGCCATAGACGACAAATCGCCAACAGTCATTTTAGCGGCCAATCCTTCACTAAACTCTGGATAAAAATCACTTACTGGTTGATCTAAACTTTTAATTTTACCTTCCATAATGGTTTTTCCTAACAATGCAGAAATCATACTTTTTGCCATAGAAAACGAATTACTTTTAGAGTCTTTATTAAAGCCATCGTAGTAATTTTCAAACCAAATACTGTCGCTTTTTATAATAAGGTAAGCAATAGTTCCTTTATCATTATTTAGAGTTGTAAGTGTTTCAGTTTCTTTTACTGTATTGTAGTCTTTGTGTAAATTCCAAGGTTGTGCAGTCCCTTTTTCAATAGTTCTGTTATCAAACACTTTATAGTCTTCTAAATAAGCAGTTTTATGTCCTTTTCCATATATAGTTCTTACTGCTTTTAATAAGTAATCATAATCAAAAATATAAAGTGTAATAATGAGTAAGCCGAATAGAATAACTATCCACTTTAAAAGCTTTTTTAGAAATTTCATTGGAGTGTCTTTAATTAGAATTAAATATAGTAATTTAAGATGAGATTTTCACTTTGTGTGAACAAGATTAAAACAGAGATTGTTGTTTATAAGGGCTTTCATGCTCTAATAACCATTGTTTTCTATGCAATCCTCCAGCATATCCTGTTAAGCTACCATTACTACCAATAACACGATGACAAGGTATAATTATCCAAAGTGGATTTTTACCGTTTGCATTGGCTACTGCTCGAATAGCTTTTACATCACCTAATTGTTTTGAAAGTTCAAGATAAGATATGGTTTTACCAAAATGAATAGTTTGTAATTTGCGCCAAACTTTTTTTTGAAACTCTGTTCCTTGCGGATTTAGTTTTAAACTGAAGTTTTCACGCTCTCCTTTAAAATAATCTCGAAGCTGATATATGCAATCCTGAAGTTCTTCAGGAATAATAATTGAAACATCCTCGTTAGAATTTAAAATTGAAACTGAACTGATTCCGTTTGAATCTCCAACTATTTTAGCAATACCAAGAGGTGTTTCTATTGTGCAAGTACTCACTCGTTTTCAGGTTTTTTTTCATCAATAATACCAAGGCGTTTTGCTCTTATTTCCCAACTTTTTCTCGCTAATAGTTGTAAGTCAGCTACATTGTCGCTTTCATCCATAATTTCCAACCCTAAAAGGGTTTCGATTACATCTTCTTGTGTTACCAATCCACTTACAGATCCATATTCATCAACCACTAAAGCAATATGTTCTCGTTTAGCGATTAAGATTTCAAACAACTCAGGAATTGGGATATTTCTTGTAGTAAACAGTAATTCACGTTGTATAAATTTTAATGTTTTCCCTCCATTTCCTTTTATAATTGCTTCTAGCAAATTGTCTTTTAAAAAATATCCAGAAATTTCATCTGTATTGTTTCCATAAATAGGAATCCTAGAAAATTTCAAATTCGGATTTTCATCATAAAAGGTTTGAATTTTCATCTTTTCTGAAGCTATTTTCATAACTGTTCGTGGGGTCATAATATCCGTAACAAGAACTGCTTTAAAGTTGATAAGGTTTTTTATAATAGTACTTTCAGATTCTAGAAAAACACCTTCTTCTTGTGCAATATCAGCCATAGCATGAAAATCTTCACGGCTTAATACACTTTTACCTTTTGTGTTTTTACCAAATAGTTTTGTAAATAATTGTAAAACCCAAATAATACCTGTCCATGTGAAGAAAAATATTAAGGCATTTAAAACTGTTGTAGAAATTCCTGCTAATTGTTTCCAATAGGTTGCACCTATTGTTTTTGGTATTATTTCGGAAGCAACTAAAATCAATATCGTCATTAGCGCAGAAACAATCAAGATTGAATTATCTCCATTGCCAAATACTTTTTCGGCTTGGACACCTACTAAAATAGCACCAACTGTATGCGCAATCGTGTTTAAGGTTAGTATGGCAATAAGAGGCTTATCGATATCTTTTTTTAAAGTTTCAAGAGAAGTAGCAAATGTTTTTCCTTCTTTCTTTTTTAAATTAATAAAAGTAGGAGAAACACTTAATAACACAGCTTCGAGAATTGAACACAAGAAGGAAATGAAAACAGAGGTGAATGCATATAAAAAGAGTAAACCCATGAATGATTTTTCTTGATGCTAATTTACGAAATCAATTTTACAATATCTTTAGCAAAATAACTGGCGATAATATCTGCTCCAGCCCTTTTAAAAGCGAGCGTACTTTCTAACATTACCTGATCGTGATTTAACCAGCCTTTTTCTGCTGCTGCTTTTATCATTGCATATTCGCCACTAACTTGATATACTGCAACTGGAACATCAAATTCGTTTTTCACATCTCTAACAATGTCTAAATAAGTCATTCCTGGTTTTACCATCACAATATCTGCTCCTTCATCAATATCCATTTCGGTTTCGCGAAGTGCCTCATAACGATTAGCAAAATCCATTTGATATGTTTTTTTATTTTTTGGCACGTTTACCAAATCAACAGGAGCAGAATCTAAAGCATCACGAAAAGGACCATAAAAAGCAGAAGCATATTTTGCAGAATAACTCATAATACCTGTGTCTATAAACCCTTGGTCTTCCAAAGCTTCACGAATAGTAAGAATACGACCATCCATCATATCGCTTGGTGCAACAAAATTGGCTCCAGCTTTTGCGTGAGAAATGCTCATTTCTGCTAAAACATCGGCAGTTTCATCATTGATGATTTTGCCATTTTCTACAATCCCATCATGTCCATAAGAGGAATAAGGATCTAACGCAACATCTGTCATTACTAACATTTCTGGACATGCATTTTTTACAGTTTTAATAGCACGTTGCATTAAACCATTTGGATTTAAGGCTTCTGTTCCTGCATTGTCTTTTAAATTATCTGAAACTTTTACGAACAATAAGACTGATTTTAAACCAAGCGACCAAAGTGTCTTTACTTCATTCTCCAATAAATCTAAACTGAATCTAAAGTAGTTTGGCATGGAGGCAATCTCTTCTTTTACACCTTTGCCTTCAACAACAAAAAGTGGCACTAAAAAATCGTTTGGTGTAATAGTGTTTTCTCGAACTAATGAACGAATAGCTTCGTTGGTTCTTAATCTTCTATTTCGTCTTAATGGGAACATAACTTTTTTGTTTATTTCCTGTTTCTACTATTTTTTCTTTTGCCAAGGTTAATTGGGCTTATATTCCTTTACTGCATCAATAAACGCTTTGGCATGATCTAACGGAATATTAGGCAAAATGCCATGACCTAAATTAACGATATATTTGTCTTTACCAAAATCGTTAATCATTTGTATCACCATTTTTTTAATTTCAGAAGGAGGCGATAATAAGCGAGAAGGATCAAAATTACCTTGAAGCGTGATATTTCCACCAGTTAAATAACGTGCATTTTGAGGTGTAATGGTCCAATCGACTCCTAATGCGGAAGCATTGCTTTTTGCCATTTCTTCAAGCGCAAACCAACATCCTTTTCCGAAAGCTATTACTGGAGCGTCATCTTTTAATGCCTCAATAATTTGATTGATATATTGCCATGAAAATTCTTGATAATCGACTGGAGATAGCATTCCTCCCCAAGAATCGAAAATTTGAACAGCATCAACTCCAGCTTTTACTTTTGCTTTTAAATAAGCAATAGTCGTCTCTGTAATTTTTTGCAATAATTGATGTGCAGCAACAGGATTAGTGAAACAAAATTCCTTTGCCTTATCAAAGGTTTTACTGCCTTGGCCTTGCACAACATAGCATAAAATAGTCCATGGAGAACCAGCAAAACCAATTAATGGAATTTCGTTATTAAGAATCTCTTTGGTAGCTTTTATAGCCTGCATCACATAATCCAATTCCATATTTACATCTGGAACAATTACATTATCTACTCCTTTTTGGTCACGCACAGGATTTGGTAGATAAGGTCCAAAATCAGGTTTCATTTGCACCTCAATATTCATAGCTTGAGGAATTACCAAAATATCGCTAAACAGGATTGCTGTGTCCATACCAAAACGACGAATGGGTTGTACTGTAATTTCGCTTGCGAGTTCTGGAGTTCTACAACGTGTAAAAAAATCATACTTTTCTCGGATTGCAATAAACTCAGGTAAATAACGTCCAGCTTGACGCATCATCCAAACAGGAGGACGCTCTACAGTTTCGCCTTTTAAAGCTCTTAAAAATAAATCGTTTTTTATCATATTTATTCCCCACGAAAGCGGGAATCTTATTAATTTTACTTCAATTTTTTTAGTTCTCGACTGCGCTCGACCAGACAGTATGTTTTCTTTTAAATATAATTTAAGTTCACTAATTCTATAACACTTTCTACAGTTGGTACTTTGGCAATCCTTACGTCTTTAAAATGTTTTTTTGCTTCAGTTGCAGTGCTTTCGCCAATACAAAAAGCAATTTTATCAGCCTTGTTTTCTAGTAAATAACTTTTTACTGTTGAGGGACTGTAGAACATAATTCCTTCAACAGTTTCACCTACTTTTTCACTATCGAATTTTGTACTGTAGGCTTCAACTTCGTTTACAGTTATATTATTTTCGGTTAAAATCTTTGGTAAATCATCTAAACGTAAATCGCTACAAAAATAGGTAACCTCTGTGCCTTCAATAAATTCTACAAGGTATTCGGCTAATTTTTTTGCATTCTTTTCAGTATGTGTCACTTTTCCAATTTTTTGCTCTACCAAACGTTTTGTACGTCGTCCAACACAATAGATATTTTTAAACTGTAATTCTTCAGAAGAAATATTTGTAATTATAGATTCTACAGTATTTTTACTAGTAATGATTACGTTTTTTATTTCAGATTTTAAGAGGAATGGTTTTATTCTGTTAAAGTTGATTTTAATAAAATCTGATCCATCGACTTTAATGTCGTTATGAAATAAATGTTGTTGAGAATCAGTTAAAGCTTTTGTGGAATATATATTAACTTTCTTGTCCACTTTCTTTATGTCTTCCATTAAGCGTTTGCCAACACGTTCAATAATATAGTTTGCACAAAAGGATGCAATTTTATGATGTTCGCCTAATTTTTCAGTTCTGGAAACCTCTATTTTTTTTCGCCCATCCTTACTTAGTAAAACACCTTGAAAAAATATTTGCTCTTCTTTTATATAAGCAATGGCTCCAATAGGAGCAGTACAACCACCTTCTAAAAGGTTTAAAAAGTCACGTTCAATAGTTGTACAAATTTGAGTCTCGTCATGATTTAATTCAGTACAAACGCTTTTAATAAAATCATCTTCGTCTAAAGCAGTTATCATAATTGCACCTTGTGCTGGAGCAGGAATCATCCAATCTAAATTGATGGCGTTTTTTGGTCTTAATCCAATTCTGCCTAAACCAGCAGCAGCAAAAATTGCAGCATTCCAATTGTTATCTTCCAGTTTTTGTAGACGGGTATTTACATTGCCTCGTAAATCTACAAGCGTATGTGTTGGGTGTCTATTTAGCCATTGCGATCTTCGTCTTAAACTTCCTGTAGCAATAACTGCATCTCGTTGGGACAAAAACTCTTCATTGTTTTTAAAAACCAAAGTATCTTTAATATTCCCTCGCTTTAAAACAGCGGCTTGCACAATCCCTTTTGGTAAAATTGTTGGCACATCTTTTAAAGAATGTACAGCAATATCAATATCGTTATTGAGCATTGCAATATCAAATGTTCTTGTAAAAATTCCAGTAATTCCGAGTTCGTATAAGGGTTTATTTAGCACTAAATCTCCAGTAGATTTTACAGGAACTAGTTCGGTTTTATGACCTAAATCTTCAAGTAATTTTTGGACAGTCTTTGCCTGCCATAGTGCTAATTCACTATCGCGAGTGCCAATTCTAATAATTTTAGACATTTTCTAAAGTTTCTAACTGAAATACTTTTTTAATTAATTCAAGACTTTCGTTGGTAGGTATATCATCATCTTTTAAGTGATGTGCAAAATGATTGGTGATTTTTTGAATAATATTATTACTAATTAACTCTGCTTGTTCTTCGTTGAAGTTAATATTTTTTTTCCGTTGTAAATTTAATTCAGCAGTAGCAAAATCTTGTAATTTACCTTTTAAAGCTTTAATTGTAGGAACAAATTTTCTTGTTTCCAACCACTCAAAAAATTCGCTTTTAATATCTTCAATTATAGCTTCTGCTAAAGGAATATGAGTTTTTCTTTTTTCAAGAGTCTCATCGGTTATTTGAGATAAATCATCTAGGTGAACAAGCGTCACGTTTTTTAATTTCTTTACATCATCATCTACATTTTTTGGGATAGATAAATCTAAAATTAATAACGGTTTTTTGGCATGAATAATTTGCTTATCGATTGTTGGATTTTGAGCTCCAGTTGCAACAATTAAAACATGAGACTTGGTAATTTCCTCTTGTAAATTAGCATAGTTCTTGACCACCAAATTAAATTTTCCAGCTATTCGTTCTGCTCTACCTATTGTTCGGTTAATTAATGTAATTTGCTCGTTTTTGGTATGTTTTACAAGATTCTCGCAAGTATTTCTACCAATTTTTCCTGTACCAAAAAGTAATATATTTTTATCGGAAATGTTTGTTACATGCTTTAAAATATATTGCACTGATGCAAATGAAACAGAAGTAGCGCCAGAAGAAATTAGAGTTTCTGTTTTAATGCGCTTGCTCGCTTGTATTACTGCATTTACCAAACGCTCCAAGTAGTTGTTTAATAAATCAAGTCTTTTTGAAACTATAGCACTTGTCTTTAACTGATTTATAATTTCGAAATCACCAAGAATTTGACTATCTAGTCCAGAACCAACTCTAAACATATGAGAAATGGCTTCAGTATTTTTATAGATGTATGCTACTTCTTGAAATTCGTCTATAGTTCCAGCAGTATTATCGCATAGTAATTTTATTAACTGAAAAGGATGTTGAGCTAATCCATAAATTTCTGTACGATTACAAGTAGAATTTACAATTAAGCTTTTAACACCTTTCATTTTGGCTTGATTAAGTAGCTCTAATTTAGAAGTTGCATCTAAACTAAAACGACCTCTAATACTTGCATTAGCTTTTTTATAACTTAAACCTATTACGTAAAAGGAATTGTCTTTAGAAATATTATATTGGTCCATTATATTTTAATCGGAATTATTAAACAAAATTAAGTAGCTTCAATTAATAAAAACAACGCTCAAAGAACTTTTAGTATCGTTTGTGGGTTTTTAAACTTTATTTTTAATATTATATGATATTTATCATATTTTTACAGTATAATCAGTGTTTTTTAATAGGTCAATTGTTAATTCAAACTAAATAATATGAGCCCATATAAGAAAAATAATACAAAAAAAAATGTCGCTCAAAGAACTTACAACGAAACTAAAGTTGAAGACGGTTTTTTTATTTTGTTATATCAAAATGAAAGCAATAAAATACAACGCGTTAGTCGTGAAATAAATAGTGATATTATACAGTTTCATTTCTGTTTAAAGGGTTCTAGTAAATTTAACTTTAATAGCGGAAAATATGCTTTAGATATATTTGAAGAAAATTCATTATTGCTATATAATCCACAACAAGAATTGCCTTTAAATCTAGAAATTAATTTCAAATCATGGTTAATCACTATATTAATTCCCATTAAAAAATTTCATAGCTTGTTTTCTCAAGAAGCCGATTATATTACGTTTTTGAGCGATGACAATAAAGACAAGAAGTACTATAAAGATGGAAAAATCACACCTTCAATGGCTATTATTTTATATCAATTAATCAACTATAATCTTAATCTTTCCATAAAAAATTTATATTTTAAAGGAAAAGCATACGAGCTTTTAAGTTTATATTTTAACAGAAATGAAGACACAAATGTAGAGCAGTGCCCTTTTTTGGTAGATGAAACTAATGTGGCAAAGATTAGAAATGCAAAGGATATTATTATTTCTAGAATGGCAGAACCACCAAGCTTAAAAGAGCTTGCCGACGAAATCGGATTAAGCTTAAAAAAACTTAAGGAAGGTTTTAAACAAATTTATGGTGACTCTGTTTATAGTTTTTTGTTTGAATATAAAATGGAAGTATCCAGAAAATTATTAGAATCTGGCGACTATAACGTAACCGAAGTTGGTTTAAAAGTAGGTTATAGTACAGCAAGTCATTTTATTTCGGCTTTTAAAAAGAAATATGGGACTACACCAAAAAAATATATAATGTCTCTATCTTCGTAATCCAAAAAATTATATGAAAAAAGGCGTTCTATTAGTAAATCTCGGATCACCTGATAGCCCAGAACCAAAAGAGGTAAAAAAGTATTTAGGTGAATTTTTAATGGATGAACGTGTGATTGATATTCCACTTTGGGCAAGAACTTTGCTTGTTAAAGGCATTATTTTAAACACTAGACCCAAAGCTTCGGCAGCAGCTTATAAAAAAATATGGTGGGAGGATGGCTCTCCGCTTATAGTCATTTCAGAAAAACTTAAAGAAAAGGTTAAAAAACAAGTTAATATTCCTTTGGCATTAGCTATGCGCTATGGAAGTATGACTATAAAAAAAGGGCTTCAGGAATTAGTTGATAAAGATTTGGAGGAGGTTTTATTATTTCCACTTTATCCACAATTCGCAATGGCAACAACTGAAACTATTTTAGTAAAAGCTAAAGAAGAGCAGCAAAAATATTTTCCAAACCTTAAAATTGAATCTTTTCCAGCATTTTATAATAAATCTGATTATATAGAAGTGCTTTCAAATTCGATAAAAGGCACATTAAAAGATAAAGAATTCGAGCACATTTTGTTTTCTTATCATGGTGTGCCAGAAAGACATATTAAAAAAAGAGACATCACAAAATCGCATTGTAAGATTGATAAAACATGTTGCGAAACACATTCAAAAGCACATGAATTTTGTTATCGACATCAATGTTACGAAGTAACACGATTGGTGTCTGAAAACCTTCAACTTAAACCTGAAACATTTTCAACGTCGTTCCAATCTCGATTAGGATTCGATCCTTGGCTACAACCATATACAGATCATACCATTGAGCGATTAGCAAAGCAAGGCATAAAGAATATGGCAATAGTAACACCAGCTTTTGTTAGTGATTGTTTAGAAACACTGGAAGAAATAGCTATGGAAGGTAAAGAAATTTTTAAGGAAATGGGAGGAGAAAAATTTATAACAGTTGCCTGTTTGAATGATAATGAAGATTGGGTTACTCTATTATCAAGGTGGGTTAATGAGTGGGACTCTGGCAAATAATTTTTGAAGTTAAGTTAAAATTGAATCGAATTAAGGCATAACAATATTTAATCCTTACATTTATTTATTCATAACTAAACCAAAAATAAACATGCGATTTTCAACTGTAATAGTAGCAACATTCTTATTGCTATTTAGTAACGACCAAATCAATGCACAAACTTTTAACGAAGAATTTTACGATGCTTTAGAGTATAGACTTATTGGGCCTTTTAGAGGAGGACGAAGTGCCGCTGTAACAGGAGTTCCTAATCAGCCAAATCTATTTTATTTTGGAGCTACAGGTGGAGGTGTTTGGAAAACCACAACAGGAGGAAGAACTTGGGAAAATATTTCTGATGGTTATTTTGGAGGTAGTATTGGAGCTATTTCAGTTTCTAAAAGCGATCCAAATGTAATCTATGTTGGAGGTGGAGAAAAAACGGTTCGAGGTAATGTATCTTCTGGATATGGTTTATGGAAAAGTGTAGACGCTGGAAAAACATGGATAGAATCGGGACTGAAAAATTCGAGACATGTTCCGAGAATTGCTGTACATCCTACAGATCATAATATTGTTTATGCAGGAGTTTTAGGAAACATTTACAAGCCAACTCAAGATAGAGGTGTTTATAAAAGCACAGATGGCGGAAAAACATGGAACAAAATCCTTTTTGCTAATAATTATGCAGGAGCAGTAGATTTAATTATCGATCCAACCAATCCAAGAATTTTATATGCTTCAACTTGGAGAATACAACGTACACCTTACAGTTTAAGCTCTGGAGGAGAAGGTTCGGCACTTTGGAAAAGTACAGATAGTGGAGAAACTTGGAAAGAAATATCTGTAAACAAAGGCTTTCCAAAAGACACATTAGGTATTATTGGTGTAACGGTTTCATCAGTTAATAATCAACGTGTTTGGGCAATAGTAGAGAATAAAGAGAAAGGAGGATTATACCAAAGTAATGATGGAGGAGAAACTTGGACACAAGTAAATAGTGAGCGAAAACTACGTCAACGTGCATGGTACTACACAAGAGTTTATGCAGATACAAAAGATGTAGATGTGGTTTATGTCTTAAATGTTCGTTATCATAAAAGTACAGATGGCGGAAAAACATTTAGCACATATAATGCACCACATGGCGATCATCATGATCTTTGGATTGCTCCCGAAAATCCTGATCGCATGGTTATAGGAGATGATGGAGGAGCTCAAGTAACATACGATGGAGGCAAAACATGGAGCACATACCATAACCAACCAACATCACAGTTTTATCGTGTAACAACCGATAATCATTTTCCGTATAGAATTTATGTTGCTCAGCAAGATAATTCAGCAATAAGAATACCTCACAGAACAAGTGGTAGGTCGATTAGTGAAGATGATTGGGAGAGTACAGCAGGAGGAGAATCTGCTCATATTGCAGTAGATCCTGAAAATAATGACATTATTTATGGAGGAAGTTATGATGGCTTTTTAACCAGAGTAAATCATAAAACAGGAACAGTAAGAGCCATTAATGTTTGGCCAGACAATCCAATGGGTCATGGAGCAGAAGGTATGAAATATCGTTTTCAATGGAATTTTCCAATTATTTTTTCAAAACATAATCCAAACAAATTATATACATTTTCCAATCAGGTTCATGTTACAGAAAATGAAGGACAATCATGGAAAATTATTAGTCCTGATTTAACACGAAACGATCCTGAAAAATTAAAATCATCTGGTGGACCAATTACCCAAGATAATACTTCTGTAGAATATTATTGTACCATTTTTGCTGCACAAGAATCAGCATTACAAGAAGGATTGCTTTGGGTTGGTAGTGATGATGGCTTAATTCATGTTACTAGAGATGGAGGTATCAACTGGGAAAATGTGACACCAAAAGGAATGCCAGAATGGATGATGATTAATAGTGTTGAGCCAAGCGCTTTTGATGCAGGGACATGCTATATTGCAGGAACGAAATACAAAACAGGCGATTTTGCACCATATCTTTACAAAACTAAAGATTATGGAAAAACTTGGACAAAAATCACTAACGGAATTGCTTCAGAGCATTTTACAAGAGTACTTCGTGAAGATCCAAAACAAAAAGGATTATTATATGCTGGAACAGAAACAGGAATGTATATTTCGTTCAATGATGGGAAAAATTGGAAACCGTTTCAATTAAATTTACCTATCGTTCCAATTACCGATTTAATTATAAAAGATGATAACCTAATTGTAGCTACACAAGGACGAAGTGTATGGATAATAGATGATTTAACCGTTTTACATCAATTATATGCAATTAATAAAGGCAATAATATTTTATTTCGGCCAAAAGACACTTATAGAATGCGTGGTGGAAGCAGAAAAGGGAGTAAAACAGAAGGTACTAACCATGCTAATGGAGTAATAACGTATTTTTATTTGAAAGATTCTGACGAAAAAGATGAGGTATCGCTCACCTATTTTGATACTAAAGGAGACACCATTAAAACCTTTAGTACAAAACATAAAAAGAAAGACAAACTGAAAGTAAAAAAAGGAACAAATCAGTTTGTTTGGAATATGACTTACGATGGAGCAGAACGTCTTGAAGGCATGATTTTATGGTGGGCAAGTTTATCTGGTCCTCGTGCTATTCCTGGTAATTATAAGGTAAGTCTTAATGTAAATGACGAAAGCATTCAACAGCCTTTTACTGTAGTAGCTGATCCAAGATCTGAAAGTTCTTTATCAGAAATGCAAACTCAATTCGATTTTATAAAGGATGTTAACAAAACGATGGACAACGCTCATAAGTCTATTAAAAAGATTAGAAAGATAAACAAACAATTAAGTGCTTTTGAGTCGCAATATGCAGCTAATGAAAATGTAAAAGAACTTGTGGAAAAAGCAAAAGCATTGAAAGATCAGTTTTCAGAAATTGAAAAAGCATTGTATCAAACCAAAAATAGAAGTGGACAAGATCCTTTAAATTTTCCAATACAATTAACAAATAAGTTAGGACATTTAAACTCATTGGTAAGCATGGGAGATTTTCCTCCAACAGAGCAAGATATAGCAGTAAAAGATGAGTTGTCCAAAAAAATTAACGAACAACTTTCAACTTTCAATAACTTAATTGATAACGAGATTAAATCATTTAACGCAGCATTTAACGCAAAAAATTTGAACTATTTATTTATTGAAGATTAATGGAGTATTATCAATACATAAAAGCCCTTCATCTTATTTTTGTAATCACGTGGTTTGCAGGTCTGTTCTACATTCCTCGCCTATTTGTGTACCAAATTGAAGCAAGCAATAAACCCTCACCAGATAAAGAGATTTTGTCTGAACAGTTAAAACTAATGACCAAACGATTATGGTTTATTATTACTTGGCCATCTGCAATACTTACCACAATCTTTGCAGTTTGGTTATTAATTTTAATGCCTAACTTATTAAATGAAGATTGGATGCTAATAAAACTAGCATTTGTAGTATTACTTATTTTGTATCATCTAAAGACTCATCAAATTTTTAATCAGTTGCAAAAAGATGATGTAAAATACACGTCTAGCTTTATGCGTATTTTTAATGAAGGATCAACGATTATTTTATTTTCAGTAGTGTTTTTGGCAATCTTGAAAAACGGCATTGATTGGATTTTTGGTGTTGTAGGATTATTTGTTTTAGTTTTATTGTTAATATTGGGGATAAAACTCTATAAAAGAATAAGAGATAAAAACCCTAAAGCCTAGACACGGCTTGATTATTGTTATATTGATTGAGTAAATTTTAATAATGGCTTCAAACAGACTTTCTTTACGATCTCGTATTTTTATTTACATGATATTATTGGTAGTTGTTGCTTCTGTTTTAATTGCAGCAGTTACCATTTATCAATATAACGAGCAATCTAAAGATTATCACAAACAACGATTAGAACGTAAGGAGGCTCAGTTAATTACAAGTATGAATTATGTGTTAAGGGAAACCTCTTGGCCTAGAGAAACAGAACATCTTAAACTAATATTCAAAGATAAAATTTATGAAATTGCCGATAAATTAAATGTTGAATTTAACATTTACGATTTAGAAGGGTCTTTAATAAAGAGCTCAAAGCCTAGTTTTGAAAGCGACTCAATAACAAGATGTATTTCAACCGAAACATTGAACCAGCTAAACCAAAGCTCCAGTAAGCATTATGTTGAAAAAAACGAACGATTAGGAGGAGATTATCGATCTTCATTTACAATATTTACAGATGTAAAAGCCAAGCCATTAGGAATACTTAACGTACCTTATTTTGATGACGATTCGTTTAGTGATGCCGAACTTAAAGAGTTTTTAGTTCGCTTGGGTTATGCCTATTTTGTAATGTTGCTAGTCGCCATTGCTTTTGCCTATTTTGTTTCAAGATTTATTACAAAATCACTTAAAACTATTAGTGATAAAATGAAAGAAACGCGACTCGAAAAGCACAATAAAAAAATTGAACTTAAAGGAGCCAGCCAGGAAGTTTCGGTATTAGTAGAGTCTTATAATAATATGATAGATGAGTTAGAAGCAAGTGCTGTACAATTAGCACAAAGCGAAAGAGAACAAGCCTGGAGAGAAATGGCAAAACAAGTAGCACACGAAATAAAAAATCCGTTAACCCCAATGCGATTGAGCGTACAAAGCTTTCAGCGCAAGTTCGATTCTAATGATCCTGAAGTGTATCAAAAAGTTGAAGAGTATAGTAAAACACTAATTCAGCAAATAGATACGATGAGCTCTATAGCTTCAGCATTTTCAAACTTTGCTAAAATGCCAGCGCAAAAAAATGAAATGCTTAACATCGTTGAGGTTGTTAATTTGGCACTTGATATTTTTACAGAAGATTATATTAGTTTCACTTCAAAAGAAAAAGAGATTATTGCCAAATTTGATAGAACACAACTTATTCGTGTGGTGACTAATTTGGTAAAAAATGCAATTCAATCTATTCCGAATACTCAAGAGCCTAAAATTATAGTAACTGTTTATTCTAAAGATGACGATGTAATTATTACTGTAGCAGATAACGGAAATGGTATTTCTGAAGAAAATAGTCCTAAAGTATTTGAGCCAAAATTTACAACTAAAACTAGCGGAATGGGATTAGGCTTACCAATGATTAAAAAAATTATTGAAACTTATAACGGAAGTATTACTTTTACATCTCAAGAAGGAAAAGGCACAACATTTATTGTAACTTTTCCTAGAGATTAATCCAATTCCTGAGAATTCAGGAATCTCATTTAAACAATTATGAATTACGATAATATTTTATCCCAAACCCATAATGGAATAACAACCATAACAATTAATAGACCAAAGAAATTAAATGCCCTAAATATTGAAACTATTGAAGAATTGCATAAGGCATTTAAATCTGCTAATGAAGATAAGAATACAAAAGTTATTATCGTAACAGGAAGCGGCGAAAAAGCCTTTGTAGCAGGAGCAGATATAAGCGAATTTGCCGATTTTGATGTAAATGAAGGTCAAGAATTAGCTGCCGAAGGGCAGGAATTACTGTTCAATTTTGTAGAAAACCTATCCAGTCCAGTTATAGCTGCTGTTAATGGATTTGCTCTTGGAGGAGGATTGGAATTAGCCATGGCAGCACATTTTAGAGTCGCTAGTGATAATACAAAAATGGGTTTGCCAGAAGTTTCGCTTGGCGTTATTCCAGGTTATGGTGGCACGCAACGTTTGCCACAATTGGTTGGTAAAGGACGAGCAATGGAAATGATAATGACAGCAGGAATGATTGACGCTAGCCAAGCGCTTAATTATGGTTTGGTAAATCATGTAACTACTCAAGAAGAATTACTTCCGCTTTGCGAAAAAATTGCTGGAAAGATTATGCGTAATTCTTCAGTGGCAATTGGATCGGCCATAAAAGCTATTAATGCAAATTTTAAAGACGGTGTAAACGGTTTTGATGTTGAGGTTGAAGAATTTGGCAACTGTTTTGGAACCAATGATTTTAAGGAAGGAACATCAGCATTTTTAGAAAAACGAAAAGCTAATTTTCCTGGGGAATAATATAATTTGATTCTCTTGTATATATGAAAACTACACTTGTATTATTTATTGCGACTCTTTTTTATTCAACCTCACTTTTTGCACAATACGAAGTTACTATAGAAGCTTTTGTGTTAGACAAAGTAACAAATCAACCTATTCCTTATGTAAATATTGGATTTATTGAGAAAAGTATTGGAACTGTTAGCGACGAGACGGAAAAATTTAAATTAACATACCATGAAGACATTGTAGGAGGGAAAGAGTTTTTGCAGTTTTCCGCTTTAGGATACAAAACACTTAAAGTAAGAGCTTCACAACTGGTTAAATTTCTTACCAACACTAATAAATTTTATTTAGAACCATCACTTGAGTTACTTGATGAGGTTTTAATTTCAAATGAAAAACGAAGCCAAATTAGATTGGGGAATACAAGCGTTTCTTCTTCTGTAATGGGTTATTGGAAAGATAAAGAAGCACTTGGAGGAGAAATTACTACTAAAATTAAAATTAAGAATAAAAAAACTAAACTTTTAGATATAAAATTTAATATAATTGAAAATACTTCTGACAGTATTAAAATCCGTGTAAATGTTTACGATTATAAAAAAAGCTATCCCAAAAAGAATATATTAAAAACTAATATTTTTCATATAATAACAAGAAAAGAAGGAGAGGAAGCTATAGACTTAAGACCATATAATATAATGGTTAATGATGATGTAGTTTTTGGAATAGAACTTGTTGAAGTTTACGGAGAAAATGTAAATTTTGCAGTTTCAGCTTCAAATAACAGAGGAACATCATTTTTAAGACTTATAAGTCAAGCTAAATGGAAACGGTTTGCTAATGTTGGGATGAATTTTAGTGTTTTAACGTCCTTCCCTGTAGAAAAAGACAGAGAAGTTATAATTGAAAGAGAAAAACCAAAAAAAATAACACTTTTCTACGATGTTTCAAAACAAATGAAAAACAGAGTGTCTGAAAAAGAGTTTGAATTGCTATCTGGTTATTTAAAAGTTTTAAAAAAAGTAGATATTGAAGTAATTAAGTTTAGCAATATTAATAAACAAGCAAAATTGTTTAATGTTTTAAATGGGAAGTCAAAAGAATTAATAGAATATTTAAAAAACAGTTTTTATGATGGTGCTACCGATTATAAAAACATTTTGAAATCAAATACCTTCAATGCAGATGTGGTTATGCTTTTCACAAATGGGATATCTAATTTTTCACCACTAGAACCAGGTATCAACGTTCCAACATTTTGTATTAATTCTTTAGAGAAAGCTAATCATTACTTACTTCAAAAAACAGCGTTCTACGCAGATGGACATTATATTAATTTAAATAAAGTAAGTTCAAAACTTGCATTAGATTTTATTATAAATGAAGTTTATGATATAGAAACATATAACGATATTAATGATAAAGAATTAAAACAAATAAACTTACTACAAGGAAAAATTTTTCATGCTGCTGGGCCAATTCAAGGAGCTACTATAAGATTAAAAAACACCTTTGTTGAATCACAATCAGATTCAGAAGGATACTTTAGTATTAAAGCTAAAGAAGATGACATTTTGATTGTTAATTATCTTGGTATGATTGAAAAAGAAGTTTTGGTTACAAACCCTGAAGATATTTATATTTTACTAAAAAGTGATGGAGAATTACTTGATGAGGTTGTGCTTACTGGAGAAAGTAAAAAAGATGAAGATATTGAAGGAGGATTTGGTAAAAGGGATAAGGATGGAATAGGCTACTCTTTAAATACTATTACATCAAAAGATATTAAACAAAATCATCATACTTTGGCAGATGTTATTAGAGGACAGTTTGCTGGAGTTCAAGTAACAGGTTTGGATCCTAACAATCCTAAATTCGTTATTAGAGGTGGAGGTTCTATTAACAATCCAGCTTTAGCTATATTAGATATTGATGGATCAATTTATACTGAAAACCCACCATTTGTAGATCCACAAGAAATTGAGAGTATTACTATTTTAAAGTCGTTAGCTGCTACTAATAAATATGGAACTCAAGGAAGAGGTGGAGTTATTAAAATTTTAACGAAATATACAAGTGGTAATCAAGATCAAAACATTATAGATACTGCATTAATTAAAGGGAATGATTATACTGAAAATGATATTCAGTTATTAAATTATAATATTAACAATTCACCATATATTTTAGAATTAGAAAAATCAATAACATTCGAAGAAGCCCAAAACATTTATTATAAACAGCAAAACCAAGATAGTCTGTTATCAATTTCATATTATTTAGATGTTTCAAATTATTTTACGAAATGGAATGAAGATTTTGCTTTTACAATTTTAACTAATATCGCTTCTGTTGCAAATGATAACCCTAAAGCTTTAAAATCATTAGCATATAAACTAGAAGAATTAAATAAATATGAAGAGGCAAAATATATCTATGAACAGCTACTTGTATTACGACCAAATCATGAACAGTCTTATAGAGATTTAGCACTTATTTACAGCAAAACAGGAGGTTATCAAAAAGCTATGAATCTCTATAAAAAAATGTTAAGCAACACTATTGAAGGTCTTGATTTTGATGGTTTATTGCAGGTGGTTAGTAATGAACTAAAACATTTAATTACTTTTCATAGAAGCAAAGTAACGTTTAGAGACCTTCCTACAGACTTCTTATCTGTTGACTTTAAGTATGATCTTCGAATCGTTTTTGAATGGAATGATCCAAACACAGAATTTGAAATACAGTTTGTAAATCCACAAAAGAAATATTACAAATGGTCACATACGCGTTTTGAAAATAAGGAACGCATGATAGATGAAATCAACTATGGCTATCATACCGAAGAATATATAATAGATGATGCTGATGCAGGCGAATGGATTATTAATATTGAATGTTTAAGTAACAAAGACATTCTTAATCCTACATATTTAAAATATACTGTTTATAAAAATTATGGTTTAGCTAATGAAACGAAAGAGGTAAAAGTGATTAAGCTTTACGAACAAAAACAAAAAGTGACTTTAGATAAATTTTTTTATAAGTAATTAGAGTAATTTTTCAAACACTATTTTAGTTTGCCCTTTTGCATTTGTATAAACTTTAGTAATATCAAATCCGTTTTTTAAATTCAATATCATCATTGCTTTATAAGTATTCATCGACTTTGTTCTTAATTTTTTAAAGCCATTATCTTTTGCGAAATTTTCCTGAATTATAGCTATCTGTGTTCCAACACCTTGTTTTCTGTAATTAGGTAAAACTCCACTAATCCAACCATAAAAGGTATCCTTATCATAAGGATAGCCAACTTTAAACCCAATAAATTGGTTGTTATAATAAGCTAAGACAGAAAAGAGTTTAGCGTTTTTTTCAACGCGTTTTTTTAAGAATTCTAAATCGGCATCTTCAAAAATTTCAGAGTATAGGTTTACTATATCTTGATATATTTTAGTGTCAGGATAACCTTCAATAGTTTTATATAAAATATTATTTTTCACCATCCCATTCTGCATAAAACTGTTCTAAATATAACTTCATAAATTGATGTCTATTAGCTGCAATTCGCTTTCCTGTTTTGGTATTCATTTTATCCTTTAAAAGCAGTAGCTTTTCGTAAAAATGATTTATAGTTGGTGAGTCGGAAGCCTTGTACTCTTCTTTGGTCATTTTGAGATTTGGTTTTATAGATGGATCGAATAACTTTCTATTTTTAAAACCACCAAAATTAAAACATCGTGCAATACCAATAGCTCCAATGGCATCCAATCTGTCAGCATCCTGAATGACTTCTAATTCAGGTGAATTGAAATTCTTCTTTTCATCTAAAGAAGATTTAAAAGAAATATTCTCAATTATTTTTATTATATGCTCAATAACAGTGCTATCAACATTTTGTTGAAATAAAAATTCTCGAGCAACTTTTGGTCCAACACTTTCGTCGCCTTTATGAAATTTGCTATCAGCAATATCATGTAATAATGCACCTAAAGCAACTATAAATCCATCAACACTTTCATTTTCAGAGATTAATTTGGCGTTGTTAAACACCCTTAAAATATGAAACCAATCGTGTCCACCTTCAGCATTAGTTAGCTCTTTTTGCACAAATGCTTTTGTAGCTTCAATAATTTCTATATTAGTCATAATATAATAGCTTGAGTTATTTGTGTTTCAATAGTTTTTATTAAGGCATTAGCATCATGCTCATTTACTTTTAAAGGTTGATGTACAGTAAATGTAATATGCGCACCTAAACCCATCGGGAATTTTCCATAACGTAGCGTTTTCCATGAATTATTAATAGTAATAGGAACTACAATTGCAGACGGAATATGTTCGATTAAAGTTAATAAACCTTTGGTTTGAAATTTCTTTGGCTTTCCGTTTCGGCTACGTGTACCTTCAGGAAAAATTACAGCTGCACGATTATTTTTTTCAATATAATCAGCAAACTTTTTAATAGCAGTTACAGATGCCATTGGTTTTTTCCTATCAATTAGTACAGAACCTCCATGTTTTAAATTATAAGACACACTCGGAATGCCTTTTCCTAATTCTATTTTGCTTATAAATTTAGGATGATGTTTTCGCATATACCAGAAAATAGGAGGAATATCTAACAAACTTTGATGATTGGAAACAACAATTAAAGGCTGATTTGTTGATATATTATAAGGATTGTTAAACGTCAAACGCGTCCTTAATATATTTGAACATCTTAATAAAAAGAAATTCATTAAAGACACACTTTTTTTATGCGTATTATATCCAAACACATTTAAACAAATCCATTGAATTGGATGAAACACTAGCAATGTTAATCCGAAAAAGAAGAAATAAATAACGGATATTGGATAGGCCATAAGTTTTAGCATGCTTCAAAAATAAGCATAAAAAACCACGATTTTATCGTGGTTTAAATAGTTAAAAAACTTTTGTCTCCTGTCTTCGTGCTTCCTACTTCTTTTTAACAATGCTCATTATAAGCATCCATTAAGTTTTCAGCAATTAATTCTGCTGGACGACCTTCAATGTGGTGACGTTCTAACATATGCACTAATTCTCCATCTTTAAACAGTGCAATACAAGGTGAGCTTGGAGGAAACGGAATCATATATTCTCTTGCTTTTTCAGTAGCCTCTCTATCGACACCTGCAAAAACAGTCGTTAAATGGTTTGGACGCTTAGCGTTTTGCAAACTTAATCGAGCTCCTGGTCTTGCGTTTGCTGCTGCACAACCACAAACCGAATTTACAACCAATAAAGTCGTCCCTTCTTTTGCAATAGCTACATTAACAGCTTCAGATGTACATAATTCTTCAAAACCAACATTGGTTAAATCTTCACGCATTGGTTTTACTAATTCTGCTGGATACATATTTAATTTTTTTTATTTTTAATAATATAGACGACAAAGATACATAATTGTGTAACATATTAACGCAACTATCTACTAACTAATATTATATTTGACGATAAACAAAATTTATTACTTACATGAGTTTTTCAAAATGGATAGGAGCATCGTTAGGTTGGTCATTTGGTGGGCCAATTGGCGCTATTATTGGATTGGCATTAGGAAGTGTTGTTGATGCGATGGGAAATGAAAATACTACGACACGAACCAGAAGAAGAACATTTCAACGTGGACAAACCCAATCGGGAGATTTTGAAGTCAGCCTACTTATCTTGTCGTCAATTGTAATAAAAGCTGATGGCAAACAAGACCAGCGCGAATTAGATTTTGTGCGTCAGCAATTTGTAGGAATGTATGGTAAAGAACGAGCAAACCATGCATTTAAGTTATTTAAAAACATAAATAAGCAAACCAAAATTTCTACACGACAAGTTTGCTTACAGATTAAACAAATGATGGGACATCCTGCACGTTTGCAACTTATGCACTTTTTGTTTGGTATTGCAAAAGCAGATGGATTTGTAACAGAAGTTGAAGCTAAACAAATTAATACAATTGCAGGTTATTTAGGGATTAGTGCTCGTGATTTTGAAAGCATTAAAGCCATGTTTTATAGTAGCAAGGAAAATGCCTATAAAATTTTAGAAATCGACAAATCTGCTTCTGATACCGAAATTAAAAGAGCCTACCGAAGAATGGCAAAAAAATACCATCCAGACAAAGTGATGCATTTAGGTAAAGAACACCAAAAAGGAGCTGAAGAAAAGTTTAGGCAAGTACAAGGTGCTTACGAGCAATTGCAGAAAGAGAGAGGGTTTTAATATGTTTTAGACTTGTCTAAAAAAATATTTACCGTTAAGTAAATTTTTGTATATTTGTAACATAAAACACAAGTTTTGGTTACACAATCTGAAGAAAATTATTTAAAAGCCATTTATCATCTCGGTAAACAAGGCAGCATTTCTGTAAGCACAAACGCTATTGCAGAAAAGATGACCACTAAAGCATCTTCGGTTACAGACATGTTAAAAAAACTAGCGGAAAAAGAACTTGTTGACTACAAAAAATATCAAGGCGTTTCTTTAACTAAAGAAGGTAAAATTATTGCCGCGAATGTTGTTCGTAAACATCGTCTTTGGGAAGTATTCCTTGTAGAAAAGCTAAATTTTTCTTGGAATGAAGTTCACGATATTGCCGAGCAATTAGAACATATTAAGTCTCAAAAACTAATTAATGAATTGGATGCTTTTTTAGGGCTTCCTACTCATGATCCACATGGAGATCCAATTCCTGATAGAGAAGGTAACTTACAAAAATCTCAAAAAATCTTTTTATCACAAGTAAATCCAAGTGTTAATTGTTCTTGTGTTGGTGTAAAAGATTCTTCAGATAATTTTCTTAAATATCTTGATAAAAATAGTATTGCCATAGGAACAGCTATACAGGTTTTAACCAAAGAAGCTTTTGATGAGTCTATGACTATTAAAATAAATAATTCAGAGCTGACTATTTCTAAAGAGATAGCAAGTAATATGTATGTAAAAATCAATTAACATGAATACTTATAATCCTATATACGCTTTACTTTTATTTTTTGTTATTTCATTTTTAGGGTATTTGTTATTCCGACCAAGAAAGGGTTGGTTTTGGCTAATTAAAAACAATCTAAAATCGAATGAAAAAATAGTTATCGAAGATGTTCTAAAACATTTATATCACAGCGAAAATTCTGGTAAAGAAGATAATGTAAATGCTTTAACAAGAGCCTTAAAGTTTAAGGACAGTATTATAGTTGATGTTATTAAAAAAATGGCCATTAATGAGCTGATACAATTTGATGGAGATATTTTAAAGTTAACAAACTCTGGAAGAGATTATGCTTTGCGTATTGTTAGAGTTCATAGGCTTTGGGAAAAGTATTTGGCAGAAAAAACAGGTTATGATAAAAAGGAGTGGCATGAAATGGCAGAATCGAAAGAGCATGAATTAAGTAATGAAGAAACAAATTTGTTAGCAACACAATTAGGGAACCCAATATACGATCCGCATGGAGACCCAATTCCCACAAACACTGGAAAAATGGCTGATGTTCATGGAGAGTTTTTATCTTCTTTGGGGGTAAATACTGTTGGAAAAATAGTTCATATTGAAGATGAACCAGATGTAATTTACAAACAAATCCTTGCCGAGAACATTCATATTGGTTCTCAAATAAGAGTGGTAGAAAATAACAACCAAAGAGTGGTTTTTTATGCAGAAGGCGAAGAATTTAAATTAGCACCAATTGTTGCAGCAAATATAACAGTTGCTGTTCTTGAAAAAGATGAAGTAGTTGAAGAAAATATAGTGAGGTTATCAAACCTAAAAGATGGTGAGATAGCACATATTTTAGGGATTTCAAAAGAAAGTAGAGGAGATAACAGAAGACGATTATTAGATTTAGGTTTTGTAAGAGGTACTGAGATTTGTATTGATTTGATGAGCCCTATGAAAGATCCTATAGCCTACTTGGTTAAAGGAACTTCTATAGCATTACGAAGAGATCAAGCATCCAAAATACTCATTAAAAAAGATTAAGCTATGGTGAATAAAGTTAATAGTGCTTGTGATATGTGTACACATTTTAACGCAAAAGGCTTAAAAAAGTTAGGAGTGAATACCAACAATTATGATTTTGTAGTTGCGCTGGCTGGGAATCCAAATACTGGAAAGAGCACAGTTTTTAACGCCTTAACAGGGTTGCGTCAACATACAGGGAATTGGCCTGGAAAAACAGTTGTTAGAGCCGAAGGTGCTTTTGAGTATAATTCTAAAAAATTCAAATTAATTGATTTACCAGGAACTTACTCTTTGCTTTCAACATCACAAGATGAAGAAGTCGCTCGCAATTTTATTCTTTTTGGGAAACCTGATGTTACCGTTATTGTTGTAGATGCTAGCAGATTAGAACGGAATCTAAACCTAGTTCTGCAAATTTTAGAGATAACTGACAAAGCTGTTTTGTGTTTGAATTTAATGGATGAAGCTAAACGAAATAATATCAAAATTGATATAAGAACTTTAGCCAGAGATTTAGGAATTCCTGTAGTACCAACAAGTGCACGATACAGTCAAGGCATTTCAGATTTAATTCATACTATAAACGAAGTTGCAAATGGAGAAATAATTTGCAAACCTCACCAGATAAAGAATGTACCAAAAAACATAGAAACTGCTGTAAGAACATTGAGCACAGAAATTAAAAAACAATTCCCAACAATACCAAATAGTCGATGGATCGCTTTTCGATTATTAGAAGGAGACACACATATTGTTGATGCGTTAAAAACAGGAGAGCTAGTATGAAATTAAAGCAATGAGCAAAAATTCTATAGAAAATATAATAGCCTTGTCTAGCGATTTACGTTGGAAGATTGGAGATGATTTTCATGACGGACTTGCTGAAGGAATCTATGCTGATGCTTCTGAAATTGCAAATGGATCTATTAGTATCGATAACGAAACCCCCCGTTTCCGTTTAGATTCTAAAATAGATAAAATTGTAACAAGTAAAACTTGGGGTTTTCCAATTATGTTTTTGATTTTAGGTGTGATTCTTTGGCTTACCATTATAGGAGCAAATTATCCTTCATCGATGTTAGCAAACTTGTTACTAGATAATATACATCCAGTTTTAAAAAGTTTTGCAACGAATATAGGAATGCCTTGGTGGTTAGATGGTTTTTTAATTGACGGCGTTTATTTAGCAGTCGCTTGGGTAATTGCTGTGATGCTACCACCAATGGCAATATTTTTCCCAATGTTTACACTTCTTGAAGATTTTGGTTACTTACCAAGAGTTGCATTCAACTTGGATTATATGTTTAAAAAATCTGGTGCACATGGCAAGCAAGCTTTAACAATGAGTATGGGTTTTGGTTGTAATGCAGCAGGAGTTGTTGCCACTCGAATAATTGATAGTCCCAGAGAACGCTTAATCGCTATTATTACTAATAATTTTTCTTTGTGTAATGGTCGTTGGCCAACACAAATATTAATTGCTACCATTTTTATTGGTGCTGTTGTTCCTGCTTCTTTTTCTGCATTTGCATCGTTATCGGCAGTTATTGGAGTAGCAATTTTAGGACTGTTTTTTATGTTTTTTACCTCTTGGGCATTAACAAAAACAGTTTTAAAAGGTGAAGTTTCTACATTTAATTTAGAATTGCCTCCATATCGTCCACCACGTTTTTGGAAAACAGTTTACACATCCTTGATTGATAGAACTATAATTGTTTTATGGCGAGCTATCCTTTTTGCTGCACCAGCAGGAGCTGTTATTTGGCTGATTTCAAATATTTATATTGGTAACGAAAGTGTTGCTACTTGGACAATTAATTCGTTGGATGGATTTGGGTTTTTGTTAGGAATGAACGGAGTTATTTTACTGGCATATATTGTTGCTATACCTGCTAATGAAATTGTGATTCCTACTATTTTAATGTTAACCGTTATGGCAAGTGGTATTGTAGGAGGAGCAGGAGCGGGAGTAATGTTTGAATTAGATTCGGTTACTGCCACAGGAGATATTTTAAGAGCAGGAGGTTGGACTTTGCTTACAGCAATTAATTTAATGTTGTTCAGCTTATTGCATAATCCGTGTAGCACAACAATTTACACCATTTATAAAGAAACTAAAAGTGCAAAATGGACCACAGTTGCTTCAATTTTGCCAGTAATAATGGGATTTGTGATTACATTTTTAGTAACTCAAATTTGGAGATTATTTTAATTAGGATAAAAAAACAATATGATTAGAGTTATAATTTTTGTAATGCTACTATTGATAAATTTATCAATAAATGCACAAGCTATTATCACTGATAGACCAGACCAAACCGAAAGTTCTTCTACTGTTCCAAAAGGAAGCTTTCAAATAGAAACTGGAGTTTTGTTTGGGTCTTCTAAAAGTGAAGGAATTTCCTTGCGACAAACTTTAGCACCTTCAACATTATTTCGATATGGAATTACAAAAGGTATAGAATTAAGGCTCGTAAATCAATTTGAAAGCATAAAAAACAAGACTTCTTCTGAAAAAGTAAATGGAATAAGTGATTTAGAGATTGGCACAAAATTTCAAATTTTTCAAAGAAAAGATGTAAATACAGAAATAGCTTTTTTAACGCATTTAATTCTCCCTACAGGAACCAAAGAGCTTACTATTGATAGATTGGGAACTATCAATAAACTTTCAATTTCACATAGCATTAGTGAAAAAGTTGGGATTGGATATAATATTGGATACGACTATTTTGGAGTTGGAAAAGGAAATTTAACCTATTCAGTAGCTTTAGGAATTGGCATTAACAACAAAATAGGAGTTTATTTAGAACCTTATGGTAACCTCATAGATTTAGACCAACATGAGGCGAGTTTTGATGCTGGAATCACCTATTTAGTAAAAGATAACTTTCAATTAGATGTTTCTTTCGGAACTGGTCTTAATCACACTATGAACTATTTTTCAGTTGGAGCTAGTATAAATATTTCCAAAACAGAAAAAGAGTAGCAATATCTTTTATGAACTAAAGCATAGAATTATTACCTTTCAGTTTTAATTTTAAAAGCTTATAATGTATAAATTTTCAATCCTCCTTGTTACTATTTTTTGTTTTCAATTTTCATTTGGTCAAAGCGAAAAATTACCATTTCAACCTTTAGATGTATTTGAGTTAGAATACGTTTCCGATCCACAAATTTCTCCAGATGGGACTCAAGTAGTTTACCGAAGAAATGGTTTTGATATAATGAAAGACAATGCCAAAGGAAATCTTTGGATTGTTAATATTGATGGTTCTTCAAATAGAAAACTTACCTCAAGAGAAGTTAGGGAGTCTCAAGCCAGATGGTCTCCAAATGGAGACAGAATAGCTTTTGTAAGTAGCACAAAAGAAGGCACAGAAGTTTATATGTATTGGGTTAATACAGGACAAATTGCTAAACTGTCTCAACTCGAAAAATCTCCAAGTTCTTTAACGTGGTCACCAAATGGGAATTTATTAGCGTTCACAATGAAAATTGACGAGAAAGCTCCTGTAATTATAAAAACTCCAGCTAAACCTAAAGGCGCAGAATGGGCAAAACCTGCTAGAATTACAGATAGATTAAAACATGAAGCAGATGGAGCAGGTTATATTGAGCCAGGATTTACACATATTTTCATTCTTCCTGCCGAAGCTGGAACACCGAGACAATTAACAAACAACAATTATAACCATAGAGGATCGTTATCGTTTTCCGCTAATGGAAAAGAGATTTATTTTTCTTCAAACAGGCATGAAAACTGGGAGTACGATTTTAGAAATAGCGAAGTCTATAAAGTAAATATCGACACTGAAGAAATTACTCAACTTACCACGCAACAAGGACCAGATTACTCACCAATGGTTTCTCCAGATGGAAAAAAAGTAGCATTTATAAGCTTTAAGGATAAAGTGCAAACCTATCAATTGAGACAGCTATATATTATGAATGCAGATGGTAGTAAGCGACAATTATTATCAGGAGATTTAGACAGAAGCATTTCTAATATTACTTGGGATAAAGAAAGCAAAGGACTCTATTTTACTTATGATGATAAAGGCAACACAAAAATAGCACGCATTAGTTTAAGCAAAAAAATATCACATTTGGCAAATAATGTTGGAGGTACAACTTTAGGAAGACCTTATCCTTCAGGATCGTATTCGGTATCGCAAAACGGAACTATTGTTTACACACAAACAAGACCAGAATATCCTGCAGAATTGGCTGTAATTCAACCTAAACAAAGAACACCAAAACTAATTATGAAACTAAATGAAGATGTTTTAAGCCATCGCGAATTGAGTAAAGTTGAAGAAGTTTGGTATAAGTCTTCGTTTGATGGCAGAAATATTCAAGGCTGGATCGTAAAACCTCCTTTTTATGATGCATCTAAAAAATACCCTTTATTGGTTGAAAATCATGGAGGACCAATTTTAAATTATGGAGATCGCTTTACTGCCGAAATTCAGTTATATGCAGCAGATGGCTATGTTGTGTTTTATCCAAACCCAAGAGGAAGCACAAGTTATGGTGAAGAATTTGGGAATTTATTATTCAATAATTATCCTAGTGAAGATTATAACGATGTGATGGATGGTGTGGATTATTTAGTGGATAATGGCATTGTGGATAACAACAAACTTTTTGTAACAGGAGGAAGTGCAGGAGGAATTATGACAGCTTGGATGATTGGAAAGAACAACCGTTTTAAAGCTGCTGTTGTTGTTAAACCTGTTATGAATTGGATTAGTAAAACTTTGGTTGCAGACAATTATTACGGTTATGCTAATTCTCGTTATCCTGGACAACCTTGGGAGAATTTTGAAACCTATTGGAAATTCTCTCCAATTTCTTTGGTTGGGAATATAGAAACCCCAACAATGGTTATGGTTGGAATGAACGATTTAAGAACACCTCCAAGCGAAGCAAAACAACTATATCATGCTTTAAAATTGCGTAAAATTGAAACTGTTTTAGTAGAACTTCCAGGAGCATCGCATGGTATTGCAAGACGACCAAGCCAGCTTATAAGTAAAGTGGCACATACCTTAGCTTGGTTAAGAAAGTATAACGAAAAATAAAAGTTTAGTGACAGCCACAATCATCATTATCACAGGATTTGTTAGTTTTCTTCTTTGGGTTCCACAAGAATTTTTTCACTAAAAATCCAACAGCAACACTAACTGTAATAATAACAAATATGGTTTGTATGGTGTTGTTCATTCTGTTTATTACTATAATTTTTTCTCCTCCTTTAAAAGGAGGAGTGAATTTCAACAAAGTTGAAAGACGAGGTGGTTAATTAACCTTTCCGTCCTTCGAACACCTTCCCTTGAAAAGGGAAGGAATAGTTATTAATTATTTCAAAAACTGAAACACAATCAATGCTACAACATAAGCTATAGATGTCATACTAAATAGCTGTATTAATGGCCATTTCCAACTATTGGTTTCACGTTTTACTATAGCTAAAGTACTCATGCATTGCATGGCAAAAGCATAAAATAGCAATAAAGAAATTCCAGAAGCTAAAGTGAATATTTTATTACCATTAGGATAGACTTCTGCAACCATTCTCTGTTTAATGGTTTCTTCTTGTTCGGCATCAGCACTTCCAACGCTATAAATAGTGGCAAGCGTACCGATAAAAACTTCTCTTGCTGCAAAAGATGTAATTAAAGCAATCCCTATTTTCCAGTCATAACCCAATGGTTTAATAGCTGGTTCAATGGTTTTTCCAATAATTCCTATATAGGAATATTCTAATTTATGTGCAGCAATTTTATCGTCTAATTCTATTTTATTTAAGTTTTGGTATTCAGCAGTTATAATGGTTTCAGCATCATTAAATTGCTTTCCGGGACCATAAGATGCCAAAACCCATAAAATAATTGAGATTGCTAAGATTATTCTTCCGGCTTCAAAAATAAAAGTTTTAGTCTTTTCGATTACAGTAATCGCTACATTTTTAAAGAGAGGAATCTTATAATTAGGCATTTCAATTATAAAAAATGATTTGCTTTTTGTTTTTAAAATCTTATCTAAAATATATGCTGAGAATACAGCCATTCCAAAACCAATTAAATACAATAACATTAAAGTTAGTGCTTGATAACTTAAGCCTATAAAACGTCCTTCGGGAATTACAAGAGCTATAATAATTAAATACACAGGAAGTCTTGCAGAACATGTTGTAAAAGGAGTTACTAAAATGGTTATTAATCGCTCTTTCCAGTTTTCTATATTTCGTGTTGCCATTATTGCAGGAATAGCGCAAGCTGTTCCAGAAATTAATGGGACAACACTTTTGCCACTCAATCCAAAACGACGCATAATTCGATCCATTAAAAATACGACACGACTCATGTAACCACTTTCCTCTAAAACAGAAATGAATAGAAATAAGAACGCTATTTGAGGTATAAAAATAACAATTCCACCAATTCCGGCAATAATTCCTTCAGCCAATAAATCGGTAAAAATTCCAGGTGAGAAGGTGCCTTTAACCCAATTTGAAAGCGATGCAAAAGAAGCATCAATAAAGTCCATTGGCACACTAGCCCAATCATAAATAGCTTGAAAAATGGTAAGTAAAATGACAAAGAAAATGGCATAACCCCAAATTTTGTGAGTTAAAACACGGTCGAATTTTGCTCTCAATCCTGTTGCTTTTGAGGCATCAATAGTTTGCCCTTCCTTTAAGACTTCATTAATAAATTGATAGCGCTTTATGGTTTCTTTTTGTTGAAGCCGTTTTAAATCGGAATGCGATTTTGTTTTGAATTCTGAAAAATCTAATTCCTGTCTGGTCATTTTTCCAAAATTTACATCTTGAGTAATCACTAACCAAAGCTTAAAAAGGTCTTGATTAGGAAATGCTTTTTTTAATCTTTCAAAATAATCTACATCAATGATTGAGGTATCTAAACAAGGCTCTAAAGATAATTCTTTGTAGTTGTTTATAAGGTCTTTTAAGTGTTGTATGCCATCATTTTTACGAGTACTAATTAAGGCAATGTTGGTATTTAATTTTTGTTCTAAAATAGATGTGTTTAAGGTAATTCCTTTTCTATTCATTCTATCTGCCATGTTAATGACAAGAATAGTCGGAATTTTTAAATCTTTAATTTGAGTAAAAAGAAGAAGATTTCGTTTTAAATTTTCAACATCACTTATAAGAACAGCAACATCAGGATAATCTTTATTATTCTTGTTTAAAAGGAGTTCGATAACAACATTTTCATCAATGGATGAAGCATTTAAACTATAAGTTCCTGGTAAATCTAAAATATGAGCTTTTACACCTCGAGGAAGTTTACAGATACCTTCTTTTTTTTCGACAGTTATCCCAGGATAATTCCCCACTTTTTGATTTAAACCAGTAAGTGCATTAAAAACCGAAGTTTTTCCTGTATTTGGGTTTCCTATTAACGCAACATTAATTTGCTTACTCATTAGTTGTCTTTTCAATTAAAATCAATGCTGCTATTTCTTTTCTAATAGCTAGATGACAACCATTTATATCTAGATACAATGGGTCTGAAAATGGCGCCACTTGAATTAATTCTACTTCGTTTCCTGGCAAACAACCCATTTCCAGTAGTTTTAACGGAATAGCTTCAGAAGAAATATCTGTAATTATGCCTCGTTCTCCTTTTTTTAAATCAGCAATAGTGAAACCCATCCTTATTTAGATTCATTTTAAAGAAGCAAAAGTAATAAAAAGATTAGTCTTTGTACGATGCTTTTAAAACTTTTATATCCTTTAGTAATCGTTCAATTTCTTTGGAATCTGTACCATCGTAAAATCCTCGTATTTGTCGTTTTTTATCAATGAGCATAAAATTTTCGGTATGTATCATATCAAAAGGACCACCATCTCCTTCATCCTTTACAGCGAGATAAGATTTTCTAGCCAGCTCATAGATTTGTTTTTTATCGCCAGTCACTAAATTCCATTTAGATGCATTTACTCCTTTTTCATCAGCATAACGTTTTAGTTGTGCAACTGTATCAATTTTTGGAGTTACAGTGTGAGACAACAACATTATTTCATCGTCTGCAATAATTTTTTTTTGAATCTCATGCATGTTTTTTGTCATAATTGGACAAATGGTTTGACAGGTTGTAAAAAAGAAATCGGCAACATAAATCTTATCTTTATAATCGTCTTGAGTTATTGTTTTTCCGTTTTGGTTAATTAAACTAAAATCGGCTATGCGATGGTATTTTTTTTTATGTTGAATTGTACTATCTACCATTTCAAAATTTACTTGAGATGGTTGATAGATTGGTAACGGCTTTTTTACATTTAATATGTTATAGATAATAGAAATAATAATAATAGAAATAATAAAAAAGGCAATACCAAAAAGTCTATATTTTTTAAAAAACAATAACATTTATTTTGCTTTAAGAGATTGCAAAAATACAATGAAAATTATACACATAGATTTTTTTTACACCTTAAATAGATGTTAAAAAGTAAGACATCGCACAAATATCTTTTTATAGTAAGACTAAAGTCTTATTTTTGTGCGTTTTTAAACAATTAAATTTCTAAATATAAATACATGATTGTATTTTTAATTAAAGCTGCTCAATTACTTTTGAGTTTATCTATACTTGTTGTTTTACATGAGTTAGGACATTTTATACCAGCAAAACTATTTAAAACCAGAGTAGAAAAATTTTATTTATTTTTCGATATAAAATATTCTCTTTTCAAAAAGAAAATTGGCGATACTGTTTATGGTATTGGTTGGCTACCGCTTGGTGGTTATGTTAAGATTGCCGGAATGATTGATGAGAGTATGGACACAGAACAAATGGCAAAACCACCTCAACCATGGGAATTTCGGTCAAAACCAGCTTGGCAACGTTTAATAATTATGCTTGGAGGAGTGACAGTTAACTTTATTTTAGCATTCATATTATATATCATAATCTTATTTGTTTGGGGAACTGATTATTCAAAAAAAGATGATATTAAATATGGATATAGTGTAACTAAAACTCTAGAAAAATACGGTTTTAAACATGGAGATAAAATTGTTTCTGTAGGCGACCAACCTTTTGAAGAGGTTAGAAGCATAAATAGTCATTTGTTATTAAGAGAAATTAGCCAAGTTACGGTTGAACATTTTGATGGTACAATAGAAAGAATAAGTTTACCTGAAGATATTGGAACTGAACTTTTTGAAGCAGGAGATTTCCCTGCAATGACACCTAGAAGCCCTTTTAAACTAGATTCTGTAATTCAAAATTCGCCTGCATTTAATGGAGGATTATTAGTAAGCGACAAATTACTTTCTGTTGATGGTAAACCTATTGAATATCTTTCAGATCTTACCAATGCAATCAAATATAACACATCCGAAAGTATTTCATTAAAGGTACTAAGAGATGGTATAGAAAAAGATTTAACGATAACTCCAAATGAAGATGATACAATAGGTATAAGTACTATAGGTACAGATCCAGATTTTATAAAATTAAATCACAGAGAATATTCTCTTGGAGAAAGTATAAATGGAGGTGCTGCTTTAGGATATTGGACAATAAAAGACTATCTAGCACAATTTAAATATATTTTCACAAAAAAAGGAGCTTCACAAGTTGGAGGATTTGCTGCCATTGGTAACATGTTCCCTTCCACATGGAATTGGAAAGCCTTTTGGGCAATAACTGCTTTTTTGTCTATTATGTTGGCGGTTTTAAATTTATTGCCAATACCTGCTTTAGATGGTGGTCATGTTGTGTTTTTATTATTTGAAATAGTTTCAGGACGCAAGCCAAATGATAAATTTATGGAGTATGCACAAATGGTTGGTTTCTTTATTTTAATTGCATTAGTGCTTTTTGCTAATGGCAACGATATTTTTAAAGCTATATTCGATTAATATTTTAAAGAATATATTTGTAGTGGCTAAAAAATGATATATATTTGCGCTCGCTAAAGCGAAAAATACACTCCTCCTTAGCTCATCCCGATAGCTATCGGGAGGTTAGAGCAAAAGCGAGTATGTTCTTTAAAAAATGATTAAGAATTATGTTTATATACTTTTTTCTGAAACACTAGATCAATTTTATATTGGAGAATCTATTGATATTGAAGAAAGAATAAAAGAACACAATTCAGGTTTCTATAAAAATGCTTTTACTTCAAAAGTAAATGATTGGACATTGTTTTTGAAAATTGTTTGCAAAGAAAGAGTCCAAGCCAGAAAAATAGAAACTCACATTAAGAGTATGAAAAGTAAAAAGTATATCAATGACTTAAAGGATTATCCCAAAATCATTGTTAGACTTAAACAAAGATATTAAATTCATACTCCTCCTTAGCTCAGTTGGTTAGAGCATCTGACTGTTAATCAGAGGGTCCTAAGTTCGAGTCTTAGAGGAGGAGCAATAAAGAGAAAACCTTACTATGAATAGTAGGGTTTTTTTTGGTTAATTAATGGAATTAGCTCATCTGATTTTTTAGGAGTATATCCAAAATATATATGATATTTGGTATAAAGGAAAAATAACTACTAATCCAATAACTTGGGATTCTACAGTAATTACAGATTTTTCAAAGCATAAAGGTTTTACTTCGTTAATAGTAAATTTTATGAAAAGGCACTAAAAATCAAAATCACAGATGGATTGGTTTGGACTTCATTACCACGTTTTCCATTGCGCATATTTGCTCTTTTTAAAAAGAATTATCATACTGGAGATATCAATTTATTTTGGAATGATATATGAACAAATGCAGAATTACGAGTTAATACACATAATTAAGGATGTTATTAACAATTTAAGTATAAAATTTTAAGCACAATAATTTTAAGAGACGAATCACTTATATTACTTGAAAGCCTTATGAATAAAGAGATATAGCTAAAAGTCTTTGATTTTATCTTTAAAGTATAATCTTTTTGTAAGCACTATTTTTTAGCTTTTGTGCTTAAAAGTTGTCTTCAAAGGCAATTTTTATTTGCAATTGCATAGTAGAAGCCTTACATTTGAAGATAAACAGTTTAATAAAAAACAAAATCTTTAAAATTATGGAAGGATATTGCGTAAAATGTAAATCAAAAAGAGAAATTGAAAATGGAGCAGAAGTAGTTATGAAAAATGGTAGAAAAGCAATGAAAGGCAAATGCCCAACATGTGGGACAGGTATGTTTCGTATATTAGGAAAAGCTTAAGACAGCTAATCTTTCATAGCTAAATTTACTTAACAATTTTAAGAAACATCTGTTCTAAATAGATGATTAAAAATCAAATCCAATTTATGAAAATAAATTGGGTTTTTTTGGTTAAAAGGCTCCATAGTTCAAGGGATAGAATAAAAGTTTCCTAAACTTTAGATTCAGGTTCGAATCCTGATGGAGTCACTATTTTAAGATTTATATCAAATTAGGATTTCTCGCGCATTATAGACAATTAATCTTTCCGATTAATAACTTCAGTATAATTTACTTTAACTTCAAAGGCTAAACTAACCGCAGAATAATTAAAGGCGATCAAGAAATAATATTAACAAGAACTTATATGTTTAATGTAAGTTTTTTTAAGTTATTTGTACTCAATTATTTTTTAAGCAATAATTGTAATGAAGAAAATAATATTTCTGACGATATTTTTATTCACTATAGTCGCTTCAGCACAAATTCTTGAACCTGTTAAATGGGAGTTTGAATCTCACAAGATTAGCGAAAGTGAATACGAATTAATTTTTACTGCTAATATTGATGACCATTGGGCAGTATATTCTCAATTTGTTGACGATGGTGGACCAATACCAACAGAGTTTACCTTTGAAGAGAGTGAAGCGTTTATATTAGTTGATAGCGTTATTGAAAGTGATGAGAATAAGGTAACTAAACACGATCCTGTTTTTGATATGATTGTGTCTAAATTTTATATAAAAGCAAAGTTCACTCAAAAAATCAAACTGAATAGCAGTAATGCAACAGTTAAAGGTAGTCTAGTATTTATGACCTGTGATGACGAAAAGTGTTTAGCCCCAACAGATGTGCCTTTTGAGTTTAATTTGTCTGCTTCAGGAACAAGTTTAGGACAAGAAACTATTATAAACGATGTTGCTGTTAATGATGAAGAGACGAATAAGATATTATACGGCTTGTCGCCAAGTGATATTTCGAAATCCGATTTAAAATGTGAAAACGAATATACATCTATAACAAGTAATGTTAAAGCAGAAAAATCACTTTGGAATATTTTTGTGCTTGGTTTTCTGGGAGGTTTATTAGCGCTTTTAACGCCATGTGTTTTCCCAATGATTCCGTTGACTGTTAGTTTTTTTACAAAGAACAACGGCCAAAAGAAAAGTTCTGGAATGTCTAAAGCCATACTTTATGGATTTTTCATTTTAGCTGTTTATTTAATATTGAGTATTCCTTTTCATTTATTAGATTCTGTAAATCCAGATATATTAAATGATATTTCAACTAATGTTTGGTTAAACGTTATTTTCTTTTTGATATTCTTAATTTTTGCATTTTCCTTTTTTGGATATTTCGAACTCACACTCCCAGCAAGTTGGACAGCAAAAACTTCTAAAGGTGAAAATGTAGGAGGTGTTTTAGGTGTATTCTTTATGGCATTAACGCTAGCTTTGGTATCGTTTTCTTGCACTGGACCAATTTTAGGATCTCTATTAGCAGGATCCTTAACAGCCGATGGTGGAGCATGGCAGCTAACTGCAGGAATGGGAGGTTTTGGTTTAGCACTTGGTCTTCCTTTTGCCTTATTTGCAATGTTTCCTAATATGCTAAAATCTTTACCAAAATCTGGAGGTTGGTTAAATACAGTTAAAGTAGTATTAGGATTTTTAGAATTAGCATTAGCCTTAAAGTTCTTGTCTAATGCAGATTTAGTTAAACATTGGGGAATTTTAAAAATTGAAGTATTCCTTGGATTGTGGATAATCATTTTTGCAGGTCTTGCATTGTATTTATTTGCAAAAATTAAATTTCCTCACGATTCGCCAATAAAAAAGCTTTCGTTTTCAAGAATTGCATTTGGAATCTTAGTTGCTTCTTTTACCTTATACTTGGTTTCTGGTTTTAGAGTAAATAAAGACACAAATACATTTACACCGTTAACCTTGTTAAGTGGTTTAGCACCACCAGTTGGTTATAGTTTCTTGTTTCCGAATGATTGTCCTAATAATTTAAATTGCTTTAAAGATTTAAAAACAGGTATTGCTTATGCTCAAAAAGTGAATAAGCCCATAATGCTCGATTTTACAGGTTATGCATGTGTTAATTGTCGTAAAATGGAAGAGCATGTTTGGCCAGATAAAACGATAGACAACTATTTACGAAACGATTATGTGCTAATTTCGTTATATGTGGACGATAAAAAAGAATTGCCGCCAGATCAGCAAATAGATGTAACCCGAATAAATGGAGGTACACGAAAACTGGAGAACTATGGACATAAATGGGCAAATTTTCAAACACAATTCTTTCAAACAAACACGCAACCTTTTTATGTGTTGTTAAGCCCAGATGGTAAACAAATTTTAAACCAACCTGTTGGATATACGCCAAATGAAGAAGATTATGCGCAATTCTTACAATGCGGATTGGAGGTATTTAATCAACTAAAATAATTATTAACTAACAAATACAGTCGTTGTTTAAGAATTCAATATAAAAGTTTGGTAAAATTTTAACGACTGTTAAGTTGTGATTAAAATACGAACCAAGTATCTTCGTTAGTATAATTTTAGAAAAATAATTATTAATGTCAGAACAAAAACAACTGAAATACGATATTGCTTATTTACGAATGGCACAAGTATGGGGAAAACTATCCCATTGCCAACGCAAACAAGTAGGCGCTCTTATTGTAAAAGATAGAATGATTATATCTGACGGTTATAATGGTACGCCAACAGGATTTGAAAACAACTGCGAAGATGAAGAGGGTTATACAAAATGGTATGTGTTGCATGCCGAAGCTAATGCGGTTTTAAAAGTAGCAGCTTCAACCCAATCTTGTCAAGGAGCCACATTATACATAACACTTTCGCCATGTAAAGAATGCAGTAAACTAATCCATCAAGCAGGAATAGTCAGAGTTGTATATAGTAAAGCTTATAGAGAAGAATCTGGAATACAATTCTTAAAAAGGGCAGGAATAGACACAAAACTTATTGAAGATTTAATCTAATGAATATTCAAAAAAAATATTTACCTCTCATTATTAGCATTGCCATTGCAGCTGGTATTTTTATTGGCGGAAAGTTAAACTTTACAGACTCTTCAAAAGGGTTATTTACTTCAAACTCAAAAAAGGACAAGCTAAATAGGCTAATAGACTATATTGATTACGAATATGTAGATGAAGTAAATACAGACAGCATTGTAGATGTTGCTGTTAATAGTATTCTAGCTAATTTAGATCCACATTCTACATACATTCCAAAAAAAGACCTTCAAAGTGTTACTGAAAATATGAAAGGCGATTTTGTTGGAATTGGAGTAAGCTTTTACACCTATAGAGATACAGTTACTGTAATAAGAGCATTAGAAGATGGACCGAGTATTAAGGCAGGAATAAAAGGAGGTGATCGAATTGTAGTGGCTAATGGAGAACCAATTTATGGAAAAAACTGGACTAATGAAGCTGTTGTTAATAAACTTAAAGGCGAAGCCAACACAAAAGTTAATTTGAAAGTTTACCGAAGAGGTGAACCTAAGCTTTTAGAGTTTAAAGTAAAACGAAGTGAAGTCCCAATTAAAAGTATAGATGCAGCATATATGCTCACAACCGATTTAGGATATATTAAAATAAATCGTTTTGCAGAGTCAACCTATAAAGAATTTAAGAATGGACTTGACAAACTTCAAGAAGAAGGCGTTACAAAGCTTGTGCTAGATTTAAGAGATAATCCAGGAGGATTTTTAGGGATAGCAGAACAAATTGCAGATGAATTTTTAGGAAAAGGGAAACTCATTTTATTTACAAAAAACAAAAAAGGAAATGTTCAAAAAAGTTTTGCAACAAGTCGAGGAAGTTTTGAAAATGGTGAGGTATTTGTACTTATAAATGAAAATTCAGCTTCTGCCAGCGAAATAATTGCTGGAGCTTTGCAAGACAACGATAAAGGAACGATTGTAGGACGTAGATCTTACGGTAAAGGGTTAGTACAACGCGAAATGTCATTAGGAGATGGTAGCGCAATACGACTTACAGTATCGCGATATTACACACCAACAGGACGCTCTATACAGCGTTCCTATAAAAACGGGAACAAAGACTACTACCACGAATATTTTGAAAGAATAGATAATGGAGAATTGTCAAGTGCCAGTAAAATAAAAGTTGCCGATTCTTTAAAATTTACAACTCCAAAAGGCAAAACGGTTTATGGAGGTGGTGGCATTATTCCAGATGTATTTGTACCTATTAATAACAAAATGGAAAATGAAACGATAAATCGTATTATGGCTAGTGGTATTATGAGTTATTTTGTTTTTGAAGATTTAGATAGCGATAGAAGCATTTACAAAGATGTTAAGCAAGAAGATTTTATTAATAATTTTAAAGTTAGTGATGCTTTTTTGAGCCGCTTTGAAGAATATTTAAATGAGAGAACACGATTTAAAATAACTTTTTTAGCGTATAACGACGAAGTAAAACTTTACATTAAAGCAACTTTAGCAGAGCAATTATATGGCAGTGAGGTCTATGAAAAGATTATTAACAGTAATGATGTTATGTTAGATAAAATCAAACAAATAATTCAGGAAGGTATCTAATAACATTCTTTAAGATTTCCTTTTTTCAATGTTCTCAATTTTTTTAGAAAGTCTTAATATAGTAAGTAATAAAACTACACAAAGTCCAGCAAACACAGTAATAAAGGCGATAATACTTTCACTATTAAAAGGATCGTTATAATCTATTTTAGTTAAGTTATAAATTACAAGTATAATTGCAATTACTAAAAGAATGTATCTAAATATCTTCATGTTTAAAATAATGCTTTAATGTTGTGCGCAAACAGTTTTACAGCAATAGCAAGTAAAACTACGCCAAATATTTTACGAATAATACTAATTCCGTTTTTACCAATAACACGTTCAATTCGTGACGATGTTTTTAAAACGATGTAAATAACTATTACATTAATAATAACAGCGACAATAATATTTTCTAATCTAAATTCGGCTCTTAAAGAAAGCAGTGTAGTTAAACTTCCTGGTCCAGCAATTAATGGAAAGGCTAACGGAAATACAGAAGCAGTTAAAGCAGTGTTATCTTCATCTTTATAAAGTGTAATTCCTAAAATCATTTCTAAAGCGATAAAGAATAAAATAAAAGCTCCTGCAACTGCAAAAGAGTTAACATCAATCCCAATAAGGCTCAAAATCTGTTCTCCAAGAAAAAGAAAAACAATCATTATAATTCCAGCAATTATAGATGCTTTTTCACTCTGTATATGTCCAACTTTTTTACGCAAATCAATTATTATTGGAATATTCCCAACTATGTCTATTACAGCGAATAACACCATAAAAGCTGTAAATATTTCTTTAAAATCTAATTGCATTTATTATAATTTTAATTGTCTGCAAATGTCGCTATTTATTATTGAATTGTGAATAAAAAATAGTAAAGTTTCTCTATTTTTGCAGAATGTTTCAATTAGGAAAAGCAATAGTTTCAGAAGAAATTATTGAGGAAGATTTTGTTTGCAATTTAAATGCATGTAAAGGTGCGTGTTGTGTAGATGGTGATGCTGGAGCACCATTAGATAAGCAAGAAGCTGAAATTTTACAAAAAATTTATCCAAAAATAAAACCATTTTTAAGACAAGAAAGCATTAAAACTATTAAAAAAAAGGGAACTTTTATTACAACTAAAGATGGCGAATTAGAAACACCATTAATCAATAATACAGATTGTGCTTATGTATATTATGATTATAGAGGGATTGCACTTTGCGCGATAGAAGAGGCTTATAATCAAGGAGAGGTTTCTTGGAAAAAACCTTTATCATGTCATTTATATCCTGTAAGAGTTAAAGATTACAGTGAGTTCTCGGCAGTTAATTTCCAAAAGTGGCACATTTGTGATGACGCTTGTACTTTAGGCAAAGAACTACAAGTTCCAATCTATAAATTTGTAAAAGAAGCTCTAATTAGAAAGTTTGGAAAAGATTGGTATATGGAACTTGAAAAAGTTGCACACGACATGAGTAGTTAACCTTTTTCGTTTGAGATTAAATGTATTGGAATATCAAGAATTATTTTAGTACCAGACGCATTACCTTGTTTATCGTGTAAATCTTCAATTTTAATAGTATATATATTTGTATATCTTTTAGAGAAGTTTTCTAATCGTTCTTTGGTTAATTCTATGCCAAAAGATTTTCGTTTTAAAGTTTTTTGTTTATTTATTTTTTTTGATGCTTTTCTACCAACACCATTATCTGTTATTGAAATAGTAATATGCTTTTTTTTATTTTTTTCTACTTTTACCTCAATTTTTTTATCTTCTTTTTTTGAAGATAAGCCATGCCAAAGCGCATTTTCTATAAAGGGTTGCAGTATTAGAGAAGGAACTTTAATACTATGAGCATTTACATTATTGTCAATCATGATATTAAATGCTATTTCGTTAGAAAATCTAATGTTCTCAATATTCATGTAAAGTTCCATTGTATCTAGCTCATTAGAAAGTGGTATCTCTTTTTCAGATGAAGCCATAAGAATTTTGCGAATAAGTTTAGCAAACTTGTTTAAATAATAAACAGCATTTTCCTTTTCATTATTAATAATATAAAGTTTAATAGAGTTTAAAGAATTAAAAATGAAATGAGGATTCATTTGCCCACGAAGCATATCCTGCTCTAAAGTTAAAATTTTCTTTTCTTGTTTTAACTGTTTGTGCCTGTCGTAAACAGTAAAAACGATTGACACTAAAATAATTCCTAATAATCCAAAGAGTAGTGCGAGTTGGTTTTTTTCTAGTCTAGATTTAACAAGTTCATTTTCATATGCTAATGCTTTAATAGTATTGCTTTTACTTTCGCTTTCATACTTTAAAACCAAATCGTTTATATAATTTAAATTCCTTTCGTTATTAATAGATTTTTCTATGTCATGGGCCATTTTAAACTCCAATAATGCAGCTTGATGATTACCTTTTTTAGTATAGAATTCAGCAAGATGTTCATGAACTTCTATTTCAGAAGACTTTAAGCCATACTTTTTAGAAACCTCCATAGCGAGATTAAGATTTTCTTCGGCTTGTGCTAAATTGTTTAAAGTAAAATTTGCCCAGCCCAAATTCATATAAGAGGTAGAAATATAAAACTGATCTCCAACCTCTAAAGCTTTATTAAGAGTGCTTTTTGAAAGTTTAAGAGCATCAGAAAACTTTTCTTGTTTAATATAAATCCGCACTATACTATTGTTACATATTACGCGACCAACTTGAGAATTTATTTCGTTATAATAACTTAAAGACGTTTCATAATCTTTTAGAGCATCTTCAAGAAGACCTTTATATTCTTTAACGTAACCAATATTTTGATAGTTTATCGCTAGCCCAAGTTTATTATTTAGATCTTTTTCTATGGTAAGCGATTTGTTAAACTGCACCAATGCTAAATCGTATTGCTTTAGAGCCAAGTAAATATTACCCATACTATTTTGTGATACAGCAATACCTTTCTTAATATAATCTGAAGGATCTTCAATAGTGTTTGCAATGTTAAGTGCTTTTTCATGATAATCGAGTGCAGAACGAATAAAGTCCATTCTCCTATAAGCGACTCCTTGCATATTTAAACTAAGGATTGTTAATTCTATATTATTTGTTTTTTCAGCTAACTCTTCAGCTTGTTTATGGCTCTCAATAGCTTTAGAGTAATGAGATATATTTCTATAAATTGTTCCAAGGGCATTTAGGGCATAAGACTGACCTTCTAAATAATTTGAGTTTTTACTTAACAGGACAAAATGCTTCATTTTAATAGAATCATTTTTATATTTAAAAAAAATAGAATCTATTGTCTCAATTTTTGGAGATTTTAAAGTAAGTGCGTTATCTATAATATCTTTAAAAGGTATTTCTAAAGAACCTTGTGCAACTGTTTTAGAAGTGTGAAGTAAAAACAGTGGAGTAATAATAATCCATAAGATTAATAATTTAATTGCAGAAGATAGATGTGTGTTAAAAGACATTATAATTTTTTTAAAAAATCTGATTTTCGTTGTCGTGCTACTGGAATTTTATGATTAGATTCCATGACAACATAACCGTCGGTTTTTAAAAATTCTTTAACCTTATTTAAATTAACTATAAATGAATTATGAATTCTAAAAAATTCATGTTCAGGTAAAAGACTATTTACATCCTTTAGCTTTTTGGTTACCACAAGTTTTTGATTTTTTGTTAAAAAGAAGGTACTGTAATTACCATCAGATTGAATAAATAAAATGTCTTTAGTCTTAAGAAACATTAATTTTCCATCTGTATTCAAAGTAATTTTCTTGTTACTCTGCTTTTTATTTATATCTAAAAGAATTTTCTCTAATTTATTAGAATTTAAAATACGCGAATTAAACTTTATTATTTTTTGTATAGTGTCACTTAAATCATCAGAATCAATAGGTTTTAGTAAATAGTCCATTGCTTCATGTTTTAAAGCTTTTATGGCATACTCATCATAAGCAGTAGTAATAACGACAGCAAAATCTCTAGTCGTTAATTTTTCAAGAAACTGAAATCCGTCCATAGTTGGCATTTGTATATCTAAAAACAAACAATCTGGAGTATTGGTTTTTAAAAAACCCAGCGCATCTTCAGGATTAGTAAAGGTTTTAATAATCTTAATATCTTCACTAAAATTAGTAAGTTCCCAAGATAAACTTTGGATAGCTTTTGGTTCGTCGTCAACAATTACAGCATTTAACATATATTAAAAATAATTAGTGCAAAGTTAAATCTTTTAGCAGCTTGTATAACTGGTAGTATTTACTGTATAGTTAGTTTTTTGTAAAGCTACTAATTTATTGTATAAAAAAGAATATACCATTCATACATTAAAAATGACTATCCATACATTGAAATATTTTTAAGATCTTTTTTTTAAGATATTTATGCCCTAAAGTAAAAATTTTGGTTTAGGCTAAAAATATATGAAGTGATGTAGGGGTCACTTTAAGGTTAATTGCTATTAATCGATTAAAAACCAGAAGAGATTCTGGTTTTTTTGTTTAGTTTTAGTTAGTTCAGTTAATTATTGGGAAAAGTGAGAGTTGTTAACTCTCACTTTTTATTTGGTTTAATTTGTAATTAAGTGAGTCCAAAAGAGAACTTTAAAATTCTCTTTTTGCCGTCTCATAAAAAGCCCAAGTTCATGGAGTTACATTATGTTTATAATTGTAAAGCACTAATAAACAGCGCTCTACAATGCGATTAATTTTTACTTCATTTAAGTTTAAAACTGTTCGTTGTTAAGAACTTGTTAACAATGTTTGTGAAATAACCTTTCTTTTTTGGCATCAATTTTAAATATTTGTTAGCTCCAATTCGAAGCAATAATCAGAGTAATAAATTTCAAAACAAATTATAAATATGTCACAACAAATTGAGCCCATTTTACAAGAAAATAAGGATCGATTTGTAATTTTTCCTATTAAACATCATGATATTTGGGAATGGTATAAAAAACAAGAAGCTAGTATTTGGACAGCAGAAGAAATTGATTTACATCAAGATATTTCTGATTGGAATACCAAACTAAATGACGACGAGCGCTATTTCATCAAGCATATTTTAGCGTTTTTTGCTGCAAGTGATGGAATCGTAAATGAAAATTTAGCTGAAAATTTTGTTTCAGAAGTTCAATATACCGAAGCAAAATTCTTTTACGGATTTCAAATAATGATGGAGAATATCCATTCAGAAGTATATTCGTTATTAATTGATACTTATGTAAAAGATGAAGCTGAAAAAAATGACTTATTTAGGGCTATTGATGTTTTTCCTGCAATTAAAGAAAAAGCAGATTGGGCTTTAAAATGGATTGATAGTCCAAGTTTTGCAGAACGTTTAATTGCTTTTGCAGCAGTTGAGGGCATATTCTTTTCTGGAAGTTTTTGCTCAATATTCTGGCTTAAAAAACGCGGTTTATTACCTGGGTTAACCTTTTCTAACGAGCTTATTTCAAGAGACGAAGGTCTGCATTGTGATTTCGCTGTGCATTTGCATCAAAATCATATTGTAAATAAAGTGCCAAAAGATAGAATTACAGGAATATTAACCAATGCTTTAGATATTGAGCGTTCATTTATTACCGAGTCACTTCCTGTAAGTTTAATTGGGATGAATGCAAAATTAATGACTCAATATCTTGAATTTGTAACCGATAGATTATTGGTGGAATTTGGTTGCGAAAAAGTCTATAATTCCACAAATCCTTTCGACTTTATGGACATGATTTCTTTACAAGGAAAAACTAATTTCTTTGAGAAACGTGTGTCAGAATACCAAAAAGCAGGCGTGCTTAATAAAGAAGAAGAGAAAGACAAATTCAGCTTTGATGCTGACTTTTAGTCTTGAATAAACAAACCTTATTGATAATTAACCAGAAGTCTTCTTTGTTTGGAAGCTTCAGTAAAAACAACTTTAGTTTTTAACCAAACTGAAACCACTAACCTTTATTCTGATTTGTTTCAGCTATAAATTTTAGACTAACTAACCCTTTTTCTGAAAATAACTTTAGAAAAATTAAACTTGTAACACAATATGTATGTAGTAAAAAGAAACGGAAAAAAAGAACCAATGATGTTCGATAAAATCACTTCTAGAGTGAGAAAAATGTGTTATGGTTTAAATAATTTAGTAGATCCTGTAAAAATTTCAATGCGAGTTATAGAAGGATTGTACGATGGCGTTACTACAAGCGAACTTGATAATCTTGCTGCAGAAGTAGCTGCAACGATGACAACAGCACATCCTGATTATGCAAAGCTTGCAGCGCGAATCTCTGTTTCTAATTTACATAAGAGTACTAAAAAGTCGTTTTCTGAAACGATGGAAGATTTATACACTTATATCAATCCTAGAAATGGAAAAAAAGCACCGCTTTTGTCGGATGAAGTGCATCAAGTCATTATGGATAATAAAGAAAAATTAGATTCTACAATTATTTACAATCGTGATTTTGGCTACGATTATTTTGGTTTTAAAACGCTAGAACGTTCTTACCTTTTAAAATTAAATGGTAAAATAGCCGAGCGTCCACAGCACATGCTCATGAGAGTTTCTATAGGAATTCATTTAAACGATTTAGAATCTGCAATAGAGACATACGAGCTCATGTCTAAAAAATATTTCACACACGCTACACCAACATTGTTTAATTCTGGGACTCCAAAACCACAAATGTCATCGTGCTTTATATTGACAATTAAAGATGACAGTATTGAAGGTATTTATGATACATTAAAACAAACCGCAAAAATTTCGCAATCGGCTGGAGGAATTGGTTTAGCTATTCATAAGATTCGTGCAACAGGTAGCTACATAGCAGGAACAAATGGTACAAGTAATGGTATTGTGCCAATGCTGCAAGTGTTTAACGATACTGCACGTTACGTAGATCAAGGAGGCGGAAAACGTAAAGGGAGTTTTGCTATTTATTTAGAGACTTGGCATGCCGATATTTTTGATTTTTTAGAGTTAAAGAAAAATCACGGAAAAGAAGAAATGCGTGCACGAGATTTGTTTTATGCGATGTGGATTTCAGATTTATTTATGAAACGCGTGCAAGAAGATGGACAATGGACATTAATGTGCCCTAACGAATGTTCAGGATTATGTGACGTTTATGGCGAAGAATTTGAAACTTTATACACAAAATATGAAACTGAAAATAAAGGGCGTAAGTCTGTAAAAGCAAGAGAACTTTGGGAGAAAATTTTAGAATCTCAAATTGAAACAGGAACGCCGTACATGCTATATAAAGATGCTGCAAACCGTAAATCTAATCAGAAGAATTTAGGAACTATTCGTTCTTCAAATTTATGCACAGAAATTATGGAGTACACCTCTCCCGATGAAATAGCTGTATGTAATTTAGCATCAATAGCATTGCCAATGTTTGTAAAAAATAGAGAGTTTGACCATAAAGAATTGTTCCGTATTACCAAACACGTCACTAAAAATTTAAATAAAGTAATCGATAGAAATTATTATCCAGTAATAGAAGCAGAGAACTCAAATTTTCGTCATCGTCCAATAGGTTTAGGAGTTCAAGGACTAGCAGATACGTTTATAAAATTACGATTGCCTTTTACAAGTGATGAAGCAAAACAATTAAATAAAGATATTTTTGAAACCCTTTATTTTGCTGCTGTAACAGCATCAATGGAGGAGGCAAAAGAAGATGGTCCTTACCAAACATATAAAGGCTCACCTATAAGTAATGGAGAGTTTCAATATAACCTTTGGGAAATTAAAGATGAAGAATTAAGTGGTCTTTGGGATTGGGATAAACTACGAAAAAAAGTATTAAAGTTTGGTGTACGCAATTCGTTATTAGTTGCACCAATGCCAACAGCAAGCACATCTCAAATTTTAGGCAACAATGAATGTTTTGAGCCATATACATCAAACATTTATACACGACGTGTATTATCTGGAGAATTTATTGTTGTAAACAAACACTTGTTAGAAGATTTAGTAGAATTAGGACTTTGGAATGATAGCTTAAAACAAGATATTATGAGAGCAAATGGTTCTATTCAAAGTATTGATATTATTCCAGAAGACATTAAAGAACTGTACAAAACTGTTTGGGAATTAAGTATGAAAGATATTATAGATATGTCACGCCAAAGAGGGTACTTTATTGACCAGTCACAATCGCTTAATTTATTTTTAGAAGGTGCTACGATGGCTAAACTAACATCGATGCATTTTTACGCATGGAAGAGCGGCTTAAAAACAGGAATGTATTACTTGCGAACAAAGAGTGCGGTTGATGCTATTAAATTCACTTTAGACATAAAAAAGAAAGAAGAATCAACAGCAGAACCTTTGGAGACAGATAAAACACTAGTTGAAAAACAAAAACAACATGCTATAAAAACAGCAGAAAAATTTGCACAACAAATCACTACAGAAGTAGAACCAATGTCTGCCGAAGAAATGAAATCGTTAATTGCACAAGCTAAAGCTGCAGAAGGAGACGATTGCTTAATGTGTGGCTCTTAATTTTTAAAATAGTAATTTTATAAAAAATAGTGCTTTCACTACGGTTTTTACTTTCTAAAAAATATATGGATAAATTCCTAAACGCAGCAATAGAAGAAGCTAAAAAAGGATTAAAAGAAGGAGGCATTCCCATTGGCTCTGTAATAGTGCATAATAATAAAATTATTGGTAGAGGTCATAATCGGCGCATTCAAAAAGGAAGTGTTGTATTGCATGGCGAAATTGATGCTTTTGAGAATACTGGGCGACAACCTGCAAAGGTTTATAAAAACTGCACATTATATACTACATTGTCGCCTTGCGCGATGTGTGCAGGAGCGATTTTGTTGTACGGAATCCCAAAAGTAGTTATTGGAGAAAACAAAAGCTTTTTAGGAGAAGAAACGCTTTTAAAATCTCGAGGTGTTGCAGTTAGGGTTGAAGATAACCAAGAATGTAAAGATCTTATGGCAACTTTCATTACCAACAATCCAGAATTATGGAATGAAGATATTGGCGTTTAAGTTTAAACTATTCTTTCTTTAAAATATCAGTTCCTAAATATTTATCATCCTTATTATAATACCAAGCTCTTTTTTTAGGCATTATTATATTATTGATAGTTTTTTCTTCAGAAAGTAAAATATATTCGCCAGTATCCTCTTTTTGATTTCCGTTTTCATCCATCCTATAAAATTGATAGACTTCCATAGCATATGTTTTAGGATTAAAATAAAAATACCAAATGTCACTTCCAACAGCTTTATCATAAGTAACTTTTAGTATAAGATATTCTTTTCCTTTAAATGTTCTACGTTCAACTTTATCATGAATTATTGTACCATTGTCTTTTAGTTTCATTGGTAAACCATATAAATACGTGTAATAATTTTTATACATAGTTGCACGTTCGCAAGTGAGCCTATGGGTTTTTATTTCTTCATCTGTAACATCTATTCTGTCATTAAATTTAATAAAACATTCATTTTTAATAAGTTCATATTCTATAGTTATAGAATCACGATTTGACTTTACATAAAAATATTGTTCAGGAAGATTTATAATAATTTTACTATCACGATTTGGATTGTTAGGTGTTTCCATAGCAACAAATAATTCACCATTAAAGGAGTCCCAATTACCATTTGGGTCATGATATTCTATAGCTTTATCTAATAGTTGGAGTCCTGATAAATTTTGGCTAAAAGAGGTATTATATAATAATAGAAAAGTTAAAAAAAGTATGTGTGCTTTCATTCATCTTGTTTTATGTTATATCAAATATACAAAACAAAAAACCACCTCGATGGAGATGGTTCTTATATTCAGATTTGCAATTATTTTAGCTTTCCGTATCTTCAACACTATGTGGCAAAGTCGCTGGCTCAACAGAGCTATCGTGTGCGTTATGATATTCTTCTAACAAATTCATTGTAGCATTAAGCAAATCTTTAGTTTCTAACAATAAGCTAAAATATAGTGCTGTGTTTTTAGGACTTCCTCCTTCTGTTCGAGTTCTGGTAACTTGAGCATGAATTTTTTCCTTCACTAAATCATACACAACTCTTTTGTTTTTTAAGAGACTGCCAATCTGTTCGAATGAACGTGAATCGAAAGCTTTTTTAGTATTATTAAATAATATCTCGAGTGCGTCATCAACTTGTTTAAGTTCTTTTATTTGGTTGAATTTTAATTTTTTATGATTATTATTTACATGTTTATGACTTACTTTAGAAATATATTCTAAAGATTGAGCCATGTCTTGTAAATATCCTAAAATATGAATATAGAAATTACTTGCACCTATACTAGACTCGTCTAAATTTTTAATGAAATAGAAAATGTTATCTCTTAAATCATCAACTTCAGCTGAAAGTTTAACAATTTGTTTTTTATTATTTTTAAGTAAAGACAAATCTTGTAGCGCAAGACCTTTAATAGCATTAGTGTAAATTCTATTACCACGTTTTACTACATTAGCAATGTTAGTTGCGCTTTCATATATTACGCCTTGTACAGAACTACTTTCAGCTTTTGTTAAACTGTCTTCTGCTTTGGTTTCTCTAGTTTTTTTCTTGTGAGATATGTAATTTCTACTTAAGAGTAAAACAGCAATAAATAATAAAACAGCTATTGCAGTTGGACCACCAAGATTAATTAAATACGCAATTGTAGCAGCAGCAATAAAAGCACTTATTGCTGTAAAGAACCAACCTCCAATAACATTTAAAACACCTGCAACCCGATACACAGCACTTTCGCTTCCCCAGGCACGATCTGCTAAAGATGTTCCCATTGCAACCATAAAAGTAACGTACGTTGTAGAAAGAGGTAATTTATATGAAGTAGCTATAGAGATTAAAACACCAGCAACCATTAAATTTACAGCTGCTCTGACTAAATCGAATGCAGGAAGCTCATGTGTTTTATCTTTTGTTAAAGAAATAACTGGCTTTTCAAATTGTTTTTCAATTTTGATTTGCCATGATTCAGGTAAAATATAAGACATCATTTTAGATGAACCCATAGCAAACCTTACAAAACCTCTTGATAACCAATTAGGCTGAAAACGTTCTTTAATTTCGCCTTGAGTTGACAAGTCAATAGAGGTTTTTAAAACAGCTTTAGCTTTGCTAGAAAACCATAGTGTGACAACCATAATCATTCCTGCTAGAAATAAAAGTAGTGTTGGTGTAGGAACTTTTGATTCTAATACTTCCATACTAAACTCATGAGCAGGTACACCTGAACCAACCCAAGCTTCGTACGATTGCCAAGCAGCAATTGGAACACCAATAAAGTTTACTAAATCATTTCCTGCAAATGCTAATGCCAATGCAAAGGTTCCAACTAATATAATTAGTTTATAAATATTAATTTTAAAAAAAGTAATTAAAGCGTAAGCCAATAAAGACCATAACACAAAACTAATAGCAATAATTGATAAAATTTTAGTTTCTAAAAAATCTTTAATTGTTGAGCCTCCAATAATGTTGAAACTTTCGCTTGCAATATCAGTGCCTTTAATCCCTTTAATTAAAATAAAATAAACCATTGCAGTTAATGCAATACCTCCAAAAAAAGCACCTACCCAATTCGCTTTCTTTTCAAAATCGTAAGATAAAAGCAACCTAGAAACCCATTGTACAAAAGCACCAACGGAAAATGCAATGATGACCGAGAGCAGTATTCCTAATATAATTTGAGTAGCTTTAGACGTGTTTATATAAATTACTAAATCGGAAAAACTGCCACCATCTGCTCCTATCTTTATTAATGCCATAGCAACTGCAGCACCAAGTAGTTCGAAAACAATAGAAACTGTTGTAGAAGTTGGCATACCAAGTGTATTAAAGAAATCTAGGAGTAGAATATCTGTAATCATAACTGCCATGAAGATGTACATAATTTCATCGAACATAAACTCTCCTGGATTAAAAATACCTTTACGTGCAACTTCCATCATTCCACTAGAAAACATAGCACCACAAGCAATACCTATACTTGCTACAATCATAATAGTTCTAAAAGAAATCGCTTTAGAACCTATGGCCGAATTTAAAAAATTTACTGCATCATTGCTTACACCTACAACCAAATCAGCAACAGCTAAAATGACAAGGGCAACAATCATTAATAAGTATATATTTTCCATAATTTAATTAGAAATAGTTTGCAAATATCTATAGTGTTTTTGAGTAAAAGGTTACCAAAATGTTATGTTTTATATTTAAAAATGAATATCAAACTGCAACCTATACATTAATTGACTATTGCTATTATTAATATCTAAATAACTAATATCGCTTTGTACTTTTAGACTGTGTCCTACAATATATTTTGAAACACCTAAAGTATATTGATGTTCAGCATTTTTTTCTGTAATACTTTTGTCTAATTTTATGCTTGTATAACGTCCTGAAACTTCCCAATCGTTTTTGAGCAAGTAACCAGCTTGAAGGTTTAAACCGTTACCAACCTGTACAATATCTCCTGTTAAAGATCCTTCAGCGTTTTTAGCAAAAGGATCTTTAGCATCTCGGTTGGCATATTCTCCCATAAATGAGAACCCTTTGTATTTAAACATAGCATCTATGAATACTGTAGAAATATTAGTTTCGTAAAAACCAGCATCTGTTTCCATATAAGAACCCATATTACTTCTGGTTTTTACTGCGTTGTTATTAAAATCGTAAGTGACTCCAATAGCAAGCTTTGGAGTTCCTTCACGTTTTAAATCACTACCTTTATAATCGCCTTTGCTTGAGAAGTTTCCAAAAGGAAGTAGCTCAATACGACTTGTAAATTGATGTCCTCCAAGGTTTCCTGTGGTTATATTTCTACCTTCTCCTTGAGAGATAGAAAAAATTTCTTTTATAATGAAATTATCAGAAAGATTAAAGTGATGCCTTAACTGAACACCTAAATCTCTATCAATATTAAATCTACTATTTAGTAATGAACGATCTACTTGCTGTAGATTTGCCGAAGAAATCACACGTTCTCTATTTCCTGGTAGTTTGGTTTGTCCAAACCATAATACGAAATTTTTGTAAAAATTCCATTTAACAACAGCGTCCAAAATATATCTTGGCGTATTACTTGTAAATTTAGAGGCACCAGAAATATCTCTATTAGAGAGACCTAATTCTATTTTGTATTTAAGTTTTGGGCTAATTGCAAAACCATCAAATTTTAATCGAGATCTGCGTATTAAAAAATTCGATTCATTACTTTCTCCGTCTTCCCAATTAGAAATTGCCAAAATCTGCATTCTAACTCCAATCTTCATTGTCCAAGAACTATCTTGTCCTACCAGATTAAAAAGCCCTTTTCCAAATTTAGGAGACTGAATTTCTTGAGCATTTATAAAAGCTAGTGTTAATATTAATATTGTAGTAAGTCTCGCTTTAAGAGTCATAAATAGTATTCGTTTTTGTTGTTACAAATAACCAATTCTAATGTTAACTTAATGTTTCTAAAAGATTACCATTAAATCAAAAGTTCATTTTTATACTTACATAAAATAAGTATCTTGCCAACACAAATTTAATTATGAACTGGGAACAACTACTCTCTTTAAAACGCTTTGGTGATACAAATAAAAGATTACGAAAAGAACAAGATGAAACGCGCTTAGGCTTTGAAGTCGATTACGATCGCATTATTTTTTCTTCCGAGTTTAGAAGTCTTCAAGATAAAACACAGGTTATTCCCTTATCGCAAACCGATTTTATACACACAAGATTAACACACAGTTTAGAAGTGAGTGTTGTAGGAAGATCTTTAGGAAGGCAGGTTGGATTAAAACTGCTGAAAAAGTATCCTCATTTAAAAGAAGTACAAGGGTTTCAAACTAATGATTTTGGAGCTATTGTTGCAACAGCAGCATTAGCTCATGATATTGGAAATCCGCCTTTTGGACATAGCGGTGAAAAAGCTATAGGAGAATTTTTTAAAACAGGAAAAGGCAAACAGTATAAAAACCAATTATCCGAAAAAGAATATCAGGATTTATGCGATTTTGAAGGAAATGCTAATGGGTTTAAAATATTAACCCAAAGTAGAAAAGGGAGAGAAGGTGGACTACGTTTAAGTTATGCTACTCTAGGCGCTTTTACAAAATACCCAAAAGAGTCACTTCCAAAAAAAGAAACTAATCATATTTCAGATAAAAAATATGGTTTTTTTCAATCTGAAAAAGAAACTTTTTTAGATGTTGCAAACGAGTTGGGACTAATTCGAACAAGAGGAGGTAATGATATTAGTTTTGCAAGGCATCCACTAGCTTTTCTTGTGGAAGCAGCAGATGATATTTGTTACACAATTGTAGATTTTGAAGATGGTATAAATTTAGGATTAATTCAAGAAGACTTTGCTTTAGAATATCTTATAAATTTAGTTAGAGAATCTATTAACACCAAAAAATACAATCAATTAATCAACACTCAAGATAGGGTTAGCTATCTTCGCGCTTTGGCTATCAATACGTTAATTAATGAAGCTGTTGAAGTCTTTATGATAAACGAAGAAGACATTTTAAAAGGCAGTTTCTCTACTGCATTATTAGCCAAAAGTAAATATGAAGCTCAAATAAATGACATCATTAAATTAAGTGTTGAGAATATTTACCAATCCAAAGAGGTTATTGATAAAGAAATTGCTGGACATGAAGTGATAACTCAACTTTTAGATACTTTTATTACAGCAGTAAACAATACCTTTAAAGGAGAAGCTTCTAATTACAATAAACTTATTCTAAAACTATTACCAGAAACTATTAAAATTGATAACCCTCAAATATATATGAGGCTTATAAGTGTTTGTCATTATGTTTCGTTATTATCTGATAGTAATTCTGTCTTAATTTACAAAAAGTTTAAAGGTTTTCAGTTTAATTAATTAAATACTAGAAATATAGCTTATTTTTATAGAATCTTTTTTTTTATTATAAACACTAAAATATAAAAATCATGAAAAAAAGAACTTTACTTTTCCTCTCACTTTTCCTCTTAACTTTTATTTCTTTTCTTTTTTTTCAAAATATTGAAAACAAAAGGAGTGTTGAAAAATTAAAAGAGCAACATCAAAGTTTTTTAGACAACAGTCCTTTTAAAGAAACAGTTAACCTTTCTAAAAAAGAACGTAAAGCAATGGGATTACCTCCAAATGGGTATAACGAACAGGTTTGGGAACTAACTTTAGACCCAAATACAGGGAGACCAATGCCAGAACGTGTATTTGAGTTGCAGCAAGAACTAAATATAGAAAGACAAAATTCTAGAGGCGTTGGAGGTGATGCTTCTAATCCTTGGGTAGATAGAGGACCTAATAATATTGGCGGAAGAACAAGAGGCATTATGTTCGACCCTAATGATACTGGAAATGTAAATCCTGCAGATGATTATACAAGAGTTTTTGCTGGAGGTGTTTCTGGAGGTTTGTGGGTAAACAATGATATAACAGATGCCAACTCTTCATGGACCTTAGTTCCTGGTATAGGCGCAAATATAGCTGTAACAGTAATTATTTCAGACCCAAATAATTCGAACACGTTTTATATTGGGTCAGGTGAATCCTATACTAGTGGACAAGCTGTTGGTAGAGGTATTTGGAAATCGATAGACGCAGGAGTAACATGGTCAAATATATTTGGAGGTTATACAGGATTTACTGGGACTCAATTAATCGATGGTGTTTTTTATATCAATGATATTGTAGCCAGAGATGTTGGGAGTACAACAGAGTTATATGCAGCAGTGGCTGGATCATTTTTTAGGTTTTCTTCTTCGCCAAGTAATTTTCATGGTTTAAGCGAACAAGGATTATACAAGTCTGTAGATAATGGTGCCACATGGACTAAATTTACAATAAATGAGTCTGGTGGTAGTCCATCAAATCCCAATGATATAGAATTAGATATCAGCAATAATATTTGGTTTACAACAACTAGAAGCAGTTGGGGTTTTGCTGGAGGTAAGATTTACCGATCTACTGATGGATTATCCTTTACATTAATGACAACAATTGCAGGAGCTGATAGAACTGAAATAGAAACTTCTAATATTAGTGCTAACACACTCTGGGTATTAACTAATACGGGTGGTCCAGCAGATATTTATACGACAACGGATGCTTTTGCAACTGCACCTACTCAGATTATGACAGAACCTGCTGATGCTGACACGGGGATTCCTAATTCCGATTTTACAAGAGGTCAAGCGTTTTACGATTTAGAAATTGAGGCAGATGCTAG
>QMOV01000002.1 GCA_003650305.1 Bacteroidota bacterium | reverse complement strand
TTAAATGCTTTTAAATCTTTCCAGCCTTGAGTAGTTGAATCTTCGGCAAATTCTACTGCTTTCCGAATTGCTGAATCTCCACCTGCTATTAATCCAATAACTAAATCGTGAGGCACACCAAATGTAGGGGGACACTCACTGGCATCTAAAATACCAAGACGTCCACTTGTTCCTGCTCCAATATAAAATAAACGACCTCCATTTTTAAGTTTTTCTACAACTTGCTCAACAAGTTTTTCTATTTGTGGAAGCGATTTTTCTACAGCTAAAGAAACTGTTTTATCTTCGTTATTTATATTAACTAACAATTCTTTAATATTCATCTTTTCCAGATGATTATAATTTGAATCTTGTTCTGTAGTTTTTATAAACACCATAGTTCAAAAATACATAATTTTTGGTTTGCGTTAGTGATTATAACGGCATCCTTTTTATGTTTTAATATAGGGTTTTTTAGAGATACTTAAATTATTCTTTAAACATAAAAAGATATAGTGGAAAGCACGACCTTTATTCTTGATTAATTCAAGAATAAAGGGAACGCCATAAAAGAGATAGAACTCCTTTTAAATATTATTTATTACTGAATTGAATGTTGCACTAGGACGCATTGCATTTGCAGTAATGTCTGTTTTTGGCTTAAAATAACCTCCAATATTTACTGCACTCCCTTGTGCAGCATTTAACTCATCAACAATGGTTGTTTCTTTATTTGTGAGCTCTTTTGCGATACTAGAAAATTGCTCTTTCAGTTCTAAATCTTTTGTTTGAGAAGCTAATTCTTGTGCCCAATACATTGCTAAATAAAATTGACTGCCTCTATTGTCTAACTCATTTACTATACGTGAAGGTGATTTTTTGTTATCCAATAATTTACATGTTGCATCTTCTAAAGTCTCGGCTAATACTAATGCTTTATTGTTGTTAGTTGTTTCTCCAAGATGCTCTAAAGATATTGCTAATGCTAGAAATTCTCCAAGAGAGTCCCAACGTAAATGTCCTTCTTTAACAAATTGTTGCACATGTTTTGGAGCAGAACCTCCAGCTCCTGTTTCGAATAAGCCTCCACCATTCATGAGTGGTACTATGGATAACATTTTAGCACTTGTACCAACTTCTAGAATAGGGAATAGGTCTGTTAAATAATCGCGTAAAACATTCCCAGTAACCGAAATGGTATCTTTTCCTTCTTTAACTCTTTTTAACGTGAATTCTGTTGCTTCAATTGGAGATAAAATTCGAATATCTAAACCAGAAGTATTATGATTTGGTAAATATATATTTATTTTTTTAACAAGTTCGGCATCATGAGGTCTGTTTTTATTTAACCAAAATACAACTGGTGTACTTGTAGCTCTGGCTCTAGATACAGCTAATTTAATCCAATCTTGTATTGGAGCATCTTTTACCTGACACATTCTCCAAATATCTCCAGCTTCAACTGTATGTTCAATTAAAACGTTTCCTGAATCATCAATCACACGAACAGTTCCGTTTGAAGCAATTTCGAATGTTTTATCGTGTGAGCCGTATTCTTCAGCTTTTTGAGCCATTAGACCAACATTTGGAACAGTTCCCATTGTAGTTGGATCGAATGCGCCATGTTCTTTACAGAAATCTATAGTTGCTTCGTATATTCCTGCATAACTACTATCTGGAATTACTGCTTTTGTATCTTGTTGCTTTCCTGCTGCATTCCACATTTGCCCGGAAGTACGAATCATTGCTGGCATTGAAGCATCAATAATTACATCGCTTGGTACATGAAGATTTGTAATGCCTTTATTTGAATTTACCATAGCCAAATCTGGACCATTTTGAAAAGCTGTTTTGATATCGTTTTCAATCTCTATACGCTTAGTTTCTGGTAATTCCTGAATTTTGCTAAAAAGATTACCAAAACCATTATTTACATCTACTCCTAATTCGTCTAAAACGTCAGCATATTTTTCAAAGATATTAGCAAAATACACTTTAACAGCATGACCAAAAATAATAGGATCGCTTACCTTCATCATGGTAGCTTTTAAATGCAGAGAAAATAATACACCTTTTTCTTTTGCATCAGCAATCTGTTCTTTTAAAAAGGCTAAAAGCGCTCTTTTGCTCATTACTGTAGCATCAATAATTTCACCAGATAACAAAGGGAGATTTTCTTTTAAAACAGTTTTATTTCCATTTGTATCAACATGTTCTATTTTAACATTAGTTGCATCAGAAAGCGTTACTGATTTTTCGTTGTGAAAAAAGTCTCCCTCCCTCATTGTTGACACATGCGTTTTAGAATTTGAACTCCATTCTCCCATAGAGTGTGGATTCTTCTTTGCATAGTTTTTTACTGCTTTTGGTGCTCTACGATTAGAGTTTCCCTCTCGCAATATTGGATTTACAGCACTACCTTTAATTTTGTCATAACGGTTTTTTATAGTTTTCTCACTATCATTTTTTGGCTCGTCAGGATAATTTGGTAAGTTGTATCCTTTAGATTGTAATTCTTTTATTGCAGCTATTAACTGCGGAATAGAAGCACTAATATTTGGTAATTTTATAATATTAGCTTTAGGGTTTTTTACGAGTACTCCTAACTCTGAGAGGTCATCTGCTATTTTTTGATCTTCGGTTAAGAAATCTGAAAAATTGGCTAAAATTCTTCCTGAAAGTGAAATATCTTTAGTTTCAATATTAATTCCAGAAGTTTTTGTAAAAGCTTTGACTATTGGTAAAAAAGAATAGGTTGCTAAAGCAGGAGCTTCATCAGTTTTGGTGTAAATAATCTTTGACATTTAGATTTGGTTTAAATTTTTTTGAAGAGAAAAGTAGTTGCAATTGTAATCTGATTTTTTGTAATACAAATATACAAAATTAGATAGTAAAATACATCAATTATAGGTGAAGTAATTTGTGTTAGAAGTAGTAAAAATAAATAACAAAAGGAATATAAAAACAAAAGCCATATCACTGTAGAATTAACTACTCTGACATGGCTTTCTTTGACATAGTTCTTCGTGACCTATTTAGCTTTGCAGCTAACCCCAAATGATCGAATTTTCATCTTTCACTCTTTTCGGTTCAAGTCCCCCTACCTCAATGAAACATTCTGTGTTGTAACTATCAAAATGTATTGACCTGTTACCAAAATGCTCCAGTTTTAATTGCCTTTCTTGATCCTTTATCCATTATATTTCGTTTTCACAACCTACAACTTTTAAAGCATTGCTTCTTTTATTTAGGTTTCACTTTCGATCCTGCTAATTTTAGAAACTTTCCGTCTTTCTAGTTCTCTGCCTGCCTAAACATGTAGCCCTTTTAAAAACTTCTTGGTCTTTTGGTTAACATATGCATACACATAGCACCTTAAAACCTCAAAAAACAATTATATAAAGAACGTTACTTTATTTTTTAGAATTAAATTTAAATTTACTTTTTCAAATAAAACCAACTAGGTTGTTATTAATTCTTCTGCTAATATATAGCAAGAATTTACAAATGCAAATTTTTTATATATTTAGATATTAACCATTTATAAACTATAGTTATTAACTTTTGTTAATAAAAAAACGCTGATCTAAATTTTATTTAAAACAGCGCTTTATAATATTTTAATAGAGTAATATTAACTATGTCTACTTTCTTTAATTCTAGCTTTTTTACCAGTTAGGTCTCTAAAGTAAAAGATTCGTGCTCTACGAACTTTACCTTTTTTATTAACCTCTATTTTTTGTAAAGCTGGCATATTAATAGGGAATATACGCTCTACTCCAATAGTACCAGACATTTTTCTTATGGTAAAGGTTTCAGAACTACCAGTGCCTCTTCTTTGTAAAACAACACCTCTATAAAATTGAGTACGTTTTTTGTTACCTTCCTTAATTTCGTAATATACTGTAATTGTATCACCAGCACTAAATTCTGCTAAATCTTTTTTTGTTACAAATTCGTCTTGAACAAATTTTAATAAAGATTCCATGTCTTTAAATTTAATAATTAATTCGAAATAACATTTACGATTCTCGCCAGAGGTTAACCCAAAATTGGGTGCAAAAATAATCAATATTTAGTAATCTGCAATGTTTATTTGGCTTTTTTAACATCTTATCAAATGCATTGTCGTTTGTGTTTTGTAGTGTAATACAATACTATTACTCGTTATTTTGCATTTTTAATTCTGAAGTAATAAATATTATTCATCCAACAAATCTGGACGACGTTCTTTGGTACGTTTATAAGCTTCTTCTTCTCGCCATTTTTCTATTTCAGGAAAATTACCACTAAACAATACTTTTGGGACTTTCCATCCTTTATAATCTCTTGGTCTTGTATATATTGGTGGTGACAATACATTATCTTGAAAGGAATCGGTTAGTGCAGAGGTTTCATTTCCTAAAACGCCTGGAATTAATCGTATTATAGCATCGCAAAGGACTGCTGCACCTAGTTCTCCACCAGAAAGTACATAATCACCTATCGAGATTTCTCGTGTTATAAACTGTTCTCTTACACGTTGATCTACACCTTTATAATGACCGCAGAGAATGATAATATTTTCTTTTGTTGAAATGTGGTTGGCAATACTTTGATTAAGTGTTTCGCCATCAGGTGTCATATAAATTATGTCGTCGTAATCGCGTTCAACTTTTAGTTTAGAGATACACTTATCTATAGGTTCAATCATCATAACCATGCCAGCACCTCCGCCAAATTGTGTATCGTCGATAGATTTATAATTATCGGTTGTGTAGTCTCTTAAATTATGAAAATGGATTTCTACCAGTTTTGCTTCTATAGCTCTTTTTAAAATGGAAGCTTCAAACGGACTTTTTAATAATTCTGGTAAAACAGTTATGATGTCTATTCTCATTAGTTAAATGTGTAAAGTACAAAGATGCGAAGAATCTTCTTAAGTTAATAATTCTTCATTTGTCCAAAAGTATTGTAAATCGGTATCTTTTTTCCATCCTAAACTTTCGTATAAATGCTGTGCTGGATTAGTTGTTTCGGTTTGTAATGCTAATCCTTTATATTTATGTTCTTTGCATAATTGTTTCGCTTTGTTTAAAAGCGCAACACCAATACCTCGTTTTCTATACTCTTTTGTAACGTATAAATCGTTTAGAATATAAATAGGTTGCATAGATACTGAAGAAAACGAAGGATACAATATTGTAAAACCAACGGCTTTATTATCTACAATTGCTAAAAAAATTATTGCCTCTCTATTTTTTAAGCGGTCAAATAAAAATTGCTTTGCAGTATCTTTATCTGAAGGTCTTTTGTAAAATACTCGATATGCATCAAAAAGAGGAACTATTTGCTCGAGGTGTTCTATATGTGCTTTAATGATGTGCATAAAAAAATCCGTAACGGTAAATTACGAATTTTTATTTATTTTTTAAGAAACCTTATTTTGCTCCTTTTTGTTTATTTATTTCATCTTGAAGTTGTCGTCTAACTTTTTGCTCACGTTCTAGTGCATTTCTTCTATGCTCTTCAAATTCTTCTTCAATGTCTGCTAAATTATTTCTTGCTATTCTCGTAATCGAGTTGCTATTATTAAATTTATATATAAAGAGTATTAAGAGTACTAATAAAGCAATTATAATTAACCACATTATCAAGTTATAACTCATTTTACTCATCTGTAATCCAAACAGAGTCATGCTATTTTTTTCTTCATTAGTTGCAAATAATGTGTCTTGAGTTTTAGATAAGTTAGTTTTTAACTCATCAATCTCTTTCTGTTGTTTATTTACAACGCCTCTTGTATCATTTAATTTGGTTTGAATAGCTTTTAAAGAGTCTACAGTATGTGACTTTAAAGTAAGCATCAAGTTTCTCTTAATGACTTCATAAGATTGCCCTCTTTCATCTCTCCAATTGCTTGATTTTTTTATAACAAATTCGAATTGATCCTCAATTGTACCGTCATTTAACGATTGCTGTTTTTTCTCTTGAGCAGATATAAAAGTTGAACCAAAAATTATAAGAAGAATTAATATTGAAAATTTCAATGCTTTCATTTTTAGGGTCGATTAGTTATAGATGTTGGTAAATATAATTATTAAATTTATAAGCCTCACAATCTGAGAAGCAATTATATATACGGCGAAACTTATTTTTTAGATTTTACTATTATTAATAGTAAGTGTAACGTCTTACTTTGGCAATATATTTTGCAAGTCGTATAACTTGATGGCTGTAGCCATATTCATTGTCATACCAAACGTAAAGGATAACATTTTTTCCATCTTTGCGCACAATAGTAGCTTTGCTATCGTAAATTGCTGGAGCTGAACTGCCAACAATATCGCTTGATACTAATTCGTCACTTAACTCGTATTTAATCTGCTCAACTAAATCGCCTTCTAGAGCATATTTTTTTATAGCATAATTTACGCCTTCAATCGAAGTTGCCTTTTCTAAATTAAGATTTAAAATAGCGAGCGAACCATTTGGTACTGGAACTCTAATAGCGTTAGAAGTTAATTTTCCTTCTAACGAAGGCAACGCTTTACTTACTGCGTTTCCAGCTCCAGTTTCAGTAATTACCATATTTAGTGCAGCAGCTCTGCCACGACGATATTTTTTATGAAAATTGTCGACTAAATTCTGATCGTTAGTATAAGCGTGTATGGTTTCTAAATGTCCACTTTTTACACCAAAAGAATCTTCAATAACTTTTAAAATAGGAGTAATAGCATTAGTTGTACAAGAGGCAGCAGAAAAAATGTCAATTATTTCAGGATCATTTTCAAACTGATTTACACCATGAACAATATTTGGAACTCCTTTTCCTGGAGCAGTTAATAAGACTTTATCTACACCTTTTGAAATTAAATGAAGACCTAAGCCTTTTTTATCTCTAAACGCTCCAGTATTATCTATAACTAATGCATTATTAATTCTGTAAGTTGTATAATCTATATCTTCTGGAGTATTGGCAGAAATTATGTTAACTGTTGTCCCGTTAATAATAAGTGCGTGGTTTTCAATATCTCCAATTACAGTTCCAGAAAACTCGCCATGAACAGAATCGTTACGCAATAAAGAAGCTCTTTTTTCAAGAATAACTTCATTAATATCTCCACGTGTTACTATAGCTCTTAAACGTAGTTGGCTTCCTTTACCTGTTTTAGACATTAGCTCTCGTGCAACAAGACGACCAATTCTTCCAAAACCATACAGTACAACATCTTTTGGTTTAATATTGTTATTCTTGCCTGCATTTTTTAGTTTATCCGATACGAATGCAATAGCATCATGATATTTTTCATCTTCTAAATGATACTCAAAAGTTAGTTTACCAATATCTAATTTAGCAGGAGGAATGTCTAGAGTTTTTATGGCTTGTGCAATTTCTACTGAATCGAAAATTGAAACTGGTTTTTGAACAAATTCTCTAGCGTATTCGTGAAGGTTTAAAATTTCGCTAACATTGCGGTCTATTAATTGATTTCTAAAAAGGACTAATTCAATTGATTTGTCATACCAGAGGTCACTTACAATTTTAATAAATTCGACAGTTGCTCTTCTTCTTCCAGCTTGTAGCGCTAATTCTTTTTCATAAGTTTCTATAAAACTCATTGCTGTTTGGTTTAAAGGTGTTTAATTTTTTGCAAAAATAGTTTATTTCAAACGTTTTCGTAACTATATTTTAAATAAATGATATTCAATTTATGAATTTATATAAAACGACATTTTTAGAGACAAAGCATTTAATATATTTCAATTAGTTTTTTTGTTCGCAGAAACGAAAGTGTAAACGGATTAAAAAATAAAACCCTCAAAACCTTGCTTTCGGTTGAGGGTTTATTATGCTCAATTATACTACATTTACCTAAAATTGTAACGCTCTTTTTCGCCTTTACTATTAATAAGTTCAATGCGTAAAGACTCATCTTTTGAGCGATTACTTATTATTTTTTCTGCATCTTCAATAGATGTTAACTTTACATCATTTATTGCTGTTATAATGGTCCCTTCTTTAACACCATTTTTTCTCCAATAATTTTGATACTTATTATTTAAGCGTGAAATTTTTAAACCATAACTTGTTTTATGTTGTTTTAATTCATTTACAGATACTTCTGTTAGTAAACCAATAACTGGAAAATCAATGGTTAAATTCTTTAAAAGTTTTACATGAAATGTTTTTTCGTTTCCATCTCTTAATACTTTAACATTAACAATGTCATTTGGACTTTTGGCATTTAAAAATCCTCTTAAATCTGAAAATTTTGAAATCTCAATATTATCTAATTGTTTAATAATATCGCCAGATTTTAACCCAGCCTTGTCAGCACCAGAATTTTCTAAAACTTCATTTACATAAAAACCTTCTGTTTCATTAACACCAAACATATCGGCAGATTTACTATTTAATGTACTACCTGTTATACCGAGAATTCCGTTTTGCACATTGCCAAACTCCATAATGTCTTCAACAACTTTTTTGGCAATATTACTTGGTACTGCAAAAGAATATCCAACATAGTTTCCAGTTTGCGAAGTGATAGCTGTATTAATTCCAATAAGATCGCCATTGGTATTTACTAATGCACCACCAGAATTCCCTGGATTTACAGCAGCATCTGTTTGAATAAATGACTGTGTACTTCCTCCAAATAAATCCCTAGACTTAGCACTAATTATTCCAGCAGTTACTGTGGATGTTAAATTAAATGGATTGCCAATAGCCAAAACCCATTCACCAATTTTTGCATTATCGCTATCAGCAAATGTTGTATATGGTAAATTTTTATCTGCATTAATTTTAAGTAATGCAATATCAGTTTTTGGATCTGCTCCAATCAACTCAGCTTTATAAGTTTTATTGTGGTTAGTTGTTATTGCAATAGATTGTGCGCCGACAATAACATGATTATTAGTAATAATATAGCCATCTGGAGAAATAATAACTCCAGAACCTGTACCAATTTGCTGGCGTTGAGAACGTCTTCCATAAAACAAATCTTCTAAAGTTATTTGTCCAGAATTTACAGTTGTGTTTTTTACATGCACAACAGTATTTATAGTTTTTTCTGCTGCAAAAGTAAAATCTATAGTAGATTCAGCGGCTAAGCTTTTATTATCTGAACTATAATTTACAGGAACAGTTATAGGTGTTAAAATTGGAGTTTGGTTTAATTCAGTATTATTGTCTTTTTCAATAAAGAGTTTATACGCACCTAATGTAAAAATTCCGCCTATTACCGAAACTAAAACCAGAGTTAAAATCTTTTTCATGGTATTAAATTTTAAGTATTCTAAATATATTAACTAACGATTAAAATTAATTATTTATTGAAAGCACTATTTAACTTTAACTACTATTTAACACTGCAAGTAAGATTATATATTTTTATATTTGCTCATTCTTATGCAACATACATTTTATAAATATCAAGGCACAGGAAATGATTTTGTAATTATTGATAACAGACAAGATCTTTTCGATAAAAACAATACTACACTTATTGCGCATTTGTGCGACCGACGTTTTGGTATTGGAGCAGATGGTTTTATATTACTTGAATTGGACGACAAAGTAGATTTTAAAATGATACATTTTAATGCTGATGGGAATGAAAGTTCTATGTGTGGAAACGGTGGACGCTGCATAACAGACTTTGCAAGTTATTTAGGAATTATTGATGAAAAGGCAACGTTTGAAGCTATAGATGGTATTCATCATGCGGTAGTTGAAGATGGTTTAATAAAGCTCAAGATGCATGATGTTACACAAATACAGAATTTTAATAATCACGTTTTTTTAGATACAGGTTCTCCTCATTATGTAACATGTATAGGTGATATTGATCAACTAAATGTGAAGCAGGAAGGCTCAAAAATACGTTATAGTAGAGCTTATAAAGATGAAGGTGTTAATGTAAATTTTGTTGAAAAAGTTAATGATGAAACTTTTTCTGTGAGAACTTATGAAAGAGGTGTTGAAGACGAAACGCTTTCTTGCGGCACTGGTGTAACTGCTGTTGCTCTTGCAATGCATTATATTGGTGAAACCGAAAAGAATCTTGTATCATTAAATACCAAAGGAGGTAATTTAAAAGTGTCTTTTAAAAAACAAGGAGATTCCTATGTTAATATTTGGCTAATAGGTACTGCAACTCAAGTGTATAAAGGAGAGATAGAATGGTAACTTTAAAAGGAAAACATATTTACTTAAGAGCTCTAGAACCAGAGGATTTAGACTTTATTCATACAATTGAAAATGATGAAAGCTTTTGGAAAATCAGTAGCACTCAAACGCCATATTCAAAGTTTTTAATTAAGCAATATCTAGATAATGCTCATAAAGATATTTATGAAGTTAAGCAATTGCGATTGGTTATTTCTAATTATAACGATGAGGCTTTGGGCATGATAGATATCTTTGAATTCGATTTTAAAAACAATCGTGCAGGAATAGGGATTTTAATAAAAGAAACCAAAGACCGAAAGCATGGATTTGCTTCTGAAGCACTTAACTTATTAACCGATTATTGTTTTAACCATTTATACTTGCATCAGTTGTATTGTAATATTTTTGAAGAAAATGAAGCAAGTATTACTCTTTTTACAAATCAAGGCTTTAAAAAAGTGGGATTAAAAGAAGACTGGAATTTGGTTGATGGAATTTATAAGAACGAATATTTATTTCAACTAATAAACACAGATGTACTTTAAAAAGATACTATTTGCAGTAGCAATGATAGGATTGGTTATTATAGGCTATTTTGCCTATTATGTTTATTCTGCAATGTTAGTTCCTAATACAGCATTCAATAATAATGAGGCTTATATTTATATTTCTTCACATGCCAATTACCAGAATGTAAGAGATGATTTAATCCCATTATTAAAAGATATTAAAACGTTTGATGCTTTAGCAGCCAGAAAAAAGTATAACATTAATATTAAAGCAGGAAAATATCGTATTACGAAGGATATGAATAATAACGACATTATTAATTCTATTAGAAGTAATAATATACCGATACGTCTCTCTTTCAATAATCAAAATTCGTTAGAGCAATTAGCAGGAAGAGTTGCCAAACAAATTGAAGCAGATAGTACTACATTAATAAGTACAATGAGAGATACTGCATTTTACAATCAAAACAATTTAACAAAAGTAACAGCTTTAGGCATGTATTTGCCAAATAGCTACGAGTTGTTTTGGAATACTTCGGCTGAAGAATTTAGAACAAGAATGCTAAAAGAATACAACCACTTTTGGAACAAATCACGCTTGACTAAAGCAAATAAGATAGAATTAAATCAAGATGAAGTGATGACATTAGCTTCAATTGTTTATGAAGAATCTAAGCAAAAAGGCGAACAAGCAAAAATTGCAGGAGTTTATATTAACCGATTAAAAAACAAATGGCCTTTGCAAGCAGATCCAACCTTAAAATTTGCAGCATACCAATTACCCAAATATAAGAACACAACTATTAGACGTGTGTTAAACGAACATAAAACTATAGATTCACCATATAATACATACAAAAATGCAGGATTACCACCTGGTTTAATTTCGATGCCAAATATTTCGGCTATAGATGCAGTCTTGAATTATGAAAAACATAACTATTTTTATTTTGCTGCAGATGCTCAAAAACCTGGCTTTCATAAGTTTGCAAAAACCTTATCACAACACAACCAAAATGCCAGAGCATATCAGAGATATTTATCTAGTCAAGGTGTAAAACGATAGGTTTGAATTATCAATTTAAATATTTACTTCTTTTTGTATTTATAGGAACTTCTTCCTTTGCACAACTTGATACTGGCAATTTTTTAAAACCAAGTGATACTTTAAATATATCCAGACGCAATGCAGTTATTATTACCGAAACATCTTTAGCTACATTATCATTAATAGGATTAAACGAACTTTGGTATAACGATTTTCCACGTTCTAAATTCCATACTATTGATGATAGCAACGAGTGGTTGCAAATGGATAAATTTGGACATATATTGTCTTCATATTATCTTGGTAAGTTGGGAGCTGATGTTTTAAATTGGAGTGGCGTTAGTAAAAAGAATCAACTTATTTATGGTGCTACATTGGGATTTACATTTTTAACTGCTGTTGAGATTTTTGATGGCTATTCTAAAGAATGGGGATTTTCATGGTCTGATATTGCAGCTAATACAGCAGGAACAGGATTGTTTATAGGTCAAGAATTGTTATGGGATGAACAACGTATCGTTTTAAAATACTCTTTCCACAGAACTAAATACGCAAGACAAAGACCAGATAAGCTGGGTGAGAATTTTTTGCAAGAAGCTTTAAAAGACTATAATGGGCAAACCTATTGGTTAAGTGCTAATATATATTCCTTTGCTAAAGATAGTAAACTACCTAAATGGTTAAACATAGCTTTTGGTTATGGAGCAGACGGAATGTTAACTGGAACTAATGAAAATGTTGATAATTTGTTTACAAATCAAGACAGAATTAGGCAGTTTTACTTAAGTTTTGACGTAGATTTGACAAGAATTAGAACAGAATCTAACGTTTTAAAAACATTTTTTTCGATAATTAACGTTGTTAAAATACCAATGCCAACTATTGAATTTGATAGTAAAAACAGGGTTGCATTTCATCTATTCTACTTCTAAAAAAGACATTTTAACGAATAATTTTGAAAGATTAAAAAAAGGGTGTAATTTTGCACGCTGAAATTTGAAGTCCTTTTGTACTTCATAAATTCAAGAAAATGAATAATAGATTGATAGCATATTCAGTTATTCCATTAGTGTTTTTTTCGATGTTATTCATCGTTATAAATACAAATGAAACTTTGGATTTAAACAAGTATTCTATTCAAGGTTTAGAACTTAATTATTCTGTGTCTAATAACACTCATGATGTAATTCCTGTCGAAACATTAGATTTTGATAACTGTTTTTCTACACCTAATCTTGGTAAATCTTTTGTAGGATTTAAAGAAGCTTTAGCTTTTAAAGAATCTCGTGGTAATTATTTTGTTGTTAATACTTATGGATATTTAGGTAAATATCAATTTGGAAAAAATACATTAAAGTTAATAGGTATTCATAATACTAGAGAGTTTTTATCAGATCCAAAACTTCAAGAAAAAGCATTTATTGCCAATGCAGAGCGTAATAAATGGATTTTGCGTAGAGATATTAAACGTTTTGTAGGAAAACAAGTTGGGGGTGTATTAATTACAGAATCAGGAATATTAGCAGCAGCGCATTTGGCTGGACCTGGAAGTGTAAAAAAATTCTTAAGAAGCTATGGAGCAATTGGGTTTACAGATGCTTATGGCACTACTATAAAAAGCTATATGAAGCGATTTTCTGGATACGACACTTCTTTTGTTGTTCCTAACAGAAAGGCAAAAGTTTAGCCAAAAAAATAAATTAATCTTTTTGAATAATAAAAATTGAAGGTCTTTTATGGAGGTCAACAGTTGTGCGCTTCCAATCTTTAACTGTTTTAGTTTTTATGTATTCGGTTGGTAAAGTAATATCACAAGCTATACAAATTCGGGTATGTTCATTTAGAGAAGCACAGATGTCTTCTAACATTTTATTGTTTCTATATGGAGTTTCAATAAATAGTTGAGTCTGTTTTTTGTCGAAAGAAAGATGTTCAAGTTGTTTAAGAGTAGCTTTGCGTTCAGATTTTTCAATAGGCAAATATCCATTAAATGCAAAGTTTTGACCATTCATACCAGAGCTCATTAGAGCGAGTAGGATTGAAGATGGTCCAACTAAAGGCACAACTTGTATGTCTTTTTGATGTGCAATTTTTACAATCTCTGATCCAGGATCTGCAATTGCTGGGCAACCAGCTTCAGACAGTAAGCCAACATGTTTCCCTTCTAAACAAGCATTTAAATAGTTAGGCAATTCAGTTTCTAAAGTAAATTTATTCAGAATAAAAATCTTTAACGAAGGTTGAGATTTTCCAGAGCTTATTTTTTTTATAAATCGTCTTGCAGTTTTTTCGTTTTCAACAATATAATAATTAACATTTTCAATAATTCTTTTAATCGAAAATGGTAAAACTTCTAAAGGTGCATTGTCACCGAGTCGTGTTGGAATGAGATATAATTTTCCTCTAATATTGCTCATCATTATTTTACTATTAGTTTTTTGAAATTTAAAGTACTATTTGTGTTCAAAACTTGTACAATATACAATCCTTGAGATAAATTTTTAGTAGATATGGTCAATAGACTTGAGTCAAATTCAGAAGCTTCACTTATGAGTTTTCCTTGTAAATCATAAAATCTAATTGCCAATGGAATATTTTCATTAAAATCAAAATTTAACTCATTATCAACTGGATTTGGGTACATTTTAAAAATGGGTTGATTAAATTCATTAACACTTAAATTACCATCTACTAGTTTAAAGATATTTCCAGAAACTAAACCTGCAATATATAGTTCACCATTTATGTCTTCACCAAAAGTTGACCAACCATTAGTATTAGGTATTGAAGCGAAAGTGAGCGACCAATTACCTCCACTAAATTCAGCATAGCCTATTTCATCACTACAATAATCAGCAAAGAAATATAAACCACTAAATGATGGGTTGTCTATGCCTCTGTAACGATAACCTCCTGTTATTGAGCATCTAAAAGGTGAGCCACCATGATTATATTCATCAATAGGAAAGGTTAAAGTTTCAATACCTGGACAACCAGTTGTGTTAAATTCACTATTTCCTTCATAACAACGCCATCCATAATTTAATCCAGCTTCAGTAGGTAAAGCCATATTAATTTCTTCTTTATTACTTTGACCAACATCAGCAATCCATAAATCATTTGTTTGTCTATCAAAAGAAAATTTCCAAGGGTTACGTAACCCATAAGCCCAAATTTCATCAAGAGTATCAGCATTACCATCATTAAAAAAAGGATTGTCTGCTGGAATTCCGTAAGGAGAACCATTATCAACATCAATGCGTAATAGTTTGCCTAATAATGAATTTAATCTTTGTCCATGATCTTGAGGATCACCAGCACTTCCACCATCTCCAGATGCTATATATAGAAAGCCATCAGAGCCAAAAGCTAAATCACCACCATTATGATTAGAGAATGGTTGTGTAATAGTCAGTATTATTTGTTCAGAATTAGGGTTAGCAATATCGACATTACCTGCACTAACAGTAAATCTTGAAACAACTGTATTTCCAGAGTTATTAATATAATTAACAAAAAAGAACCCGTTTGTTGTATAATCTGGATGGAAAGCTAATCCAAAAAAACCTCGTTCATCACCTATTCCACCAATATCCACTACAATGTTTTGGATATCTAAAAAAGGAGTAGCGTTTGTAGTTCCATCTGCATTTAAAATTTGAATTAAGCCTTCTTGTTCTACAATAAAAAGTCTATCATCACCTGCGTGTTTAATACTTACAGGTCTATCAAAACCAGAGCCAAAGGAATTTAATGTTATGGCAGGTTGAGAGTATCCAAAATAAAATATAGAAATACAGATTGTAAAGAGATATGACTTTTTCATGCCATTTTTGTTTAGGGTATTTTTGAGGATAAATTAAATAAATAATTAAATAAGACTTTTTTTATTGATTGTTGAGACATTAATAATCAAGTTTATTAGCAATTATTTCACAAGCTTCATCTAATAATTCATAAACATTTTCAAAGCCTTTGTTGCCAGCATAATAAGGGTCTGGAACATCAGTTATTGAAGATTCATTTAATTCTTCAAGAATTAGATTTACTTTAGAAACGTCTTCAGAATTTTGAGCTAAATTAACTATGTTGTTAAAGTTCTCACTATCCATTGCGTAAATATAGTCGAAAGCATCAAAGTCCGACACTTTAAATTGTCGTCCTTTTTGTCTAGTAATATCAATACCATATTTTTTTGCAATCGCTATAGAGCGATAATCGGGTTGTTCGCCAATATGATAATTAGCAGTTCCAGCGGAATCAACAAAAAATGTATTTTCAGGTAATTTAGATTTTAAAATCCCTTCGGCTAATGGTGATCGGCAAATGTTTCCTAAGCAAACCATTAGTATTTTTGTCATTTTTAATAAAAATTTAAATCGACAACTTTTTGGTAAGATCTTCTACAAATTTTCTAAATTGTTTATCGGTTGAAGACAAATTATCTACTGTTTTACAGGCATGAAGTACAGTAGCATGATCTCTTTTACCTATTTGAGAACCTATGCTTGCTAGTGAAGCTTTAGTAAACTTTTTTGCAAAAAACATTGCCAACTGTCTCGCTTGTACAATATGGCGTTTTCTTGTTTTGGATTGAAGTGTGTCAACATCCATTTGAAAATAATCTGATACTACTTTCTGTATGTAATCTATAGATACTTCTCTCTTTGTGTTTTTAACAAACTTCTCTACAATTTCTTTTGCAAGATTAATTGTAATTTCTTTTTTGTTAAAAGAAGATTGTGCAATTAAAGAAATGATAGCACCTTCTAATTCACGAACATTGGTTTTAATATGTTTAGCAACATACTCTATAATATCGTCTGGCATCTCAACACCATCTCTATATAATTTATTTTTAAGAATAGAAACACGTGTTTCAAAATCTGGATTTTGTAATTCGGCAGAAAGACCCCATTTAAATCGAGAAAGTAAGCGTTGTTCTATGTCTTGCATATCTACAGGAGCTTTGTCGCTTGTTAAAACAACCTGTTTTCCGTTTTGGTGCAAATGATTAAAAATATGAAAGAAAACATCTTGTGTTCCTGTTTTACCAGATAAAAATTGCACATCATCAATAATTAAAACATCAATAATTTGATAAAAATGAATAAAATCATTTCTATTATTTTTTTTAACAGAATCTATATATTGCTGTGTAAATTTTTCAGCAGAAATATATAAAACTGTTTTTTCGGGATATTTATCTTTAATATCAACACCAATAGCGTGTACTAAATGTGTTTTGCCTAAACCAACACCTCCAAAAATTAGTAATGGATTAAAAGATGTGCCTCCAGGTTTGTTGGCAACTGCAATACCAGCATTTCTAGCTAAACGGTTAGAGTCGCCTTCTAAAAAGTTTTCGAAATTATAATTAGGATTGAGTTGCGATTCTATTTTTACATTTCTAATTCCAGGAATTACAAATGGATTTCTTAATTCAGGACTTTTATTATCTAAAGGAATATCTACATCTTGAGCTTTCACACCACTTCTATTAGAACTCGGAATTCGTTCAGTAAAAGGTTGTTTGTTGCCATAGGTATTTTCCATCTTAATAACATATACAAGCTTTGCACTTTCGCCAAGCTCTTTTGTTAGCGCAACTTTTAAAATTTTAACGTAATGTTCTTCCAGCCATTCATAGAAAAATTTACTGGGAACTTGAATGCTTAAAACATTATCTGTGAGTTTAACTGCATGAATAGGTTCAAACCATGTTTTATAGGCTTGCGGTTGAATATTATCATTTATGAATTCCAGACAATTATTCCATACCGATTGCGCAGTTTCCCCCATTAAGAATAGTTATAATTAGTTAGTCTTGTTGATTAAGTAAAAAAATAAGTAAAAAAACGCGCTTTTACTTTATTATTTTTTAAACTACAAATATGTGAACAAAATTCTTAAAAAAAAAATCAAATGCTATTGATTATTAATTTTTTTTTTCGCATGTTTAAAACAGGATGAAAATACGAAAAATATTTTTTATAATTTAAAAATTCTTGATGAAATACCTCGAAACGAAGATAAGAGTGAGATATGGCGAGACTGACCAAATGGGAATTGTATATCACGGAAACTATGCACAATATTTAGAGATAGGAAGAATAGAGTGGCTTAGAAGCTTAGGTGTTTCTTATAAAAAAATGGAAGAAGATGGCTTAATGCTTCCAGTAATATCTCTGTCCATAAATTACAAAAAATCAGCAGGTTATGACGATCTAATTTATGTAAAAACTCAACTCTTAAAAATGCCTACTGCAACTATTGAATTTGATTTCGAAATCTTAAATGAAAGCAGGGAAATTATAACAACTGCAAATGTAGTTTTAGCATTTATAAACATGAAAACAAACAAACCTACAAGATGTCCAAAATATATTTTAGATAAACTAAAGGATTAGTCGCTTAAACTATTTATCTTTATTTCGTAGAGCTGGTTAAAAAGTGTGAAAATTGTTTGTGAATCTTTTTTTCTGACAGAAATTTCGATTTCACAATGCAACTCTATTTTCTGGTTTAAAATTTTAAGTTGCTTTTCTTTAATAATCCGCATCACTTTATTCATGTTTTTATAATCAAAAATAATTAGGAACTCTTTATTGATGGTTTTCTCGATTATTTTTGAAGCTTCTAATGCCATTTGTGCAGCTTTTTTGTAAGCATTTATTAATACTCCAACACCTAATTTAACACCTCCAAAATAGCGAACAACTATAATTAATACATTTGTGAGTTTGTAAGATTGTATTTGACCATAAATTGGTTGTCCTGCACTTTTGTTAGGTTCGCCATCATCGTTAGCTCTAAATTTAATGGTTTCTGTCCCGATTTGGTAAGCGTAACACCAATGCCTTGCTGTATGGTGTTGCTTTTTTAAAGCTTCAAGATGAGATTTTATATCATCTTCATGTTTTACAGGAAAGGCATAACCAAAAAACTTGCTGTTTTTGTCTTTAAATAAAACTTCTTCTGATGGATTAGCAATAGTGTTGTAAGTATCTTTTTCAATCATTATTTAAAAAGTTCTTTTTTAATTGTAAATAATTGAGAAATGTCTTCAATTTTTGGATCAATATTCCAAGTATTAATTCCTAATTGCGAAGCAGCCAAAATATGCTCTTTTGTATCATCAACGAATAAACATTCTTTAGCAAGTAAGTTATTTTGGTCTAATACAAATTGAAAAATGTCCTGATTAGGTTTTCTTAAATGGATTTCATGTGAGAGATAAAAAGCATCAAAACAGTTTTTGAAATCTTCATAAAAAGCGATATGATCTTTAACCCAATTTATATGTAAATCGTTGGTATTGCTCAATAATATTAACCTGTATTTTTTTTCTTCGGAAAGGATTTTTAGAAATTCTAATCTGTGAGCAGGAAAATCCTTAATAATAATATTCCATGTATTAGTGATTTCGGTTTCAGAAATGTTAGGGAAGCTATCCTTGTAAAATTTTATAAATGAAGCTGTTGAAATCAATCCTTGCTCGTAAAGATTATTGGTTTTTATCATGTTTTCAGAAAATGTGTCTGTTTTAAAAAACTGCAAAGCATGTTGCTTTGCAGTTTCTTTATCTAGATTGATAAAAACATCTCCAAAATCGAAAATGATGGTTTTAATCATTCGTATAAATTTTCAAGTTATCTTTTAAGATAGTGTTTTCAGAAATTAATCTTCCTTTTAATTTTGGAGCTTCAACACCTCTTTTAAATGTTTTGTTTCCTGTAAATATTCTGGCTTCATCCCAAAGATTTTCATTAATAAACGTTTGAAGCGTTTGTTGACCACCTTCAATAATTATTGAAGTGATACTTTTTTTGTACAAAACCTCACAGATTTGTTCTGCAATAGTATTTAAATTCCAATCAATAAATTCCAAATTCCAATTTTTTGCATTTTCTTTCTGTCTTCTGTCTTCTAGCTTCAAGCTTATAGCAATTGTTTCTGAAGCATTGTCAAATACTTTATAAGTTTTAGATAATTTCAACTCTTTATCAATAACAATTCTAATTGGGTTATTTCCTTTCCAATTCCTAGTAGTTAAACTCGGATTGTCTTGTAATACAGTATTTGTGCCAACTAAAATGGCTTGCTCTTCAGCTCTCCATTTGTGGACCAATTGTCTGGAATAAATATTAGTAATCCAAATTGGTGTCTGTTCTTTTTTGGTTGTTGGAGCAATATAGCCATCTGTAGTTTCTGCCCACTTTAAAATTAAATAAGGACGTTTTTTATTATAAAATGTAAAAAAGCGTTTGTGATGTTGTTTACATTCCTTTTCAAGAACACCAACAATAACATTACATCCAGCAGCTTTTAATTTTGCAATTCCTTGTCCAGCCACTTTATTGTGAGTGTCTATTGTGCCTATAACGACATTAGGAATTTTATGTTCGATAATCAAATCACTACAAGGCGGTGTTTTTCCATGATGCGAACAGGGCTCTAAAGTCACATAAAGTGTAGATTTTTTAAGTAAGTCTTTATTTTTAACAGATTCGATGGCATTTACTTCGGCATGATTGCCACCATAAGGACTTGTGTAACCTTCGCCAATAATTGTGTTTTTGTGAACAATAACACAACCAACCATAGGATTTGGTCTTGTGATTCCAAGTCCGTTTTTAGCAATTTCAATACAGCGTTTTATGTATTTTTCATGTATCTTCACATCCACAAAACTACATAAATTTATTAGTGTGACTGATTTTTTAATAAGAGAAATTATACCAGAAGATAATCCGATTATTGAACGGATAATTAAAGATATATTTCATGAATTTAAGATGCCTTTAGTCGGTACAGCTTATGGAGACGAGGAGACTCCTAATATGTTTGAGTCTTATCAAGGCGAAAAAGAAGTGTATTTTGTAATTGAAGAAAATAGAGTTGTTCTTGGAGGCGGAGGGATAAAACCTCTAAGGGATTTTGAAGATGATGTTTGCGAACTTCAAAAAATGTATTTTTCGCCATCAATAAGAGGTAAAGGTTTTGGTAAAAAGATGTTTGATGAGTGTATACAGGCAGCAAAAGATTTTGGTTATAAAAAGTGCTATTTAGAATCGGCTTCACAGCTTAAAGCTGCAATTCATATTTATGAAAAAAAGGGATTTATTCATCTAGAAAAACCTTTGGGTAATACAGGACATTACTCTTGTGGAGTATGGATGATAAAAGATTTATAATGACGCTCAAATCGCTAAAGACACATTTTGTTAGCTCACTTTTAGATTGCTATCCAGAAACTGAAATCACATCCTTTTTCTATATTTTAACTCAATATATATTAGGCAAACAAAGAATTGATGTTGCTTTAAGTTATAAGGATAACATTTCTGAAATTGACATTAAAAAGTTTAACAACTCAATAGATAGATTAAAAAACCGCGAACCCATACAATATATAATAGGTGAAACCGAATTCTTCAGATTGCCATTTAAGCTGAACAATAGTGTTTTAATTCCACGACCAGAAACAGAAGAACTCGTTTCACTCGTTCTTCAAAATTCAAAAAATAAAATTCCAAGTTCCATACCAGAAACTTTAAACATATTAGATATTGGCACAGGAAGTGGTTGTATTGCTGTTTCTTTGGCTAAAAATTTACCAAACGCCAAAGTATTTGCGATGGATGTAAGCAAAGAAGCTTTGAAGATTGCCAAAGAAAACGCAGAACTAAATGATGTTGAAGTTACATTTTTTGCAGCAAATATTTTAAATTGGAAACAAGAAACTGGAATTTGGAATTTGGAATTTGAAGATTTAAAATTCGATGTAATCGTGTCCAATCCACCTTATGTTAGAGCTTTAGAAAAAGAGCAAATGCAGCCAAATGTTCTAAAGCACGAACCTCATTTAGCATTGTTTGTAGAAGCCGAGGATTCTTTGTTGTTCTATAGAAGAATTGCACAACTAGCCAATCAAGTTTTAAGTTCAAACGGACAACTTTATTTCGAAATTAATGAGTATCTTGGTAAGGATATGCTTAAATTAATGAAAGATGAAGGATTTGTTAAAATAGAAATAAAATCGGATATCTTTGGTAAGCACAGAATGATAAAAGGTGTAAAATCGTGAGCAAATTAGATTCAATTGCAGTATTTTGTGGAAGTAGTGAAGGCAATGACACGTTAATAATTTCGCAAGCTGTAAAACTAGGAGAAACTTTAGCAAAAGAAAAAATTACATTAGTTTATGGAGCTGCTAAAATTGGAATTATGGGAAAACTTGCAGAAGCTTCACTTAAGCATCATGGGAAAGTAATTGGTGTAATACCAGAGTTTTTAAAACTGAAAGAAGTAGTCCATTTAGGACTTTATGAATTAATTTCTACACAAAATATGCATCAACGCAAACTGAAAATGCATGAGTTGTCTGATGGCTTTATCGCGCTTCCAGGAGGCTTTGGGACTTTTGAAGAGCTTTTCGAGATTATTACTTGGGCTCAATTAGGATTGCATCAAAAACCTATAGGATTATTAAATAGTAATGGATTTTATAACGATTTGATTAAGATGATAAAAACTATGACTGCTAAAGGCTTTTTAAAAATTGAAAATCTAGATATAATAATTATAGATGATAATATAGATTCGCTATTGAGAAAAATGAAAAATTTTAAGCCTAAATCTGTCCCAAAATGGTTAAAGGTAGAACGCACATAAAAAACACTGTCATTCCTGCGAAGGGAGGAATCCATAATTAGAAAATGAGAAGCATTAAATTATTTCGAGTATTGTTGAAATAAAACATTGTAGTTTTTTTGTGATTATTCGTGAATTAGTGGCAAAATAAAATAGATTCCTCCCTTCGCAGGAATGACAAAATAATAATGAGCATACAACAACAAATAAATACACTTCGTAACGAGTTGCGAGAACATAACTATAATTACTATTTACTTGATAGTCCTATTATAAGTGATTATGATTTCGATTTAAAATTAAAAGAACTTCAAACTTTAGAAGAACAGTACCCAGAATTTTATGATGTAAACTCGCCAACGCTTCGAGTAGGAGGAGAAATTACTAAGAATTTTAAAACTGTTGTACACGAATATAGAATGTATTCTCTGGATAATTCGTACTCCAAAGAGGATTTGCTAGATTGGGAAACCAGAATAAAGAAATTGGTAGATGGCGAAATTCAATATACTTGTGAGCTTAAATACGATGGTGCTTCTATAAGTATTACTTACGAAAACGGAAATTTATTAAGAGCAGTAACACGTGGTGATGGTATGCAAGGTGACGATGTTACAGCCAATATTAAAACTATAAAGTCTGTGCCATTACAACTTAAAGGTAATTATCCTCCAAAGTTTGTTATACGAGGTGAAATTGTTTTGCCACATGAAGGGTTTAATAAAATGAATGAAGATCGTATAGAAATTGGAGAAGAACCTTATAGAAACCCAAGAAATACAGCATCAGGAAGTTTAAAATTACAAGATAGTAGTGAAGTTGCAAAACGTCCTTTAGAATGTTTACTATATAATATAAAAGGAGAAAGATTATTAATTCAGACGCAATTTGAAAGTTTAGATAAGGCAAGGTCTTGGGGATTTAAAGTCCCAAAAGCAGCACAATTAGTAAACTCAATAGATGAGGTTTTAGCATTTATTAATTATTGGGATGTTAAGCGTCACGATTTACCTTACGAAACAGATGGTGTAGTAATAAAAGTGAATAGTTTATTTCAGCAAGAAGAATTAGGTTACACAGCAAAATCACCACGTTGGGCAATGGCATACAAGTTTAAAGCCGAACAAGTTTCAACTAAATTAAATAGCATTTCTTATCAGGTTGGTCGAACAGGAGCGATTACTCCAGTTGCTAATTTAGAACCTGTAGAACTCGCAGGAACTATTGTAAAACGAGCATCGTTGCATAATGCTGATCAAATTGAAAAATTAGATATAAGAGTAGGAGATACCGTTTATGTAGAAAAAGGAGGAGAGATTATTCCAAAAATTATTGCAGTAGATATAAGTAAACGATTAGAAAAATCTAAACCTACACAATACATAACACATTGTCCAGAATGTAAAACCGAATTAGTACGGCAAGAAGGTGATGCCAAACATTATTGTCCGAATTTTTATGGTTGTAAGCCACAAATTGTAGGTCGAATACAACATTATATTTCGAGAAAAGCTATGGATATTGAAGGTCTTGGAGGTGAAACCGTTGGACTTTTAGTAAATGCAGGACTAATAAATAATTATGCAGATTTGTATGAATTGTCTAAAGCACAAGTTATCCCTCTTGAACGTATGGCAGAAAAGTCCGCTGAAAATTTAGTAAATGGCATAGAAGCTTCAAAGCAAATACATTTTGAGCGTGTTCTGTATGCTATTGGTATTCGTTTTGTAGGCGAAACAGTTGCTAAAAAATTAGCAAAACATTATAAAAGTATCGATAGGCTTTCTAAAGCTTCAATTGAAGAATTAGTAAATGTAGATGAAATTGGAGAAAAGATTGGCGAAAGTGTTCGTCTATTTTTTGACATGGAAGAAAATATTACTACTATCGAAAGATTGAAAGGTTTTGGTGTTCAATTAGAACTTTCGGCAGATAAACTTGCAAATCAAACCGAAAAGCTCAATAATTTAACTTTTGTTGTTTCTGGAGTTTTTAAAACAGTATCTAGAAATGAGCTTAAAAAGCTGGTTGAAGACAATGGAGGAAAAATCTCAAGCTCTATTTCTACAAAAACCAATTATATTGTAGCTGGCGATAAAATGGGACCAAGCAAAAAAGCAAAAGCAGAACAATTAAAAATTCCTATTATTTCCGAAAGTGATTTCTTGCAACTACTTATTTAGAATGATTATAAATTATCAATAATATCGATAAAACGTTGTATTTTATCGTTTAATTGCAAAATTATGTTATATTTGCCTTACAAATAGGAAATTAATATAATGCAAAATAAAAAAATATTACTTGGTTTTATAATTGTACTTGCAATTGTATTTATAGGTTTACAAATTTTTAATATGCAAGAAATTGCTGAATATGTAAGACCCTTAATATTGCCATTGTTGCTAATATCTTATTGTTTGACAAGAAAGGAAAGAAGTAGTTATTTTTTCTATTTTTTACTATTCTATTCTATTACAGAGTTCTCTAGCTTTTTTACTCATTTTGCTCGCGAATCTTATTTTGTAGATAGTTTAATGTACTATGGAGGCAATACACTTTATATAACTGCTTATGTATTTTTGATTTTAGAAATTTTTAAGTCGATGAATGTTAAACGAATCTTTAATCGTTTTACAACATATATTCTTATTCTTGTAGCTTTAGATATTTATAGCATTATATTAGTTACTGATATTGCAATTAAAAGCGAACTTTTATATGGTGTTTATGACTATTTAATAGAAATAACATATAATATAGTAATTATGTTATTGCTTTCTATAACTTTAATTAATTATATAAGCAAACACACTAAAAAGGCAATGAATTTACTTTTAGGAGCATTATGTATTGTGTTTTCTGAAGTAATACAAGTCGCTTATTATTATGTTTCAGATCAAAATATTTTGAGTATTGTCTATTCATCTTTATTAGTTTTAGCATTTACATTTTTCTATTTTCAATCTAGCTTAAATTATGAAGATAGTGAAACTTTTAAAGCTGTAGATAAACTTGAAGCTTAATTTAGAATTAAAAAAACATTATATTATCTTCTAGACAATTATTGAAGTACCATTAGCTGCTTTGCTTTTATCACTATCAAAATAAAAATCAATCTTTCCTAGATAAAGTCCATAACAACCAACTTGGTTAATAAGTACATTCTTTCCTTCAATATTTTTTTCTATTGTTGGTTTTCGTAAAAAGGTATGTGTATGTCCTCCGATTATTAAATCGATGTCTTTAGTTGCTTTAGCCAATTTAACATCTGAAACTATTTCTGGGTTATTTCTATAATTATAACCTAAATGAGATAAACAAATAGCAAGATCGCATTGTTTTTCTGTTTTTAAAATTCTGCTCATATCTTGAGCAATTTCAATAGGATTAAGATATTTAGTTTCTTTATAATGATTTTTACCAACTAAACCGTCTAATTCTATTCCCAAACCAAAAACTCCTATTTTAATACCTTCCTTTTTAAATATTGTATAGGGTTCTACATGAGTGTCCATTACAGTATTTGAGAAATCGTAATTAGCTGAAACAAAATCAAATTTGGCATGAGGTAGTTGAGCATAAAGTCCATCGATACCATTATCAAAATCATGATTTCCAATAGTTGCTGCATCATACTTTAACATGCTCATGAGTTTAAATTCTAGCTCACCACCATAATAATTAAAATATGGTGTACCTTGAAAAATATCGCCAGCATCAAGTAATAACGTATTTGGATTTTCGGCTCTAATAGACTCAATTAAACTTGCTCTTCTGGCAACGCCACCTTTGTTAGCATTTCTGCCATTGTTAGGACCAAATGGAATGATATGACTATGAACATCGTTAGTGTGCAGGATAGTTATTTTTTTTGTTCTTGAAGTGGTAAAAGATTGTAAGCCTAAACCACCTAAAGTAACTAGTGCAGTAGTTGCAGCTGTTTGTTGTATAAAATTTCTTCTTTTCATTTTTACAATAACTTATTTAATTTGAATAAACCTATCGTCGATTACAGGATTTATAGTATCAACTTTTTTAAAGTAATCAATCAATAAATTTCTTATTTTATAATCTAACACATATAAGCTATCTCTTTTCTTTAAAAAGGTCATTCTATCTCCTCCATTCATTAAAAAGTCGTTTGTTGCAACATAATAAGTTCTGTTTACATCAATGGGTTCTTTGTTAATAGTAGCTTCAATTAATTCGAAATTAGAACCAAGTTTAATATTCAATTTAGAAATAGGATGTGCTCGTCTTGCATTTTGTAAATAACTTACTAAGTCTAAAACATAAGTACCTTTTAATTCTGCTACAACAACAATATTATCAAAAGGCATAATTTCATACGCTGTTCGTGTTGTTATATCACCTTTAGATATAATAGACCTAATGCCACCATGATTTAATAAAACCATATCTATGTCTTTACCAGTTCTAGATTTAAAAATTGGATTAGATAGTTCGAAAACAGCATCTGCCATAAAGTTTCCTATTGCTGTATTTAAATCACCATTGTTTTTAGTGTAAGTATCAACTGAATACGCGAGAACGCTATCTAAATCTTTTTCAACATGTTCTCTGTAAGGTTTTATATAGTCTTCTATTGCTTGGTTACTTGATAAAGTATCGTTTATTTCTATTCTTTTTCCTTCAATTTTAGAGAGGTGTGTTTCCTGTTTACATGAAGAAAAAAAACAGATATAAACACCAAGTATAAAATATTTAAAATTCATTTAATAAGTTATTTTTATATTAAAACTATATATGTTGTTTGTTACATTTGTACTAAAGTTTAAATATAAATGTTTTTAAAGCGATTTAAGAAAAAATCTAATCAAAATTATATTAACAAGATATTAAATTCTAGAAATGAATCTGTTAATGATAATAAACTTAAATCGGTTGGTGTTATTTTGAATATAGACGAATTTGATGAACATGAGGATTTGAGACTGTTTTTAAAAAACATTGGTATAATGGAAAACAAAATCAAGTTTATTACTTTTGTTACCGAAGAAAAATTTGTGCCAAATAGTTGGGATTTATACTTTAATCCTAAAGATTTTGGTTGGAAAGGAAAAATTAATAGTATAGAACTACAAGAGTTTATCAATACAAAATTTGATGCTTTAATTAGTTATTATAAAGGCGATAATTTAGAATTAAATATGGTTACAGCGTTATCCAAAGCTAATTTTAAAATTGGAATTTCCAATAGTGACCAACGGCTTAATGATTTTATTATTGATGTAAAACCAAATCAAATTGCTGTATTTAAACAAGAAACATTAAAATACTTAAAAGTACTTAACAAGATATAAAAATGAATGAATTAGTAGGAACTGGAGTAGCACTCGTAACACCATTTAATAGTGATTTAAGTGTAGATTATAAAGCTCTAGCAAATATTGTAAACTATAATATAGAGAATGGTATAGATTATTTGGTAATTAGTGGTACGACTGGAGAAAGTGTAACTATTACAAAACAAGAAAAACAAAAAATAATTAAAACCATTAAAGAAGTAAATGATGGAAGATTGCCATTGGTTTTGGGTATTGGAGGGAACAATACTGCTACTATAATAGAAGAAATAAAGACTACCGATTTAAGCGAAATTACTGCAATTTTGTCTGTATCGCCCTATTATAGCAAACCAACACAAGAAGGCATTTATCAACATTTTAAAGCAATTGCTCAAGTTTCACCAGTTCAAATAATTTTATATAATGTTCCTGGACGTACTTCAGCTAATATGTTGCCAGAAACAACGTTGCGTTTAGCTAAGGATTTTAAAAACATTGTTGCAGTTAAAGAAGCAGGTAATAATGTTGCACAATATTTACAACTGTTAAAGAATAAATCCGAAGATTTTTTGATTATTTCTGGCGATGACGATTTAGCATTAGGTGTTGTTTTAGCTGGTGGCGCAGGAGTAATTTCTGTAATAGGGCAAGCCTTACCCAAAGAATTTTCAAAAATGATTCGGTTAGGATTAGGAGGCAAAGCCAAAGAGGCTTATAGGTTGCATTTTAAGCTTATGGATGTAACAAGTTATATTTTTTCAGAAAATAATCCAGCAGGAATTAAAGCAGTATTACAACAATTAAACTTATGTGAAGATACTGTAAGATTGCCTTTAGTAAAGGCTTCAGATACACTAAAAGCTAAAATTAAAAACTACATAGAGCATCTTTAATTTTAAAAAAGTTAAATATTACTTAAACCTAATAATTAAAGAAAAAGTCACATTATTTTAGCTTAAAATAATAGTTTTCAAAATACATTATAATTGTTTACTTTTGCAACCTGTTTAAAATATATGAAGAAACTCATTTACATATTAGTTTTTATAATTTCATTTAGTTCTTGTAACGAATATCAAAAAGCATTAAAATCTGAAGATATTGCTACAAAATTTAAATTGGGTACAGAGTTATACGATGCTGGTAAATACAACAAAGCAAATCGTTTATTTGTGCAAATAGTTCCAAAATACAGAGGAAAACCACAAGCCGAAAAGTTAATGTATATGTATTCTAAAACTTATTATGAAATGAGAGATTACTATACGTCTAACTATCAAATGGAGCAATTTGTAAGTTCTTACGCGAATAGTGAAAAAGTAGAAGAGATTGCATATTTAAGCGCAAAAAGCTATTACAACTTATCACCAATTTATACAAAAGAGCAAAAAGAAACAATAGAAGCTATTGAGAAATTACAAGAGTTTATTAATAGATTTCCAGACTCTGAATATTTAAGCCAAGCAAATACTTTGGTAAAAGAGCTTGAGTATAAATTAGAAAACAAGGCATATAGTATTGCTAAACAATATAATCATATAGAAGATTTTCAAGCCTCTATAAAGTCATTCGATAATTTTATTCTAGAATTTCCTGGAACAACCTTAAGAGAAAACGCTATGTTTTATAGACTTGATTCAGCCTACAAATTAGCGATTAACAGTGTCCCTTGGAAAAAAGAAGAGCGTTTAAAAACCGCAATCACATATTTTAATTCATTTAATAAAGCTTATGCAGATTCTCAATATAAAGAAGAAGCAAATAATATGCAAGAAGAGCTTAATGGATTATTAGAAGAGTTTAATACAAAAAGTTAATATAAAAAGAGATGGATTTAAAAAATGTTAATGCACCAGTTAATACTGAAACCTATGATAGAAATATTATAGACGCACCTACTCAAAACATTTATGAAGCAATTTCAGTAATCTCTCGAAGAGCTGAACAAATCAATACTGAAATAAGAAAAGAACTTGTAGATAAGTTAGAAGAATTTGCTACCTATAATGACAGTCTAGAAGAAATATTTGAAAATAAGGAACAAATTGAGGTTTCAAAGTTTTATGAAAAATTACCAAAACCTCACGCTTTAGCCGTTCAAGAATGGTTAAATGAAAATATTTACTTTAGGAATTCAGAAGACGAAAAGGTAGAGGATACTCAAGAATAATTAGTGATGTCTATCTTAAAAGACAAAAACTTGCTTTTGGGCATAACAGCTGGTATTGCTGCTTATAAAAGTGCGTCTTTAGTAAGATTATTTATTAAGGCTGGTGCTAACGTAAAAGTTATTATGACTCCAGCCTCTAAAGATTTTGTTACACCTTTAACATTATCTACGCTATCAAAAAATCCAGTGTTGTCATCCTTCACTAATGAAGAAGATGAGAATGATACATGGAATAATCATGTCGAATTAGGTCTTTGGGCAGACTTATTTTTAATTGCTCCAGCAACAGCCAATACTTTATCTAAAATGGCTATAGGTAATAGCGATAATTTGCTTTTAGCCACTTATCTTTCTGCTAAATGTCCAGTTTATTTTGCTCCTGCTATGGATTTAGATATGTATAAGCATCAATCTACAATTAATTCATTTGAAACACTAAAAAGCTTTGGTAATATTATGATACCTGCAGCAAGTGGTGAATTGGCAAGTGGACTAGTTGGAGAAGGTCGTATGGCAGAACCAGAAGATATTTTAGCTTTTATCGAAAAGGATATTTTAAGAGATCTTCCACTTAACGGAAAACAAGTTTTAATTACAGCTGGACCAACTTACGAAGCAATAGATCCTGTACGTTTTATAGGAAACCACTCTAGTGGCAAAATGGGTTTTGAAATTGCAAAAGCAGCAGCAAACCTTGGCGCAAGTGTGATTTTAGTTTCTGGTCCAACACACGAAAAAGCTGAGCATAGCTTAATTAAAATAATACCAATAGAAAGTGCTGGAGAAATGTATGACGCTGTACATAAACATTTTGATAATACTGATATTGCTATACTTTCGGCAGCAGTAGCAGATTATAAGCCAAAAAATATTGCTGACCAAAAAATAAAAAAGAAAGATTCTACGTTACATCTTGAGTTAGAAAAGACTAAAGATATATTAGCGTCTTTAGGACAAATAAAACAAAAACAAATACTAGTAGGTTTTGCTTTAGAAACTAACGATGAACTAGAAAATGCAATTAAAAAATTAAAATCTAAAAATTTAGATTTAATTGTATTAAATTCGTTAAATGATGAAGGCGCTGGTTTTGGAGGAGAAACAAATAAGGTAACTATTATTAGTAGAGAAGAGAATATTACTAACTACTCATTAAAGTCTAAAGCTAAAGTAGCACAAGACGTAATGAAAGAAATTTTAAAACAACTAGATGCGTAATTTTTTGTTTATACTTTCAATTTTAATCTCATTTACAACATTTTCTCAAGAATTAAAATGTGATGTTGTTGTAAATGCACAGCAAACAGGTAACGAAAATGTACAAGTATTTAAAACCTTAGAAAATCAATTAAACGAATTTGTTAATAATACACAATGGACTAACAAAACATTTGCTCTGCAAGAACGCATTAATTGTAGTATGGTTATTATTATTAACGATTATGATAACGATACTTTTCGAGCTTCAATTCAAATAAGATCTTCAAGACCTATTTTTAATTCTTCATACAGTTCGCCAGTTTATAATTTTAATGATAGAGATTTTACGTTTAAGTATTTAGAATTTCAAAACTTAAATTATAATTCAATACAATTCGAATCTAATTTAGTATCAGTTATTGCATACCATATATATATAATTTTAGCAATGGATGCAGATACATTTTCTTTAAATGGAGGAGAAGAATATTATGCACAAGCAAGATCAATTTTAAGCTATTCGCAACAGAGTAATTTTATAGGATGGAAACCAGAAGATGGTTTACAATCTAGATTTAGTTTAATAGACAATATAATGTCTCCAACGTATAAAGAAATTAGAAGTGTATTATATAACTACCATATAGACGGTTTAGACAATATGAATCAAAACCCAAAAAGCGGAAAAGATAAAATTGCAGCGTCTTTAATGCAGCTAGAAGTGTTAAATAATCGTCGTCCTAATTCGTTTATACTTCGTGTTTTTTTTGATGCTAAAGCCGAAGAAATTGAAGATATATTTAGCGATGGTCCAAGCGTAAACATTACAGATCTTGCTACTGCGTTAACAAGGATAGCACCAATGCACACAAGTAAATGGAGAAATATTAATTTTTAAGGTATTTCGAAGCTTCCCTAGTTTGATTTAATTATTAATAACTGTCAACCTATTTTAGGACGACTCACTATTTACTAAAAACTGCAAACTAAAGACAGAACATTGCAAACTAATATATGCTCATATCACTTTCTATAAAAAACTATGCCTTAATCGATGACCTTCAGGTTAACTTTAGTAATGGACTTACTATTATTACTGGAGAAACAGGAGCAGGGAAATCTATTCTTTTAGGAGGTATATCTTTAATTTTAGGTAAGCGTGCAGATTTAACACATATAAACGATACTTCAAAAAAGTGTATTATTGAAGCTAGTTTCGATATAGCTAATTATAACTTAAAAAAGTTTTTTAGAGCTGAAAATTTAGATTACGAATCCGAAACAATTATTAGAAGAGAAATTCTTCCATCAGGAAAATCAAGAGCTTTTGTTAACGATTCTCCTGTAAATTTAAGCATTTTGTCACTTTTGGGAGATCAACTAATCGACATACATTCTCAACACCAAACTTTAGAGTTAACACATAACGATTTTCAATTTCAAATTATAGATGCTTTAGCAAATAACACTTCAAATTTGAAAGAATACGAGATAAAATTAAAGACTTATAAAGAAGCCAAAGCAGAACTTGATAAACTAAATTTTCTAAAATCAGAAGCCCTAAAGGAACAAGATTATAATACGTTTTTATTGAAGGAACTGGAAGATGCTAGTTTAATTTCTGGAGAATTAGAAGAACTAGAAACCGAATATGAAACCTTAAATAATGTTGAATCCATCAAGGAAGAATTATCAATTTCTAATCAATTATTAAGCGATGAACAAGTTGGACTATTAAATACATTAACAGCACTAAAAAATAGCTTCTTAAAGCTGTCTAAAATTTCTAGTACTTATAACCAATTGTATCAAAGAATCAATAGCACATTAATAGAAATAGATGATCTTTATGGAGATTTAGAACGAGTACAAGATAATTTAGAAGCGAACCCAAACCGTTTAGAAGTTGTAAATGCAAAGCTGCAAGCTATACATAACTTATTATTAAAACACTCTGCTATTAATATTGAAGAATTAATAAATATTCAAATTAAACTATCTAATAAAGTTGCAACAGCCGAAAACATTGATGAAGATATAGAACTCAAACAACAAGAGTTAATTGCCATTAAAAATGAATTGAATAGTTTGGCAAAAATTATTCATCAGCAAAGAGAAAAAGCTATTCCGAAGCTTATTTTCCAACTCGAAGATATATTGGTGGATTTAGGAATGGAAAATGCTAAGTTTGACATTTCGTTAATCCTTGAAGACGAGTTTTTAAATAACGGAAAAGATAGCTTATTGTTATTGTTTACAGCAAATAAAGGTGGCGAATTTAAGCCACTTAAAAAAGCTGCTTCAGGAGGAGAATTGTCTAGAATAATGTTAGCTATTAAATCAATTTTATCACGATATATACAGTTACCATCAATTATGTTCGATGAGATAGATTCTGGAGTTTCAGGAGAAATTTCGAATAAAATGGCAGCTATTATGATGCAAATGAGTAAAACGCTCCAAGTGTTTACAATAACACACTTACCTCAAATTGCAGCAAAAGGAGATACGCATTTTAAAGTTTATAAAGAAGATAAAAACAATAAAACTGCTACTCATCTTGTAAAGTTAAATGAGGATGAGCGCATTGTAGAAGTAGCACAAATGTTAGGAGGAGAAAAAATGTCGAGTTCTGCAATTGCACATGCTAAACAATTATTGAATTAGAATAAATACCATTCCAACTATAAGCAACTACAATTCTTTATTAAATAGTATCTTTGCTCAATATTACACATCTTAACAACTAACAAATCACCAACCAAACATTTAAAAATGTCATACAATTTATTAAAAGGAAAAAAAGGAATCATATTTGGAGCATTAGACGAAAAATCGATAGCTTGGAAAACAGCTGTACGTGCACACGAAGAAGGCGCCGAGTTTGTATTAACCAATGCACCAATTGCCATGAGAATGGGAACAATAAATCAGTTGGCTGAAAAAACAGGTTCTCAAATTATTCCTGCCGATGCAACGTCTATTGAAGATTTAGAGAACCTTGTAGAAAAATCTATGGAGATTTTAGGAGGAAAATTAGATTTTGTTTTGCATTCAATAGGTATGTCAATTAATGTAAGAAAAGGAAGAGCTTATACAGACCAAAAATACGACTGGACACAAAAAGGAACAGACGTTTCAGCCATGTCTTTTCATAAAGTTATGCAATCGTTATATAAAGCTGATGCAATGAACGAATGGGGAAGCATCGTAGCGTTAACCTATATGGCAGCGCAGCGTGTCTTTCCAAATTATAACGATATGGCTGACAATAAAGCATATTTAGAAAGTATAGCGCGTAGTTTTGGTTATTTTTTCGGAAGAGATAAAAAAGTAAGAGTAAATACAATTTCTCAATCACCAACACCAACTACTGCTGGAAGTGGTGTAAAAGGATTTGAAGGATTTTTCTCTTATGCCGAAGATATGTCTCCTCTTGGTAATGCTACAGCTTTAGAATGTGCCGATTATACCATTACACTATTTTCAGATTTAACAAAGAAAGTGACTTTGCAAAACCTATTTCATGATGGAGGATTCTCAAATATGGGAGTAAGTACTAAAATTATGGAGGCTTTTATGGACAAGTAAAAGCATAATTGTTGTATTCTGTTTAGTTACCTTTGTAAAATATGCAAGCACAAGATATTTCTTTTATTATTCCTGTTTATAATAGACCAGAAGAGGTTAAAGAACTTCTGGAAAGTTTTGTTACTCTAGATGGGGAAAAAAATTTTGAAATTGTAATTATTGAAGACGGTTCTACTTTGTCTTCAAAAACTATCGTTGATGGTTTTAGTGATAAGTTAAATATTTCGTATTACTATAAAAAAAACTCTGGACCTGGAGATTCCAGAAATTATGGCATGAAACTAGCAAAAGGTAATTATTTTATAATTTTAGATTCCGATTGCATTCTACCAAAAAACTATCTTAATGAAGTTCTTAAAAGTTTAAACAAAAACTATGTAGATTGTTTTGGTGGTCCAGATGCAGCACATAGTTCGTTTACAAACTTACAAAAGGCTATTAATTTTTCAATGACTTCTTTTATTACAACAGGTGGAATAAGAGGAAATAAAGCAAGTGTAAATAAATTTCAACCTAGAAGTTTTAATATGGGACTTTCAAAAAGTGCATTTGAAGCAACTGGAGGTTTTGGAAGAATTCATCCAGGAGAAGATCCCGATTTATCTATTAGATTAACTAATTTAAATTTTAAAACTAAACTTTTACCTGAAGCTTTTGTGTATCATAAACGAAGAATTTCTTGGTCAAAATTTTACAAACAAGTCTATAAATTTGGATTAGTAAGACCTATATTAAATAGCTGGTATCCAGAAACAAAAAAGATGACATATTGGTTTCCAACACTTTTTAGTTTAGGATTATTAGTTTCTTTTATCTTATTTATTATGGATATTAAATTGCCCTTAATTAGTTTTGGATTATATTTTGTATTAAGTTTTATTTTAGCTCTTATAAACACTAAAAATATAGTTGTACCTTTTTTGGCAATTATTGCTATTATAATTCAGTTTTTTGGTTATGGTTATGGATTTTTAAAATCTACATTAATATTAAGCTTGTCTAATAAAGATACAGAACTACAATTTCCTAATTTATTTTTTAAAATAAATAAAGATGACATTTAGAAGTAAAATAGCGTCGTTTTTTAGTAGTAAAAAAGTAAATGTCTTTATCCTTTTTCTTTTATTAGCCTTACTGTTTTCTGTATTAACCAAACTGTCTAAAGATTATACACAAACGGTTGATTTTAATATTGAAGCCATAAATGTACCAGAAGATAAAGTAATAGTAAAAGATTCTTCTCATGTTATGCAAATTACGCTTACCACTTATGGTTTCAGATTAATAAAATATTATTTAATTAAACCAACAATAAAGGTGGACTTTCAAAATTTAGATAGGAATACGACACATTATTTTTGGATTGAAAGAAGAGAACTGTCCAATATAGTTTCCCAATTTGACGCAAATATAAAAATTGAAAGTATTAATCCAGAAACTATAGCATTTAGGTATGATGTTAATCATGTTAAAAAAATTCCAGTTGTATTAGATTCTCAAATAAATTTTTCTTCTGGATTTGATTTAATTGAAGATTACATTATTAATCCAGATTCAATAAAAGTAATTGGACCTAAAGTTTTAATCGACTCAATTTCTGAAATTGCAACTATGCAATTAACAATGGATGATGTAAACTCAAATGTATCTGTTCCAGTTAAACTCAATCTGCCTAAACATACAGAAAATTTAGAGTTTTCGCATAATCAAGTTCAAGTAAGTGCAAAAGTAGAACGGTTTACAGAAGGCTCAATAAACATTCCTGTAGATATAATTAATCTTCCAAATGAGATTAAAATAAAATATTACCCAAAAGAGGTTTCAGTTTTGTTTTTTACAAGCTTAAGCAATTTTAAATCTATTTCTTCAAGCAGTTTTATTGTAGAATGCGATTATAATAAATTAAATGTTCAAGATACTTATCTTATTCCTAAAATTGTGAAACAGCCAAATAATGTTAAGAATGTTAGATTAAATGAAAACCGAATAGAATTTATTTTAACACAATGATAATAGTTGGTTTAACAGGAGGAATTGGAAGTGGTAAAACAACAGTTGCAAACATGTTTCATAAACTAGGTGTGCCTATTTATCTTGCCGATTTGAAAGCAAAAAAACTAATGAATAGCTCTAAAATTATTAAAAGAAAACTGATACTACTTTTTGGAAAAGAAGCTTATAAAGATGGCAAATTAAACAAACCATTTCTTGCAGACAAAATTTATAATAATGAAGAATTATTGTTAAAAATGAATGCTATTGTGCATCCAAAAGTAAGATTTCATTTTAAAAATTGGCTAAAAAAACAGAGCTACTCTTATATAATTAAAGAAGCTGCAATTTTGTTTGAAAACGACAGTTATCGTGAGTACGATTATATAATTACAGTAACAGCTTCAGATGAGGATAAAATACAACGTGTAATACAGCGCGATAATTCTTCTTCAGAAAAGGTTAAAGCCATTATGAATAATCAGTGGAGTGATGAAGATAAAGTTAAATTATCTCACTTTGTTATTAATAATATTAACTTGGATAAAACAGAAAATCAGGTTAAAATTATCCACCAAAAGATTCTTAAATTAGTTTAATAACCTAAATTTTAACATTTTTGTTAACGTTAGGTTAAATGGCATTCCTGCTAAATGTTAAAATGTTAATTTTGACCGATGAACAAAAAGTTATTCATCTTGTTGGTGTTTTTAATGAGTTTATCACTTATTGGAATCATATTTGTTCAAGGCTATTACATAAATAATACAGTTAAAAACGAACAACAACAATTTACTTTTAAGGTAAAAAAAGCTTTGAGTTATACCTCAAATGCTATTGAAGAAAGAGAGTATAGAGAATTTGTTTATAAATTTCAGGATTTAATAGCAAAAGGTGTAAAAGGAGATACAGCGGCAATTAGAAATTTGTACATTTTACAAGAAGATAATGACTCTAATGAAACGCTAATTTATAGAAACGGAATTTTAGAAGAGAATTTTAGAATTCCTTCGTTCTTTGACATAAGTTTAGATAGTGTAAATGTTACACGTTTTCTTAACGAGCGTGAAACAAAAGTTTTACAAAGGAGTAATGTTGAATTCAATTCGAAGTTGAGTCCAGAAGAACGGCTAATACAAATTGGAGAAATTTCTCGTACAGATGAAATTATTTTTGAAACAACTTATAAAGATATTTCAAAGCGAACACCTATTCATAAACGTGTTTCAAAAAATGAAATATACAAATTGTTGGGTAAAAAGCTTAAAGAAGATGATATTGATATAGATTTTGAATTTGCTATATATGGAAAAGATTTAGCAACAAAAATTCAATCTCAAAATTTTGAATTAGAACATAATTCTACTTTTGGAGCACCTATTTTTTTAGATAATAATGATGAGAGTGATTTTTTGCTTTACGTTAATTTTCCAGAGAGAAGTCAGTTTATTTTCTCATCTATTATTGGCATGATGTTGTTATCAATAATTTTTACATCGTTTATAATTTTTGCCTTTTTTAGTGCTATTTATCAATTAATAAAGCAACGTCAAATTTCTCAAATAAAGACAGATTTTATTAATAACATGACGCATGAGTTTAAAACACCTATAGCAACCATAAATTTAGCTTTAGATGCTATTAAGAATCCCAAAATTATTAATGATGAAGATAAAGTAAAACGTTATCTTAAAATGATTAAGGATGAAAATAAACGTATGCATGCACAAGTAGAAAATGTGCTTAGAATATCTAAACTTGAAAAAAATCAACTTAATATTAGTAAGGATAGAGTAAAATTACACGACTTAATTTTACATGCTATTACGCACATCGAGCTTATTATTGAGCATAAAAACGGTTATATAAAAACGCATTTAAATGCAATAAAACATTCTGTTTTAGCCAATGAAACTCACTTTACTAACGTTATAGTTAATATATTAGATAATGCAGTAAAATACTCTACTAATGAACCTAAAATTGATATTTACACCGAGAGTATTGGAAAAAGCATTATATTAAGAATTAAAGATCAGGGCAACGGAATGTCAAAATCTGTTCAAAAAAAGGTGTTCGAAAAATTTTATAGAGAACACACAGGAAATGTGCATAATGTAAAAGGTCATGGTTTAGGACTTTCTTACGTTAAGCGAATTGTAGATGACCATCAAGGTTTTGTAACCGTAGAAAGTGAAAAAGGAAAAGGTAGCACCTTTATTATAAAATTACCATTAATATCCTAATATAATTATGGAAGAAATAAACAAAAAAATACTTTTAGTAGAAGACGATCCAAATTTCGGAACAGTTTTAAAAGACTATTTAATGATGAACGATTACGATGTTGTTCATGCAAAAAACGGAATGGAAGGTTTTGAGAAATTCAAGAAAGACGATTACGATTTATGTATTCTTGATGTAATGATGCCTTATAAAGATGGTTTTACTTTAGCAAAAGAAATACGTGAAAAAAATACTGATGTGCCTATTATTTTCTTAACTGCAAAAGCAATGAAAGAAGATGTCCTTAAAGGCTACAAAGTAGGAGCAGACGACTATTTAAACAAGCCATTTGATAGTGAAGTGTTACTTATGAAAATTAAAGCTATTATAAATCGAAAAGCTACAGATAGTGTTACAGATAGTAAACAATTTGAGTTCGAAATAGGCGATTTTCATTTAAATTCTAAATTGAGATTCTTAAAATATAAAGGAGGAACTCCAGAAAAGTTATCACCTAAAGAGGGCGAATTACTACGTTTATTAGCCTTACACGAAAACGATTTAATGCCACGCGAATTAGCATTAACAAAAATATGGAGAGACGATAATTATTTTACCTCTCGTAGTATGGATGTGTATATTGCTAAACTGCGTAAGTATTTAAAAGTAGATGAGAATGTCGAGATTTTAAACATTCATGGTGAAGGCTTTAGATTAGTAGTAAACCAAAAAGCTTAAAAAGTATTTCTTGTCTTTGATAGCTTGTAAGAAAAATTAGAAGCAACAACGCGTTAAACATAGTTCTGTATTGACAACGTAGTTGTTCAGATTAAAGTTCGCCTTTGGCGAATGTGATACACTTTGTTATATGCTGTAAATTTTATTCGTCGTTGTATTATCAATTACATGATTATTTCTTCTCCACCACCAATAAGCTGAATTGTTTCGCCCTTCACTACAATTGCTTGGTCATCGTTTAAAACATGCAAAGGCAGATCCAAATCCTTGACTTTCCCTTCAAGCATTTTTTTTATTCCAGTAACATAGTGAACTTGCATTAAAAAAGGTACTAGCCCCATAGCTTTAAAATCTGTTACTCCACATCTATCAAATCCATCTTTTGCCCATGATGCTGTAATTATTGAAGGACTAGCAATATATGAGCCAGCACTTGTTCCTATATAAACAAGACCTTTTGGTATAAATTCCTTCAATATCTCATCAAATCCACTTTCTCTAACAGATTTTAATAAATAGAAAGTATTTCCACCTTCAACGTAGACAATGTCTTGTTCTGAAAGTACCTTTTTAAGTTCTTCTTTGGATTTGTTGGTTATGTCGTATTCAGTATAAATATAATTCAACTTACTCATTATTTGTTTTTGCTTTTCTATAATACTTGTATCTGGAATTTTATTAGAAGCTGTTGTTACATATAAAATTTTTGATTCGGAAATAGGTTTAGGTAAAAAATAATCTAATTTGTTGGAGGTGATTAGTTTTCCGCTTGATGTAAGTATTAATGTTTTCATATGTACTAAATATTTCTGATTATAGCGTAGAACTCTTCATATCACAACAAATATAACTTTTAATTATGTTTTAAATTTAGTTTTAAGTTTCTCAATAATCATATTAAAATCCGTTGTATGGTCTAACCACAAAATGGTTTTATCTTTTTTAAACCATGTGAGTTGACGTTTAGCAAAACGTCGTGTATTTTTTTTAATTTCAGAAACAGCAAACTCTAAAGTCCATTCGCCATTAAGGAATTTAATTAATTCCTTATAGCCAACAGTATTTAAAGCATTTAAATGTTGTTTGCCTTGTAACTCTTTTACTTCATCTAATAAACCATTTTCTATCATAATATCTACACGTTTATTAATTCTATCATAGATAATCTCACGATTTGCTGATAAACCAATAGAGATGGATTTAAAATTGCGTTTTGGTTTTTCTTTATTTAAAAAGGATGAATACGGTTTTCCTGTGCCTATGCAAATTTCTAAAGCTCTAATAACACGATGTGGATTATCAATAGCAATTGTATTGAATAAATCTAAATCTAATTCTTTAAGTTGACTTTGCAACGATTTTATACCATCTGTTTTGAGCTTTTTATTAAGCGTTTCTCTTACGTTAGTATCGATAGCAGGAAAATGGTCTAATCCTTTTGTAACAGCATCTATATAAAGGCCAGAGCCTCCAACCATAATAACTACTTGATGCGTTTTAAAAAGTGTGTCTAAACGCAGTATTGCATCTTTTTCAAAAGCTCCGACGTTATAATTATCTTCTATAGATTTATGATGAATAAAATGATGTTTCATTTGTGATAATTCTTCGGTAGATGGAACTGTAGTACCAATTTGCATCTCTTTGTAAAATTGTCTGGAATCGGCTGAAATGATTTCAGTTTTAAAATATTGAGCCAATTTTAAACTTAATTTCGTTTTACCAATAGCAGTTGGTCCAACAATGGAAATAAGGTAATTACTCATGCTTAAGTGTGTGACCGCATTTATAACAGAATTCAGCATTATCTCTATGCTTTTCTACCGAACAGTTTGGACAAGATTGCGTATTTGTTTGCACACTTTTTATACTATCTTTAACTAATTCGGAAGTAATAATTCCTGTAGGTATTACAATAATAGCATAACCTAATATCATAACTAAAGATGCTATAAATTGACCAAATGGTGTTACTGGAGCAATATCGCCATAACCTACAGTAGTAAGTGTTACAATAGCCCAATATACACTTTCAGGAATGCTAGTAAAACCACTAGAATCGTCTTCAATTAAATACATTATTGTGCCTAATATGGTACAAAGAATTAGTATGAATGAAATGAAAATAAATATCCTTACACGACTTGCTTTTAAAGCAATTATAAAGTTATTGGATTCTCCAATAAAGCGTACTAATTTTAAAATACGAAATATACGCATTAATCGTAACGCTCTTAAAGCGACTAAATGTTGTGAACCAATAAATATTAAAGAGAGGTATTTAGGAATTGTAGCTAATAAATCTATAATACCGTAAAAACTTGTAATATATTTAAGAGGTTTTTTTACAGAAACTATTCTAGCAATATACTCTATAGTAAAAAGGATTGTAATAACCCATTCGGCAATATTTAGGAAATTATGATATTTAATATCAATGCTTCTCACACTTTCTAACATCACAAAAACAATACTTGCTATAATAACTATAAAAAGAATTACATCAAATAACTTTCCAGCTGGTGTGTCGGCTTCATAAATAATTTCATGAAGTTTTTGTTGCCATTTTTTTAGCGGCTTGTTGTTTTCCATTATATCAAAAGTAATAAAAGATTAGTTATTTCTTTTAAAGACCTATAAGTTTACAATTTTAAGTTTTTTATTTCGCCTTAAATAACTTTGTATAATGTGTTGTGTATCTCTATTGTGTTCCGTAGTTGTAATAATAGATTGTAAGACATCTAAATTATTAATCTGGTAATTGAGATTGTAAAAACCAAAACCTTTATACACACCATTTTCTATAAGTATTGCACTGCGCTCATCTATAGCTCGACCACGATCTATTATAACCATATTTTGAATTGCAAAATTATGTTTATTAATAATTTTAGACACACGTTTATTGTAATCTATTTTAGTTTCTTCAGCAATACAAGCACCAAAACATTGTTTTATGCTATAGTTAAAACAACTACCATTTGTTAGATGAATTCCGGTTAATTTTTGACACAAATTTTGCTCGTCTGTAGTTCTATTTAAGAAGCTTTTTGCACTTTGATAATTTGAAAACGTTGTTATTGGTGTTTCTTTTCCGTTTATCTGATCGATTTTTAAATTTGTATAACCATTATCATCTATGAAGCTGTATAGTCCATGAGAAAAAGATGTACGTTTTAATGAGCGATTAAAAATGGGTTTATTGCGTTTTACTTCTTCACTTTCTTTTAATAGAGCAATAAGTTCACTTCCAGTATATTCATAAGTTACTGTTGCTACTAAAAGTTGTATTTTTTTTGCTTTTGGAGCTTGACTTGTAAAGTGTTGATTTACACGTTTTTTTATATTTTTACTCTTCCCAATATATATAATTTCTCCATCGCCTTTATGTATATAATACACACCAGTTTTTGTTGGTAATTGCTCAACAATATCAAATAGCCTAGGTTCAATCTTTAATTTAGTATCAGATTTAATAGACTCTTTAATAATAATTTTTTGTAAATCTTTAGCGAGTAATAATTTAAAAAGTTTTACAGTTGCCATTGCATCTCCAGCAGCTCTATGTCTTCCACTTACCGGAATACCTAAAGATCTTGTGAGTTTACCTAAACTGTAGGAAGATTGATCTGGAAGTAGAGCTTTTGCAAGTTCTACAGTGCAAAGTGTTTTACGTTTATACTCATAACCTAAACGTTTAAATTCTGTTTTTAAAATTCGGTTATCAAATTGAGAGTTATGAGCTACTACAATACAATCTTTAGTAATTTCGATAATTCGTTTTGCAATTTCATAAAACTTTGGTGCATTTCGTAACATTTTGCTATTTATTCCAGTAAGATTAACAACAAATGCTTGAATTTCTTTTTCGGGATTAACTAAACTGATAAATTGGTCTATAACTTCATGACCGTCAAATTTATAAATTGCAATTTCGGTTATACCTTCTTCATTGTACTTGCCTCCAGTAGTTTCTATGTCTAAAATTGCATACAATAGTTAATTAAAAGTTTAAATTTTTGTCATTCTGAACAAAGTGAAGGTTAATTATAATAGATATTTCGACTGCGCTCAATATGACAAATGATTTTAAGTTTAATAATTTCGTTCTCCAAATATACTACTTCCTACACGAATCATAGTGCTACCACAATCGATGGCTAAATGGTAATAGTCACTCATTCCCATTGAAATAGTTTTCAATTCACAGTTGTTAGTTGAAATAGTTTTCAATTCATCAAATGTGAGTTTCAATAATTGAAATTCTTCCTTTATTTGTGCTTTATTGTTAGTGAAAGTTGCCATTCCCATAACACCTATAATTTTAATATGTTTTAATTCTGAAAATGCTTCAGATTGCAAAATACTTGAAGCTTCATTTTGAGTCATTCCAAACTTCGACTCTTCAGAAGCAATTTTAATTTGCATTAAACAATTAATCCTTCTATTGTGTTTTTGCGCTTGTTTGTTTATTTCTTTGAGCAATTTAAAATTATCTACTCCATGAATTAAACTCACAAAACTTGCCATGTATTTTACTTTGTTTCGTTGTACATGACCTATCATATGCCACTCAATTTCTTTTGGTAGTTGCGCATATTTTTCTACCATTTCCTGTATTTTGTTTTCTCCAAAAACACGTTGTCCAGCATTATAAGCTTCCATTATATCGCTTATAGGCTTGGTTTTAGTAACAGCAACCAAAGCAACATGTTTTGGAAGTTGTGATTTTATATGATTTAGGTTTTGATGTATTGACATTGCTTATTGTATCTTATAAAATAATAAATGATTTAACAGCTTACGAATCAACCTTATATTTAATATTCATAAATTGTAACACCACTCCTTAGTTTAGGTTCAATAGATGTACTTTTTGGAGGCATAGTTAAACCTTCGTCAGCAATGCTTTTCATTTCATTTATAGAAATTGGGACTAACCCAAAACCTACAACAAATTCATTATTATCTATTGCACTTTTAATGTTTATCAAACTATTCTTACCATGAGAATATTCTATACGTTTATTATTGCGTAAGTTTGAAATCCCTAATAGAGGTTCTAGAATGGTCTTATACAGTATTTGAGTATCTAATTGATCAAGAGAATTTTCAAATTTGTAATTAGATTTTCGTAAATATAACGAATAAAATTCTCCATCTAAGTACATACTAAAATGATGCTTTTTAGTGGGTTTGTATAAATTAGTGCCACGATTTTCTATACGATAAATCGTATCTAATTGGATTAAAAACTCTTCTTTACTTAAGCCATTCAAATCCTTTATCATACGATTAAATTCATATATCCTTAAATCGGATTCTGGAATTAAATAGCTCATAAAAAAATTATAGGATTCATTTCCTGTATGTGTTTTATTTTGAGATTTTAAATCTTTAGCAAGTAAACTAGAAGATGCCAAACGATGATGACCATCTGCAATATAAATGGTTGATATGGATTTAAATGCGCTTTTTATTTTATTTATATTTTGCAAATCTTCTAATTTCCATAAATAATGTGTATCACGATACGTAGTTGTGAACTCGAACTCAGGTCTTATTTGTTGAGTTTCTGTAATTATTTGATTAATAATTTTATTATCTGGATAGGTAAGTAGTACAGGTTCTGCATTAAACCCAACTATATTTAAATAATCTTTAAAAATGTTTTCACGATACTCTATAGTGCTTTCATGCTTTTTAATGATGTCTTTTTCATAATCATCGACACTTGCTGCAGCAATAATTCCATTATACACGTTTTTATCTCTATCTACAATTTTATAGATATAATAACTAGGAATGTTATCTTGAATAAAGATGTTATTTTCTTTAAATTCAGAGTAACGGTTTTTAACTAATTTATAACTTTCTTTACCTTTAATCTCTCTTTCATATTTATATCCTGGATTTACAATATGCAAAAATGAAAACGGATTATAATCTAATCGTGCTTCACGTTCAACTTGTGTATAAGTTTGGTGTGAGCGTGATGCTACCAGACTTACTTTGTCTCGTGTTGGGCGAACTGCTTTAAAAGGAATTATTTTAGCCAAAATATTATGTTGAGAATTGTTTTGCAACTTTTTCGGATCTTCTACTTTCGCTATAATCATAAAATCCTTCACCAGATTTTATACCTAATTTTCCTGCCCTTACCATATTTACTAATAATGGGCAAGGTGCATATTTAGGGTTTTTAAAACCATCGTGCATGACGGTTAAAATAGATAAACACACATCAAGACCAATAAAATCTGCTAATTGTAATGGACCCATAGGATGAGCCATTCCTAACTTCATTACAGTATCAATTTCCTGTACACCAGCAACACCATTGTATAATGTTTCTATTGATTCGTTAAGCATTGGCATTAAAATGCGGTTTGCAACAAATCCTGGATAGTCATTAACTTCCACAGGAATTTTTCCTAAAACTTGAGAAATATCCATGATAAGATTAGTAACTTCATCACTAGTATTATAACCACGAATAATTTCTATTAATTTCATAATAGGAACAGGATTCATAAAGTGCATACCTATTACCATTTCGGGACGTGAAGTTACAGCTGCTATTTGGGTTATAGAAATTGAAGATGTATTGGTTGCTAGAATAGTGTCGTCTGGACAATCTTTATCTAATTGTTTAAAAATTTTAAGTTTTAAATCTAAATTTTCGGTAGCAGCTTCAACTACTAAACTTGCATATTCAACACCTTCAGTAATATTAGTAAACGTTGTAATGTTGTTTAGGGTTTCTTCTTTTTGAGTTTCAGATATTTTTTCTTTGTCAACCATTCTATCTAAATTTTTAGTAATGGTATCCAACCCTTTTTTAAGTGCAGCTTCACTTACATCTATAAGTTGTACTTTAAATCCACTTTGTGCAAACGTATGAGTAATACCATTTCCCATGGTTCCAGCTCCAATAACTGCTACGTTTTTCATTTTAATATTATGTATTTAGTTAAAACAATTTATTATTTGTGTTGCAACACGCAAAGCTTCAGTGCCATCATGAAGTGTTACAATAGGTTTTGTATTGTTGTTTATGGCATCTGCAAAAGTTTCTAATTCATCAAGAATGGCGTTGTTATTAGAAATTTGAGGATTATCAAAATAGATTTGCTTTTTTATACCTTCGGCATTTTGAAGAATCATATCGAAGTCTCCAGGTGTTTCAGGTGCATCCTGCATTTTTACAACTTCGCATTTCTTTTCTAAAAAATCAACCGAAATATAAGCATCGCGTTGAAAAAAACGTGTTTTACGCATATTCTTTAAAGATATTCTACTCGCAGTAAGATTTGCAACACAACCATTTTCAAATTCTATTCTTGCATTTGCAATATCTGGTGTGTCACTAATTACAGAAACTCCACTTGCTGAAACGTTTTTAACTTTAGATTTTACTACACTTAAAATAATGTCTATGTCATGTATCATTAAATCAAGTACAACAGGAACATCTGTTCCTCGAGGATTAAATTCTGCTAATCGATGTGTTTCAATAAACATAGGTGTATTAATCATATCCTTTACTACAATAAATGCTGGATTAAAACGCTCTACATGTCCTACTTGTCCTTTTACATTGTGAGTTGCTACCAAAGTTCTAATTTCTTCTGCTTCTTTGACAGTTTTAGTAATAGGTTTTTCTAAAAAAATATGTTTGCCTTTATCAATAGCTTGTTTTGCACAATCGTAATGTGATAAGGTTGGGGTAACAATATCTACAACATCTACAGCATTAATAAGCGTTTCAATAGAATCAAAATAGGTGTAACCAAATTCTTCCTCAACTTTTTTGGCATTGGTTTCGTCGGCATCATAAAAACCTATAAGCTCATATTTTTCAGATTGATTTAGAAGTCTTAAATGAATTTTTCCTAGGTGACCAGCACCAAGTACACCAGCTTTTAGCATCCTAATTTTGTTTTCAACAAAAATAAGATTTTAATATTTATTAGTTTAAAATGTTTGATTAATTTTGGCTTTGAAAAATAACAGCATTATTGAAAGATACATTTAAGCATAAAGGATTACGCCAACAGTTAGTTGATGGAATAGAATCTAAAGGAATAAAAGATAAAAATGTTTTAAAAGCAATTGGTAAAGTACCAAGACATTTGTTTATGGATTCTGGATTTTTAGATCATTCATATCAAGATAAAGCCTTTCCTATTGCAGCAGATCAAACTATTTCTCAACCATTTACTGTAGCCTATCAAACAGAATTGTTACAAGTTAAGAAAGGAGATAAAGTTCTTGAAATTGGTACAGGAAGTGGTTATCAAGCTGCTATTTTATGTGAGCTTGGAGCTAAGGTATATAGTATAGAACGTCAATTGGAACTTTTTAAAAGAACCAGTAAGTTTTTACCCAAATTAGGATATGGTGTTAAAAAATTTATTTTTGGTGATGGTTATAAAGGATTAGAAGAGGAAGCACCATTCGATAGTATTGTTGTTACAGCAGGAGCACCTTTTGTGCCTAAACCGTTATTGAGTCAATTAAAAATTGGCGGACGACTTGTTATTCCAGTAGGTGATAATGTGCAAACTATGACTTTATTAATAAGAAAAGACATCAAGGAATTTGAAAAACATGAATTTGATAAGTTTAGGTTCGTTCCTCTGTTAGAGGATAAGAATTAGTTTTTTTTTAAAATTATATATTTTAATACATTAAATTAAAGTTTTTAAATATTGCATATTATGATAAAAAAGTATCTATTCCTGTCTTTGTTTTCTCTATTATCGTTTTCTGTTTGTTCTCAAGAAATAATGGATGACAATCTCGATAAACTCTCGTTAAAATATGCCAAAGCATCTTTTGAGGAATTGAAAGATTTTTTTAGTTTACCCAACGATGCATACTATCCAGAAGATATAGAAGTAAATGTGAAATGGTGTGAAAAAGCGTTTGAAAAAAGAGGATTTAAAACGCAACGTTTAGAAACTGAAACAGTTCCTTTATTATTAGCTTCAAGAGATTATCCAAAAGCAAAACGCACAGTTTTAGTGTATCTCCAAGTTGATGGTCAGCCTGTAGATACTACCAAATGGTTTCAAGATGATCCTTATATTCCAGTTTTAAAAGAAAAAAATGAGTATGGAGATTGGAATAGTATCGATTGGAATAATCTAAAAGGTGAAATTAATCCTGATTGGCGAATTTTTTCGCGCTCAGCGTCTGATGCACGAGGTCCTGATATGATGTTTTTAAAAGCTATGGATATTATTAATGACCATGTGTATGAACCTAATTTCAATATTAAGGTTATTATAGACTTTGAAGAAGAATTGGGTTCGCCACAATTACCTAATGCTGTATTAGAATATAAAGAGCAGTTGGCTGCAGATATGTTAGTCATTTTCGATGGTCCTAGACATTTATCGAATCAACCAACCTTAAGCTATGGAGCACGTGGCATAGCAACAATCTCACTCGAAGTCATTGGACCAAGAACTCCTTTACATAGCGGAAATTATGGTAATTATGTACCAAATCCTGCCATGAAATTGTCTCAATTATTAGCAACTATGTGGCAAGAAGATGGCAGAGTAGAGATTAAGGGTTGGTATGATGGTATTACAATTTCAGATGATGTAAAAACTATTCTAGAACAAGTACCAGATGATGAAGCTCAAATACAAAAAGATTTTGGTATTACAAGTACAGATAATATTGGAAACAATTTTCAGGAAGCTATTCAATATCCTGCACTTGGCATTTTAGGTCTTGAAGCTGCTTGGGTTGGTAAAGAAACAAGAACTATTATTCCAAAATCTGCCATTGCTGAAATGAATATAAGATTAGTGAAAGAAACGAATGGCGAACATATGGTTAAATTGTTGAAAGATCACATTATTAATCAAGGATATTATTTAGTGGATGAAGCTCCAACTGAAGTAGAACGTATGACTCATGATAAAATAGCAAGATTCAATTCTAAAATTTCTTATGGCGCTTTTCGAACAGATTTTAATACAGAGATAGGAGCATGGCTTCGAAAAGGAATGAATAGGGCTTTTGGCAAAGACCCAATACAAATTAGAACGATGGGTGGCTCAATACCAATTTCTCCATTTGTTATAACATTAGATATTCCAGCTGTAGCTGTACCAACTGTGAATCCAGATAACAATCAACATAGTCCAAATGAAAATATAAGACTAGGAAATTATATTGATGGTATTAAAACTATTACAGCCATTTTAATGCAGAAGTTTTAAAGGGTTTCACTTATAGTTAAAAATAAAAATTATAACATTTTAATTCCCATTAATTGGTGGAGGACCTTCAGGAATAATAGCTTTGTAAACTTCGTCGCCTTTACGTTCTTTATATTCGCCTTTTACTTTTTCTACAAGTTCTGGATTTTCAAATAAATCTGCCATAGTCATTGCCATTGCTTTAGAAGCATAAGTTAATCCTTTATGTCCAATACTCATACCACCACAAGCAACAACAGCCCAGGAATGCCAAGGTGTATCTTTTGGAGCTGTAGTTACACCAAGATTAATATTAGCTACATTCCAACTTACATCACCAACATCTGTCGAGCCTCCTCCTGGATGTTCTTTAGTAGCTTCAAGGGGTTTAATTTTACTGTCCATACCAACTTGTTCTTTTCCTGTTATTTCCTGTATTTTTTTACCAAAAGCAGTTTCTTCTTCTGTATATTCTATTGGACCAAGAAGTTCAAGGTTTGATTGCATAATTTTTCCGCCTTCACGATTTACGAGTACTTCATAAATGCCAGAGATAAGCGATATTTTATAATCTACATTTGCCATAATTGCTGCACCTTTTACCATTTCCATAGTACGTTCGTAAACGGGCATCATACCTGATCGTTTTGTGTCACGTACACGCATCCATAATCTTGAATAATCAGGAACTACATTTATGACTTGCCCACCATCTTGAATGTGATAGTGCATTCTAACAGTTGGCTTAACGTGTTCTCTATAATAGTTAATTCCTGTGGTATAAAGTTCTAGTGCATCAGAAGCACTTCTACCATTCCATGGATCGCCAGAGGCATGGGCAGCTTGACCAAAAAACTCTATTTTATAATCAACCAAAGCTAAAGAACTTTGCACATCTGCTTCAAGTGTAGCTGAAGGATGCCAACTAATATTTACATCAACATCATCCCAAAGACCTGCATTGACCATCCATATTTTACCAAAATATTTTTCTTCACTTGGTGTACCCATAAATTTAACGGTTCCTTTTATAGTACCATTTTCAATAAGTTCTTTAATAGCAATTGCAGCACCTAAACTACCAGCTCCAAATATATTATGTCCACAACCATGACCTGCAGCCCCTTCATTTAAAGGCGATTTAGTTGGTTGTGCTTTTTGAGAAATGCCTGGAAGCGCATCAAACTCTCCCAGAACACTAATAACAGGACTTCCAGAACCATAGGTTGCTACAAAAGCCGTTGGCATTCCAGCAACGCCTCGTTCTACTGTAAAGCCTTGTTTTTCTGCATAATCTGAAAGTAATTTTGAAGATGCATGCTCTTCAAAAGCTGTTTCGGCTAAAGCCCAAATGTCATCGCTTATCTTAATAAGATTAGCTTTGTGTTTTTCTACTGAAGCTATAATGGCTTTTTTAGTTTTGTTCATTTTGTTCTGAGCAAAAGAATTGCAGATAAGGAAACAAAAGACAATGGTTAGTACAAATTTGATTTTCATGTTAGACTAGTTTTTAATTTGTTTTAAAGGTATAAAAACTTTTTAGGAATTGAGATTAATATAATTGAGATATTAAAATAAAAAAAACCGATTAAGTTAACGTGTTATTTTAAGGATTTATTAACATTAGTAGGGAGTAGTAATTTGTATTTTAGAACTCTATTATTTTATAAACATTAAAACCTAATCAAAATGAAAAAACTAATATTAATTGCAATTGCAATTACATTATCTTATGCTGTTAATGCACAGATAAAAACACCAGCACCAAGTCCTTTTTCAAAGATTGAACAGAAAGTTGGATTAACAGATGTTACGCTTGAATATTCGCGTCCTTCGATGAGAGGTCGTACTATTTTTGGTGGTTTAGTTCCTTTTGGAAAAATTTGGAGAACAGGAGCTAATGCAAATACTAAAATTACATTTAGTGAAGATGTAATGGTTGGAGATAAAACTCTAAAAGCAGGATCATATGCTATTTTTACTATACCACAAGTTGATAAATGGGAAGTAGTATTCTACACTGAAACTGGAGGTGGAGCACCAAAAGAATTAGACATGGAGAAAGTTGCTGCAAAAGTAACAGCAGAAGTATATCCATTAGGAATGGATATCCAATCGTTTACAATGTCTTTTGACGATGTTACAAGTAATTCTGCAGTTATTGGAATTCTTTGGGAACAATCTTATGTTGGAGTGAAATTTAATGTACCAACTGATAACACCGTTATGGCTTCAATAGATAAAGCATTAGGTGGACCAGGTTTTGGAGATTATTATGCTGCTGCATCTTATTATTATGGAGAGGGGAAAGATATAAACAAAGCAAAAGAATGGATTGATAAAGCAATGAGCATGACAGAGACACCTCGTTTTTGGCAGTTAAGACAGCAGTCTTTAATCTATGCAAAAGCTGGAGATAAGGAAGGAGCTATAAAAGCAGCCAAAGCATCTTTAGCTGCTGCCGAAGAAGCTGGAAATGCTGACTATGTAAAAATGAATAAAGAATCTATTGCAGAGTGGATGCAGTAATAAAATAATAATCTTTACGAGTAATAGAAGGCGAGCAATATTGTATGTTGCTCGCCTTTTTTTATTCGTTACTTTCTAAATAGAAAATGTCTTCAACCGATTTTTTAAAAAGCTTCGCAATTTTTAATGCTAAAACTGTTGAAGGTACATATTTGTTTTTCTCAATGGCATTAATAGATTGCCTACTAACTCCAATATGATTTGCTAAATCTGCTTGTGTCATATCATGAATGGCACGCTGTACTTTTATACTATTCTTCATGGCTTTGAGATTTATATTTTAAGAAATTAAAACGAAATACAAAAAATACCAAGGGAGTAAACATATTAAATACTAATACATCAAAATAAGCAAAATCATAAATAAAAATTGTAGCAAAGATTAATACAGCATAATTAAAGATAAGTGCCCAAACCAAAGAGTCTTTTCGAAGTTTATAAATAAATTCGTCTTCTATTTTTTCTTTAGTAAATCCAACTATTAATCCTCCAATAATAATAGCTAAAGTTATTAATTCATCAACAATGCTATTTTCTATAATTTGAAAGAAACTTTTACTTTCTCCAAATAAAGGTTCTCCATTGTAAACCGACAATACGTTTACAATTAACACTTCAGATTCATATTCGCTGGCATAAAAGAGTATTCCAGAAACAATCCCAATTATAAAGAGAATCCAGCCTATGGTTTTGTACTTGTTTGGCAATAAATAATTTGTTTTCATTTGTTCGTTTTTTAAATTGATTAAACAAAAGTAAAGAAAACTTTACTAATAGACAAGTAAAATATACATTAAGTAAATAAAACACGACTTAATTGTCTAAATCATAGGTAAATGAAATGATATAAATATATGTATGCTTTAAATTATATTGAAAGCTACAAAACCTAGAATTGCAGTTAATATAAATAATGGAATTTTTCCTTTTTTACCCAAATTACTATAAGATAATAATAGTGCTATAAATATAACAATAGTACAACCCACAAAATTTAACCATAAAAAAGGTAAGTTAATATAGTCATATTCATTTAAGAAGAATAAGCCAATAATAATAATTTGAGTTATTAAGGCACCAACAAATACAGCATTAGCTTTTATGAGTTTAAAGAAAAATGCTAATAGGAAAATACCAAGTACATTTCCGTAAAAAATAGAACCTATAATATTAACCAGTTGGATTAAATTTTCGGCTAAATTCGCAATACAGGCAATACCAATAGCGAGAATTCCCCAACCTAAAGTAAACCACTTTGTGGCATTAACGTAGTGTTTTTCTTTACGTGTTCCATTAAGATTTCGTTTGTATAAATCTATTGTAGTTGTAGATGCTAAAGCATTAAGTTCGCTTGCAGTACTAGACATTGCAGCACTTAAAATAACTGCTAGTAAAAGCCCAATTAAACCTCTGGGCAAATTGTTTAATATAAAATGTATAAACACATAATCTTTATCGTTAGATTCAATTTTAACATCTGTATCAGCTGATACTTTTTTAATAATGGCTTTTGCAGTTTCACGATTTTCTCTATCTGCTTCATTAGCAAGCGACACATATTGAGCAAGTTTTTCGTCTTTAGTTTCTATATATCTGTTTATTATTAATTCCTTATCACGAAATATTTTGTCTTGCTCTAATTGTAAATTGCTGTATTCTTCAGCATAAGAAGAATTCATTACAGCTTTTGTAGCTTCTGGATTAAAATTTAGTGGAGAAGCATTAAACTGATAAAATACAAATACCATAACACCAACTAATAAAATAAAGAATTGCATTGGTACTTTTACCAATCCGTTAAAAATCATTCCCAAACGCATTTCTCTAATCGATTTTCCAGACAAATAACGTTGCACTTGGCTTTGATCTGTACCAAAGTAGGAGAGTGCTAAAAAAGTTCCACCAATAATTCCGCTCCAAAATGTGTAACGATTGTCTAAACTAAACGAAAAATCAAGAACATCCATTTTACCACTTGCACCAGCTATATCAAGAGCTTTTGTAAATGTAATACCTTCAGGAAGCGCATTAATTATTATAAAGAATGCTATAAACATGCCAGTAAAAATAACAGCCATCTGGTATTTTTGAGTGACACTTACAGCTTTTGTGCCACCAGAAACCGTATAGATAATAACTAAAATACCAATAATAACATTAAGTAAAATGAGGTTCCAACCCAGAACAGCAGATAAAATAATGGCAGGAGCAAAAATGGTAATTCCAGCAGCTAATCCACGTTGAATTAAAAACAGAATAGCCGTTAGTGTTCTTGTTTTTAAATCGAAACGCCCTTCTAAATATTCATAAGCCGTATAGACTTTTAGGCGATGATAAAGCGGAATAAAAACCATGCAAATCACAACCATTGCTATTGGTACCCCAAAATAAAACTGCACGAAACCCATTCCATCATGAAATGCTTGTCCTGGTGTTGATAAAAATGTTATAGCACTTGCTTGTGTTGCCATAACCGATAAACCTATCGTCCACCATTTTGATTCATTACCACCACGAATATAATCTTGTACATTTTTACTTCCTCGTGTTTTCCATGTACCATAACCAACAATAAAAAGTAAGGTTGCAGCTAAAACTATCCAGTCTAATGTTTGCATATTATGAGAAAGTATTCATTAAAAAATAGAACAGAATAATATAGACAGTATTAGCTACCAATACTATTGTGTAAATTGATTTCCATTCATGTTTTTCAGGAGTTTCCATAAGGTTTTTTATCTGCTAATTCAAATATTTATTTGCGGTATTTAGATTTTTCATATTTGTAATATGACAAAAACAACTTGTGTCACTTCAATGTTACATAAATGATTTAATACCAAGACCTCACAGGTTTTTAAAACCTGTGAGGTCTAAAAACACCTGATAATAAACTATTGAATATTAAAATGTTATCCATTAACTTTGTTTTTTGCCATAAATTATTATTTATTATTTATCGAGTAAATCTTTCTTTATTCTCATTTTGGGCTAATCGTTTAATTTTTTATCTATATTAATTTTATCTTTTCCAATAGAAAGCATATTGGCAAACAATCTATATGCTCCAGAAACTCCTGCTGGAAACTCTCTAAAAAAACTTAATCCTGTATATATATAATTTCCTTTACCATATTTGGCAACTAATAAACTTCCATCTTTTGGCGTTTCTCCAGAATCGTTCATTGATAAAATAGGAGTAAACTCGTTCGACCACTCATTGGGAAAATATAAACCACGCTCTTGTGTCCAGCCTTCAAAATCTTTTGCCGTGATTTTATTCGGATAGTTTAAAAGTTCATGATCTGGATTTATTAAACGCACTTCAGCATTTTCATCTGTAACTCTATCTCTTGAAAGTTTTAAATGGTAGGGCGAAAATTGTTTTGCGTTTAAGCCTCTACTTGTATTATATTGCACAATCATATTACCACCATTTTCAACAAAATCCAATAAATATTTTTGCTTGAACTTGAGTTCATCAACTATATTATAAGCACGAATACCAACAACTATGGCATCAAATTTAGCAAGATGCTCTGGACTAATATCTTCAGGCTTTATGATGATAACATTGTAGCCTATTTGTTGTAAACTTTCTGGTACTGAATCTCCAGCACCTTCAATATAACCAATATTTTCACCTTTTTTCTGTATGTCTAAACGCACAATTTTACTTTCGCTTGGTAATAATACTGTTTGAAACGGAATATGACTATAATCTATTTCTACCAATTCTCTTGTGTAAATCTTTCCATTTATATGAACCATAGGAGTGAGTAAACCTTCACTTTGAAATTTTGGAGGGATTACTGTAAATGTAAGTGTTTGCTCTTGTCCTTTATTTGCTATGGAAATTTTTTGTTTGTCAGGATATACATTCCAATCTTTTGGATAAGCCATGCTTATGAAACCTTCCAAATCGTCCCGCCCAGCTTTTATAACTACTGAAATATCACGTTGTTTATCATTCTCGAAAATGATGACTTCTTCAGTGATTTTTGCAGAAACTTCTGGTACAATTTCAAAAGGACGATACAATTCGCCTTTATCTGGTTTTGAATAGCGGTAAACCACATCTTTAGTAATTGTAATAGGAGTATTGTTTATTTTTAAATTGAAATCTACAGATAAACCTCGTGGAGTTTCTGGTAATCCGATAAGATTTTGATTATCTACTTTATACATTCCGAGTGTGCCTTTGCTTTCGAGCCAATAAGGTGTAGTATTCTTCAAAGTATTAGATAAAGTGATAGTATCTTTAATGTTTTGTTTAAGGTTTGGAAGGAGAACAGTATTCTTATTAAATGAATTTGATTCTGAAGAAATAGTATATGACACTAATTCTAAAGTTGTATTACTTCTGTTTAAAGCTTCAATATTTAAGATTATAGAACTTCGGTTACTTGTTGTTGGAGTATTTGCTGAAACTTCTAAATACAAACCAGCACAGGCTTCAATTATAGATTTTATTTCTTTTGTTTTAATCGTTTTCCAATGCTCATCTTCTAAATTTTGTATCAATTTATAGGCTTTAATAAGTTCTGGAATCGAAGCTGATGGATCTCTAAAATTAAAGCTCTTTTCAACTTCGTATAAAATATCACCAATGGCTTGTCCGCCTTTTATACGATTCCATGTGGTTTCTATACCAGAAAAAATATTGTCCCGATTGCTATCGGGATTATCTTCTGGGAAATCGCCTTTTAAAAACTCTATATATTCCTTTTGTGAACCACGTTGTGAAATTCTTCCAAAACCTTGAGATAAATGCTGACTACTAGCTATGGATGCCATTTCGTTATTGGACAACCCATTTGACGGATAATAAATACCAACATCGAAACTCATCATATTGCTTTTATCGGCTTTTTCAAAATTTTCAGGGCTGCCATAAAACCACCACGATGTATTGAAAAATAAACGTTTTGGTTGCCACAAGCCAGCGTGTTCCTGTTGCTCGGCATATGCAGATTTTTTATTGGTAAGGTCGAATGCTTCCATACTTAACATTGCAGAACTTGTATGGTGTCCATGTGTTCTTCCAGGAGTTCTATGGTCAAAACGGTTAATAATAACATCTGGTTTAAATTTTCGAATTGCCCAAACCACATCACTTAATACTTCGTCTTTGTTCCAAAGAGCCAAAGTTTCATCAGGATGTTTAGAGTAACCAAAATCGTTTGCTCTTGTGAATAGTTGTTCACCACCATCTACACGACGTGCCGCTAATAGCTCTTGAGTACGAATAACACTAAGTAATTCTCTAATTTCTGGACCAATAAGATTTTGTCCACCATCTCCACGAGTAATAGACAAATAACCCGTTCTCGCTTTTACATGATTAGACATATAAGAAATAAGTCGCGTGTTTTCATCATCTGGATGTGCAGCAACATACAAAACTGAACCTAAAAAGTTTAATTTTTGAATAGATTCATATATATCTGAAGCACTTGACTTTTTGGGTTGTTGTGCTTGAATAAATGTTAAACTGAAAGAGAATATTAGAAAGGCAAGTATTGGTTTTCTCATGCTTAAAGTGGTTGTTAAAAACCAAATATATAAAAGATAAGTAGTGTAATGGCTTGTTTTAATGTTTCTTTAACTTATAGAGAAAATGCTTCAACTCTTATTTGTCAAATGCATCTTTTTGAACTAGAGTTACTGCCTTTTGTAAAATGAGATTATTTGGGTAAGTAACCAAATCGCCATTATCTAAACGTAAATGCAACTGAAATGCTCTAATATCTTCAATAATAGCTTCTATAGGAAAGTCTTTATCATGGATTTTTATTTTATCACCAACTTTATAAGGAAAGGAAAAGAACATTATTATTCCTGAGGTAATATTGCTTAAAATAGACCAAATCGCAAATAACGCTAATCCTAAAATTGCAAATACTGAAGAGAAAACAACAACAAGATCTTCAATTCTTGCGCCTAAAATAAAAGATTCAATCAAAAAAGCAATAAGAATCAATGTTACGGTTACATAACGTACAATAAGTTTAACACGAGCTTCAATTATATTACTTCGTTTTCCAATACGTCGTATAATAATTTTAATAATGAAGTTTATTATAAAAAGTATTCCGAAGAGGATTGCAGTATTTATTATTTCTGGTCGATAGTTTTGAAAAAATGTTTCCATAATTAATAAGTTATTAGAAACAAAGATAAAGTACTTACTAAAATTACAACCTAATTAAGTTGAAGCGTTTTTCGTAAAACTTCATCTTTATTCTTGTTTTTACTCCAATATGGAGATTTAATAGAAACTAACTTTGTTGCTTTTGTGGTTAAGTGTTTTGCATTAGAGCCAAACCCACTTATAAAAGTTTCTACCCAACCAGAAATTTCATAAGGAAAATCGGGATTAAAATTAATAGTTAATGTTCTATCTAATTCAGGATACGAAATTGTATAAGTGTTATTGGTAAGTACTGTTGAAGCTTTATATGCTTTTAAATCGGCATGTTTAAATCTTATGTATTCAAACGAAGGGATTATTTGTAAGTCTCCGTCTCCAGTTGGTAATTGTTTAGGATCAAGTCTTAATTGTGTCCAAAGCTCGTTTTCTAATATTGCCTTATTCAAGTTATAAGACTTATCTGCCTCACTTTGAAAATAAGAATATGAGTTTATTTCAAAATCATCTCTATTGTTAAGTTGAGTATAAACATGACCACACCATTCTTGCATTGATGAAGACACTTTTAATGCATGCTGATTGTTTGCAACAGAATAAAACGTACTCTGCATTACAGAATAAGGATAAATACCAGTATTGAAATTTTTTGTGGCATTGAGTTTTAAAACCGAAATATTTTCAGGATGTTGCTGGTCTGCTTTAACTTGAATGTTAGGTAAAAAATCTTCAGTTACAAAAATTAAAACAGCCTTGCCTTGTCGTATTTCTCCATAACGTGCTTGTTCTAATTTATATGATGTAATTTCAGCTTCGCCAGAATACCAATAGTTTTTAAATGCTTCAGATAAATGTTGAGCTTCTTTTTTTATTTCAGAATTCTCATTAAATTTTACATTTTCTAGAGATTTTGATGATGTATTATCAATACAAGATGTGAGAAGAGATAAGATACCAATTTGTATCCAAAAAGAGATTTCGACTTTAAATATTTTTTTCATTCGTAATTATTTGATAGTTGGTTAATCCATTTATTCTTGCAAAATTACAATTGCTTTAGTTATTAATAATATCATTTAACATTTTGTAAACTAAATGTACAGGCAATCCCATTACATTAAAATAGGAACCTTCAATTTTTGTAACACCAATATGTCCAATCCATTCTTGAATGCCATAAGCTCCAGCTTTGTCTAAAGGAGTATAGTTTTTTATGTAATACCATATTTCTTCATCGTTTAGGCTTTTAAACGTGACTTTAGTTATAGCGTTAACTATTTGTTGTGATGTTTTGGTTTTAAAGCATACAGAAGTAATGACTTCATGTGTTTCTCCACTTAAAGATGAAATCATATCGAAAGCATCCTGCTCGTCTTTTGGTTTGCCAAGAGCTTCATTATTATGCCAAACAATAGTATCGCTTGTAATAAGAATATCATTTTTATTTAATTCGTCTTCAAAAGGTATCGATTTTAATTGCGCAAGAAAGTCGCTAATTTCAGAATGTGTTAAATGATTTGGATATACTTCTTCAATAGACTTTAATCTAATTTCAAAATCTAATCCTAAACCTTTAAAAAACTCTTGACGTCTTGGAGAACCAGATGCTAGAATTATAGTGTAATCTTTAAGTTTTTCGTTTAGCATTAGTTAATAAGAATATAATTGAATTTATAAAGGAGTAAAGACAAAACTCCAAAAAACATGATTAGTTTAAGAACATTCGAAAGATGATGCAACTCGTTTTTATTATTAGCCTTAAAAATTTTAATAGTAAAATAGAGTAGAGGTGCAATAACAAACAACAAAAAATAAACAACAGCAACTTGATACTTATACAAATAAGTAATGATGTAGTATGTTGCTGCAAATAAAGGAATAAAGGACAAAACAAATAAAACTTTTGTAGCTCGATTTCTACCAATTACAATTGGCAGTGTCCTCATATTAGCTTTAGTGTCTCCTTTAATATCTTCGATGTCTTTTATTATTTCTCTTAATAAATTAATCATAAAAGCAAACAAAGCATAATCTAATAAGATTTTGAACATAGTTAACTGTGCTTGTTGATTCTCGGGAGTAATAACAGGAAGTAAATCGAACAAACCAACAATAATAATACTCATTGCTACCAAAACAGAAACTATAATATTACCAATAAGAATTGTTTGCTTAAAAGAGGATGAGTAAAGGTATAACAAAGCTGAGGTAAATATAAATATAGCAGCAAACCCAGTTTTATCTATAAGATTAGAAAGGTAAAATCCAATACATACACCAATAATTGTAAGCACTAGAAAAAGGTTGAAAGCCTTTGGTTCAGAAATAGATTTACTTACAATCACTTTTTCGGGTTTATTAATTAAATCGGTATCGATATCGTAAATGTCGTTAATAATATTTCCTGCTGCTGCAATGCAAAGTGTGGCAATAACAAGTAAAGAAAACCCAAAACCATTTAATGTAACATCAACATTAAAAGGCTGGAATAAGGCATACTTAATAAGTACTTGTATAAGTGCGATTAGGAGTAAGTTTTTCCATCGAATTAATTTTAAAAAAGATTTCAAGTTTCAAGTTTAAGGGTTGTTACTTTTTTTGCCACAAATACACGAATAATTTTCTTTTACTGCTTACTGCAACTGTACACTGCATACTGATTTAATCATACTTCGCATCAAAATTCCCATCCCATTTATCATGTATTTTAAGCACTTGTTCAATCACATCGCGAACTGCGCCTTTTCCTCCGTTTTTATGTGAAATGTATTTTGAAAATGCTTTAATTTCTGGAACTGCATCTTGAGGGCAACAAGGCAAACCAACTAATTTCATTACTGGAACATCTGGAATATCGTCGCCCATGTATAATACATTTTCGGCTTTAATATTATAGATGTCTAAATATTCGTCAAGTTGTTCAATTTTATTTTGAGTACCAAGATATATATCTGTAACTCCTAATCCTTGTAAACGTTTACGCACACCTTCATTACTTCCTCCAGAAATCACACAAACATTAAAGCCATTATCAACAGCAGTTTTTAAAGCATAACCATCCTTTACATTCATTTTACGAAGCATTTCACCAGATGTGGTAACAATTACTGTACCATCGGTTAATACACCATCAACATCAAAAATAAAGGTGGTAATATGTTGTAAATATTCTTTATAGATTTTTTCCATGAGTTTGCTGAATTGATTTTGTTACGAGTTCATAAATTTCTTTATGGATATCTTTATTTAGAGCTTTTAAATGCTTTTTTATGGTCTTTTTATCATTGCGTTTAGCAGGACCTGTTTGCGCTAAATAAGGTGATAAGGTATTAATTTTATTTGCTGTTTCCTTGATTAAGGGTTTTAAAATATTAAAATCTACACTTTCAGATTCTGTAATTTCATGTCCAATGCGATAGAGTTGATTGGTAAAATTATTTACAAAAACAGCAGCGAGATGTAACGCATTTCGTTGGTCGCTATTAACTTTGTAAAATTTACTATTAATTGCAGTTGCTAAATCCTTTAAAATATTAATATCTTGTTTGTGTTCTATTTCTAAACAAATAGGAACTTCAGAAAAATCTATGTCAGAATCTTTGGAAAATGTTTGCAGAGGATAAAAAATGCCACGTCTGTTTTTTTTGTCTAAATCATGAATGCCAACACTTCCAGAAGTGTGTATCACTAATCTATTCTCAAATGGGAGATGAGACGAAAGCGAAGAAATAGCATCATCACTCACAGACAAAATATACATATTTGCGTCTTTAAGTTGTGATAAATCGTTAGTGATTTTAACGGCATTTTTAAATGGCTGAAGTGGTTCTAAATTGCGGTTATACCATTGATTTACAACAATGTTTTCAGCGTTATTAAAAGCTTCAAATAAATGTGTAGCAACGTTTCCTGCGCCAATTAATATTACTGTAATCATACTGCTAAAATAAGCATATAATTTTCAACTAATTTTAAATGTTTCCAAACTTAAATTATGCACAAGAAATAGTCACACTATGTGTATGAGCGTCTCCAGTAGTAGAGTTTACAGATATTTGCTGGTTGTTTTTTAGTACATTAAAATTAGCTGCACTCACAGTAACACTATGTGAATGCCCTGCGCTTCCTGCAATATTATATGTTTTTTCTACACCAGCATTAACATCGGTACTAGAAACAGCTAGGCTATGTCCATGATTTGCACCTATAGAACTATTTGTACCATTTGCTAAACAATCTGGATTTCCACCAGTTGGAGGAGAGTTTGAGCTTGAATCATCTGAAGGAGAACAGTTTATTAGAGCAAAAGCTGGTATGGCTAGAAGCAGACCTCCAGCAGTTTTTTTGATAAAAGTTTTTCTGTCCATGGTCAAAATTTTTAAGTTATAAAAACATTAATTTTGATGAGTATATATTTTAGTTGCTATATAGATGTTAACCTTACATAAATTATAGACAATATTTAAATGAAAAACGATATTAAAACCAGAGAAGATGTATTTTTATTAGTTTCTACTTTTTACGATAAAGTTAGAAAAGATGAAAAAGTAGGACACTTTTTTAATAATGCTATTAAAAACTGGGATGAACATCTGGAAAAGCTAACTACATTTTGGGAAAAGAATTTGTTTTTAAGAGGAAAATATTTGGGTGATCCTTTAGTAGTACACGCCAAAGTAGATAAAGAAAATAACAACAAAATCTCCCAATTGCATTTCGGCATTTGGTTAAATTTGTGGTATGAAACCATAGACGAATTATTTGAAGGAGATTATGCTGAAAACGCCAAACGAAGAGTCAGAAAAATGAATACTTTTTTGTAGTTAAAATTATTTGAATCTCGACAAAAAAACACTTGATTATTATAGTTAAAAGATTGACTTTTAATATGCTTTAACAAACAAATTACTTAACTTTGCACGACTTATTATAGAAAATTTTTGTTATGTTAAAAAAACTCGCCAATATTCTGTTTTCCTACCGACTTACTGCTGTTTTATTTATTGTTTTTGCTATAGCCATGATAGCTGGAACCTTCATGGATGCTGGGCAGGAGACATCTCCAACACCTTATTCCAGAACGCTTATTTATAATGCTTGGTGGTTTGAAGCCATTATGGTGTTTTTTGTAATTAATTTTATCGGAAATACTTTTCGACACAATTTATTTAGAAAAGAAAAATGGGCAACTTTAATCTTACATATCTCTTTCATTGCCATTCTCTTGGGATCATTTATTACACGTTATATTGGTTTTGAAGGAATTATGTCGATTCGTGAGGGAACGACTGAAAATAAATTTTTATCAAGCAACGTATATATAACAACTTATATTGATGGTGATTATATAATTGATGGGCAACCACAACGACTTGTTAGAAATGATAAGACCGATTTTTCGCCACGTTTGGATAACAGATTTAAGTTTAGAACTTCTTATAATAAACAACCAGTAACTGTTGAACTAGAAGAATTTATCGCTGAAGCAGAAGAAGATATTGTTCCGGATGAAGCTGGTGAATACTACTTAAAAATTGTTGAAGCAGGACATAATCATTTTTTAAAGGCTGGAGCAGTTCAGAGTATTCATAATGTGCTTTATACTTTAAATAAACCAACTTTAGGAGCAGTAAATATAACTTATACTGATAGTACATTAACTATTAACTCACCTTTTCAGGGTCAGTATATGACTATGGCAACAGGAGAAAGAGGAAGATTGGTAAAAGATAGTATTCAACCTTTAAAATTACGATCAAGATATATTATAGGAAATCAAGCATTTGTGTTTCCAAAGCCTGTAATTAAAGGAAAATTTGATGTTGTAAAAAAATCGGAGTTATTGAAAAATGATGAAGATGGTATTGTTTTAAAAGTTACTGCAAATAACGATTCAAAAATTGTAAAATTACTTGGAGGTTTAGGTAGAAGTAATCCATTTAAGCAAGTTGAAGTAGGAGGTTTAAAATTCGCTTTTAGATATGGGCCAAAAGTATTAGAGTTACCGTTTAGGATAAAGCTTAATGATTTTGTTGCTGAACGCTATCCAGGAACCCAAAAGAGCTTTTCTGCTTTTTCAAGTCAAGTTACAGTGTTTGATAAAGAAACAGGAGATTTTGATTATAAGATATACATGAATAACATTTTAAATCATGGTGGTTATAGATTTTTTCAAGCATCTTTTCCACCTGATGAAAAAGGTACTATACTCTCTGTAAATCACGATTTTTGGGGTACATGGTTTACTTATGCTGGATACTTTTTGTTGTATTTTGGCTTATTAGCTATTTTATTTGCCAAACACACACGTTTTGACGATTTAAGAAAAAAGCTGAAAAAAGTGAAGCAGAAAAAAGCAAAATTACTGGCAGTATTTTTGTTAGGTTTTGTGTTAACTGCACAAGCACAATATACAGATGAGCATACAAGTCCTCATAGCAGAATAACTAAAGCACAAGTTGATTCTATTTTAAGGTCTAATATTACGTCAAAAGAACAAGCCGATAAATTTGGCAAAATTGTATTACAAGATGTTGGTGGTCGAATGATGCCTGTAAATACTTATGCTTCTGAATTGTTGCGTAAGTTAAGTAAACAAGATGCTTATGAAGAATTTGATGCTAATCAAATGTATTTGTCGATTCATGAAAGCCCAATGTTTTGGTATAATGTTCCTATAATTTATTTGAAGCTTAAAAAAAGTGATACTATAAGAAATATAATTGATCTAGATAAATCAGAAAAATATGCTACGCTATCACATTTTTTCGATAATAATGGACGTTATAAATTAACACCTTATCTAGAAGGTGTATATAATACACAATCTCCAACAGCAATTCAAAAAGAATTTAGAGAGGCAGACCAACGTGTAAACTTATTGTATAATACAATACAAGGAAATTCGCTAAAGATATTTCCTCTTCCAGACAACGACAATAATAAATGGATATCGTCTGCAGAGTATAGAGCAGAAAATTACAAGGTGCAAGATACATTGTATGGTAATTTTATTAGCACTGGATTTAAAGCTTATTTGTATATGCTAAATAATGCAAAGCGATCTGGAGATTATACCGAAAGTGATAAATTATTAGAAAGCATAAAAAAAACACAGTTTAAAATGGGTGGAGAAGTCATGATTAGTGACGAAAAAGTAAACGCTGAGGTGTTTTATAATAAGCACGATATTTTTAAGAAGCTTTTTAGTTGGTATATGTATGCAGGAACGCTTATGTTTTTTGTGTTAATAGTACAAATATTTAAGAGTAAGAGTAAAACTCTATCTATTAGTGTAAAAGTATTTCGCTATATCATTTTGTTATTATTTGTAATGCATACTGTTGGGCTTATTGTACGTTGGTATATTTCGGGACATGCGCCTTGGAGTGATGCCTATGAGTCCATGATATATGTGGCTTGGGCAACTATGTTATTTGGTTTAATTTTTGGAAGGAAAAGCGATTTAACCATAGCATCAACAGCTTTTGTAACAGCTATGATTCTTATGATTGCACATTGGAATTGGATGGATCCAGCTATTGCAAACCTTCAGCCTGTTTTAGATAGTTATTGGCTTATGATTCATGTGTCTATTATTGTAGGTAGTTATGGACCTTTTGCTTTAGGAATGATTTTAGGTGTTGTAGCATTATTTCTTATGGTTTTTACTAACAAAAATAATAAAGATAAAATGTTGCTAAATATAAAAGAACTCACCATAATTAACGAAATGGCTTTAACCGTTGGTTTAGTGATGCTAACCATTGGAAATTTTCTAGGTGGTATGTGGGCAAACGAAAGTTGGGGACGTTATTGGGGATGGGATCCAAAAGAAACATGGGCATTAATAAGTATTATGGTCTATGCTTTTGTTATACACATGAGATTGGTTCCTGGACTTCGTGGACGTTTTGGTTTTAATTTTCTATCTATCGTAGCTTTTGCAAGTATTATATTTACATATTTTGGTGTTAATTTCTATCTTGCTGGATTGCACTCATATCAATCTGGACAGCAAGTAGCAAGCTTTAATATTATTATAATTTGTATTGTTTTAATAGCACTTTTAGGATTTGTTGCATATATAAAACATGTTAAATATTATAAAAAATAAATTTCTTTATAAGCCAAGAAAGACTTCGTTTTAAAGCTTCTCCATAGAATTTTGTGTCTATAACTATTTTGAACTCCAAATACAATCAAATATATTTGATTATTGAAACAATAAAAATTTACACATGAAACTATTTAAAGAATTTAAAGAATTTGCTGTAAAAGGCAATATGATGGATATGGCAATTGGTATTATTATAGGTGCTTCCTTTAATAAAGTGATTGAGGTATTGGTTAAAAAAGTATTATTACCACCATTGTCCTTATTATCTGGAGGTATCAACTTACAAGACAAGCGTTTAATACTTCGTGATGCAGTTTTAGATGCAGATGGTATTTTACTTTATGATGAGGTAGCTATTGGTTTTGGTGCACTATTGGAAGCCTTTACAGATTTTATTATTATAGGTTTTACCATTTTTATTGTGGTTAAATTTATGAATCGTTTGCATAAAAAAGCACAAGACACTAAAGATACTACAGTAGCTACACCAAAAGATATTGAACTTTTATCGAAACTAACTGAGTTGATGGAAGAGCAGAATAAGTTGTTAATCGCGAAGCAAAATGACAATACATAAATACAATATCTTCAAGTTGAGTTAAGATAGTTATAACTCTAAAATAATGAAATCTTCTAAAATATTGTTTTATAGTAAAATCATTATATTTAAAAATGAGAAAAATACTAATTGTCACTTTTGCACTTTCTATATTATTTAGTTGTAATCCATATAACAAACCCATTGATATGGAATCGGTTAAGATTGATACACTTCAGGGTAAATCGTTATTGGGTAAAGATTTAGTAAGGCAACAGGTTAATCCAAAACAAGATTCACTACAAATAGCTAATTATCTTTCCACTTTGTCCACTTATAAAAGCAATCCAATGAACGCTGATTTTATTATATGGCTTGGACGTAGGCAAGCATATTTGGGAGATTATAAAGCTGCTATTGGTATCTTTAGTGAGGGCATCTTAAAATTTCCTGAAGATGCAAGATTTTACAGACATCGTGGGCATCGCTTTATTAGCACTAGAAAACTAGATAAGGCTATTTTAGACCTTTCCAAAGCAGCGATACTAATAAAAAATAGTGATGATGTTATAGAACCTGATGGCATTCCGAATAGATTAAATACTCCTGTATCTACTTTACATACTAATATTTGGTATCATTTGGGATTAGCTTATTATTTGCAGGATGATTTGGAGAACGCTTTAACTGCATTTCAAGAATGTTTATTGGTTTCAAAGAACGATGATATGGTCGTGGCAACTTCTCATTGGTTGTATATGATTTTGCGTCAAATGAATAAAAATGATGATGCAAAAAACATATTGATCCCAATACATGAGGGTATGAATATTATTGAGAACATGGCATATTATAGGCTTTTATTATTTTATAAAGAAATACTTTCAGAAGACCAATTAATAAGCAATGATTCTTTAGGTGAAACCGAAGCCATTCGTTATGGTTTAGGAAATTGGTATGCCTACAATGATAATACCGAATATGCAAGAGTCATCTTTGAACAACTCATAGAGCAAGGAAATTGGGCTGGGTTTGGCTATATTGCTGCCGAAGCTTATTTGAGTAGAATAAAATAATTATTGCCTATTATTTAAGTGAAATTGAATAGAAAAAAATACTAAAATCAAACAAAAATTAAACATTAAGTTTTTGTAATTTAGTATTCATAAAAAATGGCTGAATATGGCAAAAGAAAAATTAGGTTTAAACACAGTTTGCACTCACGTTGGCGAAATTAAAGATGAGCAATTTAAAGGCGCGATTTCTCCAATGTATTTGTCAACATCTTATCAATTTGAAGACGTAGATGTATTGCGTTATCCTCGATATTTTAACACACCAAATCAAGAGTATTTATCTAAGAAGATTGCTGCTTTAGAGCATGCTGAAGCTGCTTTAATATTTGGTTCAGGTATGGCAGCAATTAGTACAACTTTAATGGCTTTTTTAAGTGCTGGAGATCATATTGTACTACAAAAAGATTTGTATGGTGGAACCCGTAATTTGGTTGAAGAACAATTTGATAGGTATAAAATCGAATATACATTTACTGAAGGATTAAAACTTTCCGATTTCGAGAAAGTGCTTCAACCCAATACAAAACTAATTTATATTGAAACACCTTCTAATCCATTATTAAAGCTTGTAGATTTAAAAGCAATTGCCGATTTATCTATTTCAAAAGGAATTGTTTCTGTAATCGACAATACGTTTGCTACACCTGTAATACAAAACCCAATAGATTTTGGAATTGATATTGTTATTCATAGTGCTACTAAATATTTTGGAGGTCATAGCGATATTTGTGCAGGAGCAGTTGCTTCTTCACAAGAACACATAGAAACTATTTGGAACCTTGCCAAAAATACTGGAGGTAGCTTAAGCGATTTTACAGTTTGGTTGTTAGAACGGAGTATGAAAACTTTAGGCATTCGAGTAAAAGCACAAAACAGAAATGCTAAAAAGTTAGCACTTTTTTTGGAACGTCATAAACTGATTGATAAGGTATATTATCCTGGTTTAAAATCGCATTCAGATTATAAATTGGCAAAAATGCAAATGAAGGATTTTGGAGCAATGCTATCTTTCGAATTAATTGAAGGTTTAGATGCTTCAGCATTTTTAAAAGCACTAAAACTTATTAAACCTTGCATGAGTTTAGCAGGAGTTGAAAGCACGATGTTATTGCCATCAATAGCTTCTCATGCGTTATTAACTCAAAAAGAAAGAGATACACAAGGCATAACAGACAGGTTATTACGTTTTTCGGTTGGCATAGAAGATAAAAAAGATATTATTAACGATATTGAACAAGCACTTGCTAAAATTTCTGTTGAAAAAGTAATGAATTAGGAATTGCAAATTTAGAATTATGAAAAGAGTTAATGAAAAAAGATAATGTAGTACAAATAAAGAGTTATGCTTTTGCTATAAAAATTGTTAGACTACATCAATATTTATGTAAAGAAAAGAAAGAATATATACTTTCAAAACAATTATTGCGTTCAGGCACTTCTATTGGAGCAAATATTGAAGAGGCAATAGGAGGACAATCAAAAAAAGATTTTTATGCCAAATTAAGTATTTCTTATAAAGAAGCTAGGGAAACACATTATTGGATTCGTTTATTAAAGGATACAGATTATATTACTGATGAAGAAAGTAAAGATCTGTTATCAGATGTAGATGAACTACTTCGAATTATAGGAAGTATTCAAAAAACAATTCGTAATTCTTAATTAATAATTCAAAATTTATATGAAATGAAATTAGATATACTTGCCTTTGGATCACATCCAGACGATGTAGAATTAGGTTGTGGTGCTACTTTAGCTAAAGAAATTGCCAATGGTAAAAAAATTGGTATAATAGATTTAACTAGAGGAGAATTAGGAACTCGTGGTACAGCCGAATCTAGAGATGAAGAATCGGAAGTTGCAGCAAAAATTCTTGGTGTTGCCATGAGAACTAATATGGAATTTGCTGATGGGTTTTTGGTTAATGATAAGCTACACCAAATTGAACTTGTAAAAATGATACGTAAGTTTAAACCAGATATTGTACTCTGTAATGCTATTGAAGATAGACATATAGACCATGCTAAAGGAAGCCAGTTGGTAAGTGACTCCTGTTTTTTAAGCGGTCTTTTAAAAATTGATACAAAATGTGAAGATGAAATTGGTTGGCAAGAACCTTGGCGACCTAAACATGTATACCATTATATACAATGGAAAAATTTAGAACCAGATTTTGTGGTTGATGTTTCAGGATTTATGGATAAAAAGATGCAGGCAGTTTTAGCATATAAAACACAATTCTATGATTCTAAAAGTAAAGCGCCTGAAACTCCAATTTCTACCAAAAATTTTACTGATAGTATTAAATATCGAGCACGAGATTTAGGACGATTAATAGGCGTGGAGCATGGTGAAGGATTTACAGCAGAACGTAATATTGCTGTAAATAGTTTGTACGATTTAAAATAATAAATCTACTAAAAGGCTTTGCTAAACATTTGAAATAATTTAAATTTGCAATCTTAATTTAAATGGTGGTTGTAGCTCATCCCGATAGCTATCGGGAGGTTAGAGCATCAAAGATGAAAAATTTGTTTTATCTTAAAATTAAATGGTGGTTGTAGCTCAGTTGGTTAGAGCATTGGTTTGTGGTACCAAGGGTCGTGGGTTCGAGCCCCATCTTCCACCCAAATAAAAAGCCTTTCAAAATTTTTTGATAGGCTTTTTTTAGTTTTAGTTAATAGCTTTATCTACAATAATTCTTTTATCTCGATTTGCGAGTTCCCAAGCTGTATAAAAAACTAAACGAGCTCTATTTTCCAATAGGTCATATTCAATTTTATCAGGTGTGTCTGTTGGTTTATGATAATCGGCATGTGTACCATTAAAATAAAATATAACCGGAATATTGTTTTTTGCAAAGTTATAATGGTCTGATCGATAATAAAAACGACTAGGATCGTTTTCGTCATTATATTTATAATCCAATTCTATATTGGTGTATTTTGTGTTTACTTCTTCCGAAATATTGTGCAATTCAGTACTTAACCTATCACTTCCAATTAGATAGATATAGTTTCGATTTCCTTCTTTACGTTTAGAATCTGTACGCCCAATCATATCTATATTTAAGTTTGCTACAGTATTTTCTAGTGGTATAATAGGGTCATAATCAGTATAATATCTAGAACCTAATAACCCTTTTTCTTCACCTGTAACATGTAAAAATAAAATAGATCGTTTTGGTTTATAACCTTTATCAACAGCAGCTTTAAAAGCTTCAGCAATTTCTATTATTGCAACAGTTCCAGATCCATCATCGTCTGCACCATTATAAACAACACCATCGCGAACACCAGTATGATCTAAATGCGCTGAAATAATTATGTACTCATTAGGTTTCTCACTACCTACTATATATGCCAGAACGTTTTCGGAGGAGGTTTTTTCAGTAACACTTTCATAGTTTAATGCTAAATTACTGGTAACAGAAGCTACGTTTGTATTATCTTCAATGTTTTCAACAAAGGTTTTCCCTAAACCTTCGTTAATTAAAAAAGAATAAATTTCTTTCTCTTGGCTTATTAATGATAATCTTTTGCTTCCACCATTTTTTGCTGACCTTTTATAATAACCAGAATACCTGTTAAAAAGTGCATTGTCCATAAAAAAAATGGCTTTAGCACCATGTTTTTTGGCTGCATCTCTTTTGGTCGATAAAGATTGTCGCCCATTAGACCATTTAGAAATTTCATTAGTACCACTTATTTTATAAGTACCATCTTCATTTTTTGGTTCGCCTCCTTTTACAACTACTATTTTTCCGTTTATATCTATATCATTATAATCGTTATAATTTTCATGGTCAATACCATAACCGAGATATACAATTTCACTGGCATTAATTTGTCCAGTTGGAGCAGCCGTAAGTGAAATATAATCATCAAAATACTTGAAAGTAGTTCCGTTTACTGTTAATGTAGTTTTTGGTGTTTTAACTATTTGTAAAGGGACTTCTTGAAAATAGTCATCTTTTGAAATTGGAGAAGAAATCCCAAGATTTACATAGTGATTTTTAATATATTCGACAGCTTTTTTCTGTCCTGGTTGACCAGTTTCACGCCCTTCAAACTCATCGGAAGCATAGGTGTAGAGCATGTCTTTTAATTCGGCTGAAGTAATTGTACTAGCAAATTCTGTAACATTTACAGGAACAGTATTTTTTACAGCAGTAGTGTTGTGATTTTTGTAAGAATTACAGGAGTTTATAACTATAGCAATTCCTAAAAGAAGTAATAATTTTTTCATTATAATAAAAATTAGTGTACGCGATAATACAAAAAAGAAGAGTATAAAATTAAGTTATAGTTTCTTTTAACAGTTTTTAATAATAAAGTTACATAAGCTAAAATTGATCTACAATAATTGCTTTCTCTTGATTGGCTAGTTGCCAAGCAGTAGCAAAAATTAAACGTGTGCGTTTTTCTAATAAAGGGTAATTTATTTTGTCTGCAGTGTCGGTAGGCTGGTGATAGTCTTCATGTTCTCCATTAAAATAAAAAATAATAGGAATACCTTTTTTAACAAAGTTATAATGATCGGATCTATAATAATATCGATTGTGGTCACTTTCGGCATTGTATTTATAATCTAATTCTAAATCAAAAAAGGTTGTGTTCACAGTTTCAGAAATGTTATGTAATTCGGTACTTAATTTATCTGCTCCTATGAGGTATATATAATTAGTATTTTCTTTATGGTATTTGTCAACCCTTCCAATCATGTCAATATTTAGGTTGGCTATTGTGTTTTCTAATGAAAATACTGGATTTTGTGTATAATATCGCGAACCTAGAAGTCCAATTTCTTCGGCTGTTACATGCAAAAACAGAATACTACGCTTTGGTCCATAACCTTCATTTTGTGCTTTTTTAAATGCCTGAGCCATTTCTAAAAGTGCTACTGTTCCTGAACCATCGTCGTCTGCACCATTATTAATTTTGCCATCTTCTTCTATACCTTCGTGATCATGATGTGCCGAAATAATAACAACTTCTTCAGGTTTTTTTGAACCTTCAATAAATGCTAAAACATTTTCGGAGGCGTTATATTTTTCTCCTAGATACGATTTTGGTATTATTTGAAAGTAATTTGTTTCACCAATGGGAGAAGAAATATCTTCGTTTATATAATAATTTTTAAGAAAATTTACAGCAAGTTTTTGACCTTTGCTTCCTACTTTCCTGCCTTGAAATGTATCTGAAGCAAACGTATATAAATGTTTTTCTAATTCTTTTGCAGTAATAGTATTTGCATAAACCATTATTTCATTAGGCTGCTCAATAATAATATTGTCTTTAATTTGTTGAATTTTTTCGTTATGGCTAAATGTTGAACAGGATCCAACAAATGATAATGCCGTAGCATAAAAAAGAATTTTCATTAAATATGCAATTAAATATCAGGCAAATAAAGTAAAAAAAATGTTAATCTTCAATTTCAAAAGACTCTAATTCATTAATCGATTCTTCTTCTGATTGATTCTCTTTGTTTTACAACTGACATTTGTCATAGTTTTTTTTTGAAAGGCACTTTACATTTATAAATAATTTTATTTTATAAATGAATGAAGTCGATATTGCTTCCAACCGATTTTTCTAAAAACTCTATAAATGCTATTTATTATGCAATGAATTTGTTAGAAAATGAACATTGCCAATTTTACATACTTAATGTTCAAACGGCTTCATCTTTTATTTCTGACGATTTAATGACGATGTCATCTTCTGCAACTATTTATCAAACATTAATAGAAACAGCAAAAAAATCTATAAAGAATTTAATAAAAGCAGTTGAAGCTAAATTTAAAAATGAAAAGCATACTTTTTATTCTATTGTTGATTACGACAATTTTATTGATGGAATAAATCAGTTAAGCGAAAGTAAAGACATTGATTTAATAATAATGGGAACTAAAGGAGCCACAGGAGCACAAAAAGTAGTTTTTGGAAGCAATACGGCTCGTATAATGCAACGATGTAAAACACCAGTTTTAGCAATACCAAATGGCTGTAGTTTTACAAGTTTAGATAAAATAGTTTTTATATCTAATTTTTCTACTCTCTATAATAATAATGAATTACAACCATTAATCGATATTGCCAAACGACATGGTTCTAAAATAGATATTTTGCATCTTTTAGATAAAGATGGTCTTTCTCAAAACCAAGAAATGAACAAGGCTTTTTTGGATTCTTGTTTAAGTAAGGTCGCACATGAGTTTATTGATTTAAAAAATGAAAAAATTTTTAAAAGGGTTCAGGACTATATTGTTAATAATGATATTAAAATGTTATGTATGATGAATAAAAAGCATTCCTTTTTAGAGCGCTTTTTCGCTAGACAACTTGTAGAAACTTTTGCATTTAAAATAGATATTCCATTTTTAGTAATAGAAAATACTGCTAAAAACTACTGTTAAACAGTTTAATGCTATTACATAATAACATTTTATCAAATACTTTATTAATACTTATGTCGATTATTCTTTAACCAACTGGCTCATTTCCATTGAATGGTCATATTTACAGCATTCTGGTAATTTTTTGTAGGCAGATAAATCTCCATTTATTTTTTCGGTATCGTAACCAGAAGCAGCAATAGCTTCGTGTATAGCTATTTCATTAGTTTTTGTTTCATCAAAAGAAATATCAATCTTCTTTTTATCTACATCCCAATTTGCACTTGCAACACCATTAATGCTATTAACTGCTTTTTCAATAGTAGTTTTACACATACTACAATTGCCTCTTATACCAAAACTAATATTTGTAGTATTCATTGATTTCATTCCAGTATGTCCTTCGTGACCAGTTGTTGTTTTACCTCCTTCTTTATTCATCATCGACTTTTTACCTTGTAATTGTGCAGCAGCATCTACAGTGAAAGTTCCGTTAGTTACAATTTCATCTCCACTACTTAATCCACTAATAACTTCATAATTTTCACCAAGTTTGTTTCCTAATGTTACTTCTCTCATTTCAAAAACAGGTTCGTTAGGATTTGTTTTAACATAAACTACCGAGCGTTTTCCTGTCCATAATACAGCTGTTGAAGGAATAATTAATGCTTCTTCTTTGCCCGATTTAATTCCTTTAATCTTACCTACAACAAACATTCCTGGTTTAAAAACATGAGTTTTATTATCTAAAACAGCTCTTAATATTACCGTTCTTGTGTTAGAATTAAGAACAGGATCAATAAAAGACACTTTAGCTTTAAACTCCATATTAGGATTGGCATTTGTAGTAATTAACACCTCTTGGCCAATTTTAAATAAGTTTATTTGATTTTCATAAACATCAAAATTCGCCCAAACAGTATTTAAGTTGGCTATTCTTAATAACGGTTGCCCTTGTTTAATGTAATCGCCTTGTTCAACCAGTTTTCCTGAAACCGTTCCTGAAACGGTTGCATAAACAGGAAAGTTTTCTTGAACTTTACCTGAAGTTTCTATGTCGTTAATTTGACTTTCTGATAACTTCCATAGTTTTAGTTTGTTTCTTACTGCTTTATATAATGCTGGTTGCGATTCTTTTAAAGCAGCAGCAGTTAATAACTCTTGCTGTGCAGCAAATAATTCTGGTGAATAAATGGTTGCTAATAATTGTCCTTTACTCACTTTTTCTCCTGTAAAGTTCACATTAAGTCGTTCTATTCTTCCTGAAAAATAACTGACTTGTACAGCGTTAGCTTCTTCATTTTCCATTATTTTCCCTGTAAGTTTTATAGCATTACCTTTAACATTACTCGAACCAACAATAGAGGTTTCTATATTTGCTAATGCCATTGCATTTTCTGTCATTTTAAATTGATCTGAATCAAGACTTTCTGATCCAGTTTCAGCAGGAATTAAATCCATGCCGCAAATAGGACAATCGCCAGACTCTGGTAACATAATCTGCGGATGCATCGAGCAGATCCACATTTCATTGATTACTATTTCTTCTGAATGATTATGAGTTTCTTCATTTGTTGATGAGCCACCAAAAAACAGCCATCCTAAAATTAGCCCAATGACTAATATTCCGATATAAATAATATACTTTTTCATAATTCTTTTGGTTTTAATTAGACTTAAAAGGGAAACTTATTGTAACCTTTTCCCACGATAGAGAAATTGCTCCTTCAGTTTCATTAGTTTTAGTTACTTTATATTCTAAATGTTCCTGTATGTTTTCGGACAGTTCTGGACTTACAGTAAACCTTAAAACATCATCGTTTTGGTTGTATTCGTCTTTTCCATGTTGCTCCCAATTTTTATTAAACATTATAGTCCAATCTCCTTTTGATGGTATTGTAAAAAAGCCGTATTTACCTGCTGGAAGTGTTTTACCATCTATGGTTAAATCTTTATTGGTTTCTATCCATGTTGCCATATGTGCACCAGCTTGCCATATAGTATCATAGCCTACTAAACCACCAAAGATGATTCTATCTCTAACACCTGGCGAAGAGTAATCAATATGTATATGAGCATCGCCAACTATAGACATTGCAGATGTATTTGGACTTAAAGGCTTTTTCTTTGTAGCCTCTTCAGTTTTCTCAACTTGATGTTCTTTATGGTTCATTTCTGAATCCACTTTCTCCTTGGTTTCAGATTTACATCCAAAAGCTAAAAGGATTATTACGAGACTTACTATTTTTAATTTTTTCATTTTATTTAATTATTACTGTTATTCTAATTTTACATTTCTTAATCTCAAAGCGTTTGCAATTACTGAAACCGAACTAAAACTCATAGCAGCAGCAGCAATCATCGGTGACAATAACAATCCGAAAACTGGATATAGTAATCCTGCTGCTATAGGTACTCCCAATACGTTATAAATAAAGGCGAAAAACAAATTTTGTTTAATATTTTTCATTACTGATTTACCCAAATTTATGGATTTAACTATACCTAATAAATCACCTTTAACTAAAGTCACTTCAGCACTTTCAATAGCCACATCTGTCCCAGTTCCCATTGCAATTCCAATATCTGCTTGAGCCAATGCTGGCGCATCGTTAATGCCATCGCCTGCCATAACAACAACCTTACCAGCTTCTTGGAGCTTCTTTATAAAATTTAATTTGTCTTCTGGTAAATACTCTGCCTTATAATTAGAAAGGTTTAGTTGATTAGCTACCGATTTTGCAGTATCATTATTATCGCCTGTGAGCATAATTACTTCTATTCCTTCTTGTTGAAGTTTTGTTATTGCTTGTTTGCTTGTTTTTTTGATAGCATCAGTAATAGTTACATATCCTACTACTTTTTCATCAACAGAAATGTACGAAACAGTTTTTCCTAATTTTTGTTCTGCTATAATGTTTTTATCTATTTCGGTTGATACTTTTGAATTTATTTGTTCTATTAAATTTTTATTACCCAAAGCAATTTTATTACCATTAACAGTTCCAATTACTCCTTTACCCATAATGGTTTCAAAATCTTTGGAATCTTTCAAAACAATGTTTTTTTCTTTGCTGAATTTAACAACGGCTTCTGCTAATGGATGTTCACTATACTGATTAAGGGAAGCAATATATTGTAACAGTGAAGCATCAAATTCATTAGATGCATTCACTACTTTTTCGACAGATGGTTTTCCTTCGGTTATCGTTCCCGTTTTATCAGTAATTAAAATGTCAACTTTATTTAAGTTTTCTAAAGCTTCAGCATTTTTAATGAGTACGCCATTTTGTGCTCCTTTTCCAACTCCTACCATTACAGACATTGGTGTTGCCAATCCCAATGCACAAGGACAAGCAATAATCAACACAGCAATTGCATTAACAAAACCAAAAACCATAGCTGGTTCTGGGCCAAAGTAACGCCAACCAAAAAATGTTATTGTTGCAATAAGAATTACAATTGGCACAAAATATTTAGAGATTTTATCAGCTAACTTTTGAATTGGTGCTCTTGAGCGACTGGCGTTATTAACCATCTGAATTATCTGCGAAAGCAAAGTATCCGAACCTATTTTTTTGGCAAGCATTACAAACGATTTTGTGCCATTTATTGTACCAGAACTTACTGCATCGTTTACCATTTTGTCTACAGGAATAGGTTCGCCAGTTATCATACTTTCATCAACATTGCTATGACCTTCGGTTATTGTTCCATCAACAGGAATTTTATCTCCAGGTTTTACCCTAAGTAAATCTCCTTTTTTAATGTTATGGATAGAAATTATTTTATCTCCTTCTGGTGTTACCAAAGTGGCTTCAGTTGGTGCCAATTTTAATAGTTCCTTTATAGCTCCACTGGTTTGACTATGTGCTCTGGCTTCTAATAATTGTCCGAGCAAAACCAAGGTTAAAATTACGGTTGTTGCTTCAAAATAGACAAAAACAGTTCCTGCTTCGGTTTTAAATTGATTTGGAAAAATATCTGGAAAGAACATAGCAACTAAACTAAATAACCAAGCAACTCCTGTACCAATACCTATTAATGTAAACATATTTAGGTTCCAGGTTATTATAGACTTCCAAGCTCTTTCAAAAAACATCCAACAAGTATAAAACACTACTGGAAGCGACAAAATTAATTGAATCCAGTTCCAAATATGATGTGAAAATATTTTTGCTAGTGGATTACCATGAATTAAATCTGACATTGCAATAATGAAAATAGGCACTGTGAAAAGTATTGCTATTTTCATTTTGTTTAGAAGTTTTTTATAGGTTTTATCTTCTTCGCTTTCTGAAAGTTCCATTGGTACTAAATCCATTCCGCAGATAGGACAACTTCCAGGCTCGTTTTTGATAACTTCTGGATGCATTGGGCAAGTGTATTGCGTTATAACTTCTAATTTTGGTTGTTCTACCAAATCCATTCCGCAGACAGGACAACCTACTGGCGATGTATAAGTTTTTTCACCTTCGCAGTGCATTGGGCAGTAAAAAATTCCATTTCCTACTTCTGGTACTTTTGCTGCTACTTGTTTTTCGTGTCCTAGCATTTCTATGGTATAATGCAATCCTGCTTTGATTAAGGCTTCTTGTAGTTTTTCTAAAGAAATATGCGAAGTCATTTCTAAATCTACAGTTTCTTCTTTGAGATTTGCAGTTACTTTGGTTATTGATTCTAAATTAGTTAAAGCACTTTCTACATTGGTTTTACAACCATTGCAAGTCATTCCTTGTATGTTATATGTGTGTTTCATTATTTAATTGCTTAAATAATTGATGATTGTTGTTTGTATATAATACTTTTTCACTGATTCTATTTGATTGATTTGAAACTTTAATTGCAATTCTTGAATATCTAAAACATCAATAAAATCAATTGTTCCGGTTTCGTAGTTTTTTATTAAAATTTCCTCTGCATTTTTAGCTTGTTTTAAATTTTTGGTTTGTGTATCATAGCTTATTCTTGCAGAAATTCTATTATTAATAGCTTTGTCAAGCGCAGTTTCTAATGTGTTTAATCGTTCTTGTTTCTGCGCGATTATCTCTTGCTGTTTTAATTCATTCTGTTTACTTTTTGAAGTATACTTTTTATTGAAAATAGGAATAGATAAAGACACCATAGGCATTACAATATCTTTTCCATTATCGCTAAAACTCATATTTGGTCGTTCGGAAACTGCGATGTAATCCAATCCAAATCCAATCATTGGACTACTTTCTTTTTGATTGAGCAATTCTGATTTTTCAACAGATTGGTAGAGCTTATCATATTTAGTTAACTCTGGATGTAATTGTAAGTTTTCAGAAGTAATCAAATCGCTTTCCGAAGGAATGGTCAAATCTTTTATGACTTCAATTGAAATGGATTTATCTCTGTTCAATAGCTTATTAAACAAAGTTTGTTCAGCCAAATATTCTTGTTCTAACACTTTATTTAATTGCTCCAATTCATTCTGTCTCATTTGTAATCGTAATACATCTACTACTGATGCTTTACCTACTTCAACAGAAGTTAATGCTAATGTTTCATAGGTTTTGAGCAATTCAATATTTTCAACTAATACGTCTTGTTTTGCTTTAATTGTATATAAATTGTAATAGGATTGAGATACAGAAACCAACAGTTTTCTTTTAGCAATTACTATATCTTCGTATTTAGCATCAGCTAACGAATTCACATAACTTTCTCTCGCTGTTATAGATCCAAACCAAGGCAGCATTTGTTTTACAGATACTTTAGCTCTTTGTGCTCCTGTTCTTGTTTCGGGTTCTCTTACAAAATAACCCACACCAAATTCGGTATTTGGAATGGTGTTTACTTCATTTACTTTTTCTGAAGTGATTTGATATTGCAATTCAAACTTTTGAATTTCCGGATTGTTAGCTAATGCTTCTTCAATAAGTGTTTCTAATTGTTGCGCATTTCCAAAGATAAAAGTGAAAAGTGAAAAACTAAAAATTAGCACACTCTTAAAGTTTGAAGCGAAACGTGAAAAATTAAAAACCTTCGTAAATCTTTGACTGTTAATTTTATTTATTAAATCCATTACTATGATTTTTTTAATGTTTTGATTGTGCTAACTAACATTGCGACTAATTCTTTAGAAATATTAAACAAATTTGAATACCCCTTCTCATCAATAAAACCTGTATCTTTCAGTAGGCTTAACCAATATTTCGTTTCATTTGCTTCCTTTAAAGATATATACATTTTATGTTTAAAATCTGCTTTACTTTCAGCGAATTCTGCTTCACGAATAAGTGCTCCAATTGCTGTACCACTTCTCATAATTTGCCTACTTAAAATGAATTCTTTATTATCTTTCTGTAATCGTTGTGATAATTTGACAATTTCTATAGCAAACAAATAACTCTTCGTTTTTAAAATATTTTTGCTCATAATTTTTATCTTTTAACTTTTAATTTCCCTTTCTTTTTTCCAGCTAAATAGTACTGGAACTACAAATAGCGTAATTAAAGCTATAACCATACCTCCAAAACTTGGAATAGCCATTGGAATCATGATATCGCTTCCTCTTCCAGTAGAAGTTAGTATTGGTAACAATGCTAAAATTGTAGTTGCTGTAGTCATTAAACAAGGACGAATTCTTTTTTTGCCTGCTTCTACAACAGATAGTCTAATTGCTTGTTTTGTCTGTGGCAAATTTTTATCGAATGTTTGAGTTAAATAGGTTGCCATAACGACACCATCGTCTGTAGCAATACCAAATAGTGCAATAAAACCTACCCAAACGGCAACACTCAAATTAATTGGATGCATTTGAAATATTTCTCGTAGGTCAATTCCAAACATATCTACATTTAAAAACACGAATTCGACATAAACCCAAATCATTATAAACCCACATACAAAAGCTAAGACAAAAC
>QMOV01000001.1 GCA_003650305.1 Bacteroidota bacterium | reverse complement strand
TATTAGAGTTTGTCTTCCGTTGTTAACTTCAAGAATTAAGCCTGGAAGGCCGTGGTAATTTCCTGGTCCATTGTTTACAGGAATTTGAGGTGTATACCACGCAGTAATAGTTATTTCTTCCATTTCAGGTTCAGATTTTTCGTTTAAATCTTTATCTCCATTAATACTAATTCCTGCTTTTACAACTTCTACAGTACGTTTTGTTGTTGCCTTATAACAAGTATATTCACCAATATTTTTAGTTTCGCTTCCAAGTTCCCAATCAATTTTTCTTAGCTTGTCTTCAATTAAAAATACTTTTCCAAACATTTCGTTTTGGTCTGTATATCGATCTTCTTTAATGTTTTTATAAAGCTCTCCGGATTCACCAGAGTCGATGAATACCATAACCATTCCAGCATGTTGAGGAGCTTCTAATTGTTCGTCTTCTTTATAGAGAGATTCTTCTTTATTGAAGCTTAATATATAGGTTTTTTCAAACTGCTTTTTCATCATTTCTATCATACGTTTATGCATATCTGTCTCCATTTGGGTACTATCTAATTGGATATCCATTTTTCGATGAGACTTGTAAGTAGCTTTTCCTTGAAAATCTTGTGCTATTGCTGAACTTGATAATATTAGCATTACAATAATTACGGCTAGGTGTTTCATTTTTTTTTTTGATTTTAAATTATTTATACTGCAAATATGATTATTTAAATATGGTAATTAAGTTAACGAGTGTTAACGTGTGTTAAGCAATTCGTTTTATAACATTTTAACATTTACTTTTGAAAAATGAACGATAAACGTTATAAATGGATATTGTATGTAATTGTATTTGTAATACTTGGCACAATTACAATTCAAGTGTATTGGAATTACAAAAATTATCTTGTAAATAAACAACAGCTTGTAAACGACGTCCAACAAAGTCTTGATAATGCTGTGGAGACCTATTTTGCTCATTTAGCTGAAAACAATACGATTGCTTTTGCTTTTGATACTATTAATTCAAATTTCATAGAACATGGGAAGTTAGATAGTATGATGCATAATATTGAAGTTACTAGTAAATATTTAAAATCATCTGACTCTATTAATGTTGAAATATTTGATGGTGTTAAAATTTACAAAGGTGTAGAGCCAGATTCTTTTTTACAATCAATGCCTGAATCTCTAAAACAATTTCCACGTTCTCGATTAAAGACTATCTATAAAGACCTTCATTTAGATTCTACTTCTCAAGGTCATTTTAGAACATTAACCTCCAAAGTTATTCTCTCTTTAACTAGTGATACATTGCGTTTAAAAAATATTGATTCTTTGTTTAATGAAGAATTATCACGTAAAAAGTTAGACATAAATCATGGGCTTTCTTATCAAAATTTTGAAGAAGAAATCATCTATTATAATGAAGATGTTGTAAAATTGGCAACCTTAAAGACCTCTACTAGTTCTCCTTTTTTAGGAAATAAAGGTGTTTTAACTGTTCATTTTTCTAACGAAACAAAAATTATTTTAAAACGTATTCTTACAGGAATTCTTATCTCTACTTTATTGGTGTTGGCTGTTATTAGTTGCCTATTTTATTTACTTAAAATAATAAAACATCAAAAGCAATTAGCCGAAGTTAAAAATGATTTGATAAGCAATATTACTCACGAGTTTAAAACACCTATCGCTACTATAAGTGTTGCGCTAGAAAGCATTAAAAACTTTAATGTGATTGATGATAAAGAAAAGACAAAAACGTATTTGGATATGTCTAACAGTCAATTGTCAAAACTTAACATAATGGTTGAGAAATTGTTAGAGACAGCCACTTTAGATAGCGATAGCTTAGACTTAAATAAAGAACCTATTAATATTGCCGATTTACTTGTTACTATTATTGAAAAACATAAAATGCTTCCGATAGCTATCGGAACAGAAGCTAAAACAATACGTTTTAATTCTTCAGAAGAAGTAACAGCAAAAGTTGATGTTTTTCACTTTGAAAATGCCATAAATAATATTATTGATAATGCTATAAAGTATGGCGGCAATGAAATAAATATTGATTTAATCCAAAACACTTTTGCTTTTACAATTTCAATAACCGACAACGGAACCACATTAACCAAAGCTAATAAAGAAAAGATTTTTGAAAAATTCTATCGTGTTTCAAAAGGAAATACACATGATGTAAAAGGCTTTGGTATTGGTTTGTATTATGCAAAAAAAATTATCGAAAAACACGGAGGAGTTATTTATTTAAATTTAGATAATAATCTAACCACTTTTAAACTATCGCTTCCAAATGAATAATAATACAACCATACTTTTAGCAGAAGACGAACCTGCATTAGGGCTCATTATTAAAGAAAGTTTAGAAACACGAAACTTCAATGTTTTTTTAGCTGAAAATGGTGTAGAAGCTTATAATATTTACCAAAAAGAAGATATACATCTTTTGGTTTTGGATGTTATGATGCCAAAAAAAGATGGTTTTACTTTAGCTAAAGAAATAAGGATGGAAGACGATGCTATTCCTATTATTTTTCTTACTGCAAAATCCCAAACACAAGACGTTGTTGAAGGGTTTACAATTGGTGGCAATGATTATTTAAAAAAGCCTTTTAGTATGGAAGAGCTCATTGTTAGAATTAACAATTTAGTAAACAGAACGAAACTTCAAAAAACTGCCGAAATATTAAAAATAGGTAATTTTGTTTTTGATTTCCCAAAACAAACGCTTCAATTTAAAGATGAGAATAAAACACAACTTACACATCGTGAAGCGCATTTATTATTTCATCTTATTAAAAATAAAAACGAAGTTTTGGAACGTTCATTAATTCTGAATAAACTCTGGGGAAACGACGATTATTTTAATGCCAGAAGCATGGATGTTTTTATTACCAAACTTCGTAAAAAACTAAACCAAGACGAAACTATACAAATTGTTAATGTTCGCGGATTTGGGTATAAATTAATTTGCTGATTTAATTGCCTTTTCCTATTAAAGTTAATTGGTGTTTATAATATTAAATCTAATTGTAATATTGCAATATTATGATTATTAAATATCCAACTACACAAACTCCTTTTTATAAACGCAATAAAATTGATGATTGCAATTGACTTCAATTTTGTACTTTTAAAATCGGAATGAAAGCTTTTAAATATCTTCTCATTTTACTCACTTGTTCTATGTTTGCACAGCAAAGCATAGAAGTTTCATTTGTGACCAAAACTAAAATATATGCTAAAACTCTTGTTGGACTAAATAGTTTTGAATTTCCATTTTATATAAAAAACGGTTCATTTACAACTGAAAAGGGTAATATTGAATTTACTTATAGTAATATCCAACTAGGACAAATAACATCTGCCAACACATTTAATCCTCTAAAAATTAATGTGTTTTACAAAAATTTTAATACTGTTGTGATTTTAGATAATCGTTTAACTGAAATGTTTAAAATAGACTTTAATACGATTCAGCCTTTTAAAGACATTACTCATATTTCTACAGGAAACGATAATACGATTTGGTTGTTTAATCAAAACAATCAGCAATTAGAAAATTATGATTATAAGACTAATACTACTCGTGTTCAAACCTTACCAATTCAAGGAGAAATTTTAGATTTAAAAAGCAATTACAATTTTTGCTGGCTACTAACTAAAGACTACATACATACTTATAATTATGTTGGAAGTTTGCTTTCAAAAATTAAGAATACTGGCTTTACAAAGTTTGTAGAACTGAATGGAGATTTAATCCTTCAAAAAGAAAACCAGCTGTTTTATTTAGACAAAGACACCGAAATATTAACAGAACTAAAAATCCCAAAATTGTTAATAAAACAGTTTTTAGTAACCAACCAAACCTTGTATATTTACGACGATGAATATCTTTATCAGTACCGACTAAAAACCGATTAAAATTATGCATATAGCCATTGCCGGAAATATTGGCGCAGGAAAAACCACACTAACTAAATTACTTGCAAAACATTATAAATGGGAAGCACAACTCGAAGATGTTGTAGATAATCCTTATCTGGACGACTTTTACAACCAAATGGAACGTTGGAGCTTCAACTTGCAGGTGTATTTTTTAAATAGCCGTTTTCGGCAAGTTTCACTAATTCGCGAAAGTGGTAAAGACATTATTCAAGATAGAACTATTTACGAAGATGCGCATATTTTTGCGCCAAACCTACACGCAATGGGTTTAATGACTAATCGTGATTTCGAAAATTATCGATCGCTTTTCGATTTAATGGAATCTTTTGTGCAAGGTCCAGATTTGTTAATTTATTTACGCAGTTCTATACCAAATTTAGTGTCTCAAATACACAAACGTGGTCGTGATTACGAAAACACCATAAGTATTGATTATTTAAGCAGATTAAACGAGCGTTACGAAGCTTGGATCTCTAAATACGACAAAGGCAACCTTCTTATTATAGATGTCGATCCATTAGATTTTGTTGATAATCCTGAAGATTTAGGAAGCATTATCAATAAGGTTGAAGCAGAAATTCATGGTTTATTTTAGGGCGTTTCGTTTTAGTTCCTAAAACGTCAGGCTGTACATTATATCTTTCTCGTGCCGAAACAAGTTCAGCACAAGAAAGGATGCCATTTCCATCCTTAACGCAAACAAAAAAACCACGTAAAAGCGTGGTTTTTTCAAAATGTTTTTTTATAAAAATCTAGTTGTTCTCTTTTGTTTCTTCAACTTCTTCAACAATCTCTTTTACTACTTTTCTTGTTTTTATCTTAACATCAACATCTTTTAAAGCATCTATTTGTGCTTTAACTTCTTCTTCAGTGCCTTCAAAAACTTGATCTTCAGTTGTTGTTTCACCATCTTTAGTCGTAGTTGTTGTTACTGTTGCTTTCACAGTTCCGTCGTCATTACTTTCCATATTTACTTTAATCTCTTTAGAAACTTCAACAACTTGTTCGGTATGTAATTCAGTCGAGTTATAAGCAGAAACTGCATCAGCAGAAATTGCAATACTTGGTGCAATTACTAATGCTACAACCGACATTAATTTTAATAAAATATTTAACGATGGTCCTGAAGTATCTTTAAACGGATCTCCAACTGTATCGCCAACAACTGATGCTTTATGAACATCTGTTCCTTTACGTCCTTCTTCTTCAATGGTTTTCTTTGCATTATCCCAAGCACCTCCAGCATTAGATTGAAAGATTGCCATAAGCACACCACATGTAGTAACTCCTGCTAATAAGCCTCCTAGCATTTCTGCACCTCCAATAAAACCAACAGATACCGGAGCTGCCAAAGCCAATAATCCTGGCAATACCATTTCTTTAATAGATGCTTTTGTAGAGATATCTATACATTTGCTATAATCTGCAACACCATCGGCTTCATCAAATATTTTCCTGTCTTCTACAGATGCTTTAGACATATCTGAATCGTATTTACGCATCACAGCTAAAGCTGCTTTTAACTCGGGGATTTCTCTAAACTGACGACGCACTTCTTCAATCATAGCCATTGCAGCACGACCTACAGCATTCATAGATAAAGCAGAAAACACAAATGGTAACATTCCACCAACTAAAAGGCCAGCCATAATTTTTGGTTGAGATACATCAATAGATGTTACTCCTGCAGTTTTCATAAAGGCAGCAAATAAAGCCAATGCAGTTAAAGCCGCAGAAGCGATTGCAAATCCTTTTCCTACTGCAGCAGTTGAATTTCCAACAGCATCTAATTTATCTGTACGTTTACGTACTTCTTTTGGTAATTCTGCCATTTCAGCAATCCCTCCAGCATTATCACAAATTGGTCCATAAGCGTCTATAGCTAATTGAATTCCTGTATTTGCCAACATACCAACTGCAGCAATTGCAATTCCGTACATACCTGCAAAATGGTGAGACACCATAATAGCAGCAGCAATTATAAGAATTGGAAACATTGTTGACATCATACCAACACCTAAACCAGCAATAATGTTTGTTGCAGAACCTGTTTCGGATTGTTTAACAATAGACATTACAGGCTTTTTTCCTGTTGCTGTATAATATTCAGTAATTTTACCAACTAGTAATCCAGCCGCTAAACCTGTTATTGTAGCCCAAAATACTCCCATAGCTCCAAATGGTAAACCATCTACAGATTTAGGAATTAACTCATTAATAATAAAATATGAAGCAATAACCATTAATACTGCCGAGCCATACTCTCCAATATTTAATGCAGTTTGAGGATTTCCGCCATCTTTTACTTTTACAAAAAATGTTCCTATAATAGACATTACAATCCCAACAGCAGCTAAAACTAATGGTAAATAAACAGCTCCTAAACCTTCAAAATTTGGTGTTAAAATAAAAGCTCCTAAAACCATTGTACCAATAATTGAACCTACATACGATTCGAATAAATCGGCTCCCATACCTGCAACATCTCCAACATTATCACCAACATTATCGGCAATAGTAGCTGGATTTAATGGATGATCTTCTGGAATACCAGCTTCAACTTTACCAACAAGGTCAGCACCAACATCGGCAGCTTTGGTATAAATACCTCCACCAACACGAGCAAATAATGCAATTGAAGATGCTCCTAAAGAGAACCCTGAAAGTACATTTAATACCATTGCTAAATTATCTGCTCCTGGCCACATACTTTGGTAAATCATAAACAAACCACTTAACCCAAGTACGCCTAAACCTACAACACCTAATCCCATTACTGCACCTCCAGCAAAAGCAACTTCTAATGCTCTGCCTAAAGAGGTTCTTGCTGCATGAGTTGTTCTTACATTGGCTTTAGTAGCAACTTTCATTCCTATAAAACCTGCTAACGCCGAACAAATAGCTCCTACAGCAAATGATAAAGCTACCATTCCGTTAGAACCTGCTTCAGCATTACCTTTAAAATATAACAAGATTGCTACTGCTGCAACAAAAATGGCTAAAACTCTATATTCCGCTTTTAGAAAAGACATTGCACCTTCGGCAATATTCTTGGCAATACGCACCATTTTGGCATCGCCTTGCTCTTGTTTTGTAACCCAAACGTTTTTTATAAAAACAAAGATTAGAGCTAAAACTCCAAAGGCTGGTAAAAATTTTACTAATAATTCCATATGTAAGTTGTTTTTTTTGAATGCGGCAAAAATAGTAAAATATAGTAGATAAAAAAACCAGTTTCTAAATTATTAAAAGTGGTTTTTGGATAAAAAAACTATTCGATAACATTGTAAGTGTTTATTTTTTTGAACTTGACTTTTACAAGAAAATAGACGACCTTCGTTATCGGACGATATAGTTTATTAAAACAGAACCATATCTTATCCATTGTAAAAACATTATGCTTTCGATCTAAGCTATAAAAAAATAAACCGCAAAAAGCGGTTTATTTTTTAATTAAGTATGCCAGTTATTCTTGTTGTTTTAATTAATTTTTAGTTTTCTCAGACATATATTTCATTGCTTGATCAAATTCAACTTTGAAATCCTCAAAAGAAATACCTGACCCTTGTATTACCATACTCCAATGCCTTGTTTCTGCTCCTAATGCTATTGCTTCATTTATTTCTTCATCGGTAGCACCAAATGCTTTTGCGAAAATTCTGTGAAAATAAACACAATATACACAAGGAATTTGTGAAGCTACTGCAAGTTGAATCAACTCAGAATTTTTTGATGAAATACTGCTTTTAGGTCCTTTCAGCGTCTTAAAAAGTTCCCAGGCTTCGGGAAGGGCGTGTTCAGGATACGACGCAAACCAAGATGGTACAGTTCCAAAAGTTAGCTCTATTTCAGTTTTAGCTTTTTCGTAAGCATCTGTTTCCTGTGCGGATACGTTAACTGTAATTAAGAATAATGAAATAAATAAAATTATTCCTTTAACGATTTTTTTGATTAGTTTTTTCATTTGTAGTGGTTTTAAAGGTTAAAAAAAAATGTTTATCGATTGACTATATTATATATGCCTTTCTTTGTTTTTTAATAACTTAAAAAATTATACTTAGAGAGTAATCCTTATCTTAGAGATAGCGTAAAGTTACAAAATAAAATTTTATCTTCATTTTCTCAGTAATTCAGTTTACAATGAAATCAGATGAGTTAGTTTCTGCACTTTATAATACGCTACACATACATTCTTCTGCCTATGCTTTAAATTAATTTTAATTGATCAAAAAAAATTATTAAGTTTAGACAACAAATTTATAATTATTAACCACGTTAAGATTTTTACATTATTTGCGCAACTAATTAAATAAATAACGTTTTACAACAACGTATAAATTTAATGCTTACTGTTGTGTTTTACCTAAGTTTGCGTATGTTTATACATCCTATTTTCCTAGTGGAAAATCAGCCGCATGTTTTCACGCACTAAGTTTATACCAACCGATAACGAAACCTTTAAAAATGAAATCCAAATGTTCCAGTAACACCAAACTTTCTTGCCCCAGGATTGTCTTTATAATTACCTCTAAAGTTAAAGTCTAATCTAAATATCTTAAAAATATTACCAACACCAAGACTATATTCCCAATACACTTTGTCATTTGGTGCTTGGTATAGCAATCCAGAAGCGTTTAAGGCTCTATTTTCATCAGATACTTCTCCCCAAACACCTTTAATACTAACTATTTCACGAAGGTTAAATTTTCTTAAGAAAGGAATTCTAGAGAATAAACGACCATTAAAATTATGCTGTAGATGTAACGAGGTATAAGTATCGGTTACAAACTCGTAATAATCTAATTGGGAAAAGGTGTTATAAATTGAAAAATAAGATTGATTACCAGGCACGACACTTAATAAACCTAAAGGCACTTCACCAAAAGTTTTCCCAGCTTCGATAGTAGAATATAACCTACCAAAACCTCCTAGTTGCCAAGGTTGTGTATAAGAAAATTGTACTTTGGTGTAATTAAAATCACTGCTCAATATACTGTTATCTCCTCGACTTATTTGTGCAAAAATACGTGCAAAATCATCGTTAGCTTCATGACGTTCTACACCAAAACCTGTCATTTTTCGTTTTGGAAAATAAGAAACTGATAAAGAGGTTTCGTATTGTTTTACATCTGAAGATATTCCTGTGCTAGATTCAGGATCAAAGTAATCTAAACTAAATGTTGGCGAAGCAGATTCTAAAGTTCTATAATTACCTCCAAGTCTAAAAATTATATTTCGCCAAGGTTCTATTTCAATAGCAAGTGTAGTTAAATTTATATTGGTAAGTTTATCGTTAGTTCCTGTTCCTACAACCGAAGAGGATGCTAAATTACGACCTAACACATCTGTAGAAGTTGTAAGGCTTGCTCCAATTTGCTCTACATCACGACGATTACCCCCAGAAATAATAAGCCTATTTTTTTTATCCAATAACCATTTACCTGAGATTCCGTATTTAAATTTATCATCTCTAAAACCATAAGCTAAAAACCCTTCCAAACGCCATAAATCGTTACGTCCAAAATAAGTTCTGCCTCCAGCTCTTAATCGTAATCCTTCCACCTCATTATAACCAAAGGTTGAAAAAATAGGACCATAATCAAGAGGAAGTGTATTAAACTCAATATATCCCGAAGACAAAATGCTCCCAAGATTATACAATTGTTTAAACTTTTTAACAGTTTTAAGTGTGTCTAACATTTTATAAACACCTTCTTCGTCCTTATTTAAAACCTCCATTCGATTTTTATCCCAAAAAGTATCATCTCTATCGTAAACATCTTTATCGTAATAATATACTTCTTGATCGTAGAATTTTTTATCCTTTACTCTATCAAACTCATAGTTATTGAATAATGTCGTTCTTTTTCCATAAACACCTCTTGATTTTTCTTTTTTACTAAAGGCAAAATCAGACATCATATAATCACGTTTTACAAGAAATAAAGAATCATTTAAAACTTCAAATTCTTGCTCGATATATATTTCTTTAACCCAGTTTATATTGGCACTTTTTGTAGCTTGAAGGTTAATCTCTTTTATAGCATAGGTTGTGTCATTTACCCAAAAATCGCCTTTAAAAGTAAGTTCGTTTTTGCGTCTTGGATAGTAAATAATATTATAGCACCATTTATCATCTATATATGCACTATCTAAAAGCACATAATTATATGTGTTAATTCCGGTTGTAGATAATGGACTTACAAAGCTTTTATCGAAAAATTTTAGGTAGTTATCATATACATTATAATCGGAATATAAATCGCCAACAAAATCAATGATAACTTGATTGTCGTTAAATCCTGAATTTTTATTTCCCTTTAAAACAGTTTTTTCTTTATTAATAATATTATCGCCATAAACTTTAGTTACAGCTTCGTTAATAAACATTGGCAAATACGTTTTACCTGTAATTCTTGAGGTATCTACTTGCTCGAAAACAAATTCCATGCCTCTAAAAAGTTTGCTTTTTATTAATGAGCTATCAATAGTATTAAGATCGAATTCTACTTTTTCGTATTTATCGTACACGTACTGATTAAATTGTTTTAAACCATTTTTACGTTTATGCTCCCAAACTTTACGAAGTATATCTATAGCTGGATTATTCTTTTTTGGCTGCTTGCCAGCAATTATAACGATCTCGCCTAGTTGAGCAGCTGTTTCTTTTATGGTAAGTTTTAAATCGTAATTAACCTTTTTTTCGAGGTTAAATGATATAGTTTCATATCCAAGAAAAGAAACTATAAGTGTATTCCAAGTTTCATCAGATTCTAAATAAAATCTTCCATTTTCGTTAGTAATTGTGCCTATAGAAGAGCCTTTAAACACAATATTAGCAAATGAAACTGGATCATTGTTTTCATCAAATACATGTCCACTCACTTTAGTTTGTGCAAAAAGAGAAACTATTCCGAAGAAAAAATATATTGTAAGTAGTCTATACTTCATATTAATAAAAAAAACTTCATCAACAATCATGCTAACGAAGTTTATATAACGTAAAAATTTCTAATTTATTTAAATACTCAAAGTTAACAGCCTTCTGAATTTTTAGCATTGTCTTTTTCCTTTTCTATTCGTTAAAATTTTGAACCTTAACTATGCTATGCTTAAAATTTTTGCCTTTATTAAAGAAAAAACCTAAACCCAAAATCTTCAAAAACCTATTAACTTTGAGTATACATCACTTTTTTTACAGCCTTAATAACGTCATTACTGTTTGGCAACCATTCTTTAAGTAAAACTGGAGAAAAAGGTGCAGGTGTATCTGCAGTGTTAATCTTTATAATTGGAGCGTCTAAATAATCGAATGCTTGAGATTGTACTTGATATGTGATTTCGGTAGCTACATTGCCAAAGGGCCAAGCTTCTTCTAAAATCACTAACCTGTTGGTTTTTTTAACCGAAGTTAAAATGGTTTCATAATCCATTGGACGAACAGTTCTTAAATCTATAATTTCGCAAGAAATACCTTCTTTTTCAAGTTCATCTGCAGCTTTATATGCTTCTTTTATAATCTTGCCAAAAGACACAATAGTTACATCTTTACCTTCTCGTTTAATATCTGCAAGACCTATCGGAATCGTATATTCACCTTCAGGAACTTCGCCTTTATCACCATACATTTGCTCACTTTCCATAAAAATCACTGGATCATCATCTCTAATAGCAGCCTTTAACAAGCCTTTTGCATCGTAAGGATTAGATGGCACAACTACTTTTAATCCAGGAGTATTAGCGAACCAACTTTCAAATGCTTGTGAGTGTGTTGCGCCTAATTGTCCTGCAGATCCAGTTGGACCACGAAAAACAATTGGACACTTAAACTGTCCACCAGACATTTGTCTTATTTTAGCAGCATTATTAATAATTTGATCAATGCCAACCAAAGCAAAGTTAAAAGTCATATACTCTACAATTGGTCTATTGCCTGTCATTGTAGATCCAACAGCAATACCTGAAAAACCTAGCTCAGCAATTGGAGTGTCAATAACACGTTTTGCTCCAAATTCATCTAGCATGCCTTTAGAAGCTTTATAAGCACCATTATATTCTGCAACTTCTTCACCCATTAAATAAATGCTTTCATCTCTGCGCATTTCTTCACTCATGGCTTCACAAATTGCTTCTCTGAACTGGATTGTCTTCATAAAATATTATAATAATACAATCGCAAAAATAGTAATAATTGCATAACAATTTGTTAAACTCTATCTTAAAAATTTATTATGCATGCATAGGAAATTAGTATTAATTTAACTATCTTCGTATTCTCAAAAATTTATACTCAAAAAACAATTTATCATATGAAAATTTTAGTGTGCATAAGTCATGTTCCAGACACAACATCTAAAATCAATTTCACAGATGGAGATTCAAAGTTTGACACAAATGGTGTGCAGTTTGTAATTAATCCTAATGACGAATTTGGTCTTACTCGTGCTATGTGGTTTAAAGAAAAGCAAAGTGCTTCTGTAGATGTTGTAAGTGTTGGTGGTGCAGAAGTTGAGCCAACCTTGCGTAAAGCACTTGCAATAGGAGCAGATGCTGCAATACGAGTAAATACTATTGCAACAGATGGTTTTACGGTTGCAAAACAGTTAGCAAAAGTGGTTCGAGAAGGTGGTTATGATTTGATAATTGCTGGTCGTGAATCTCTCGATTATAATGGAGGAATGGTTCCAGGTATGGTTGCAGCTTTAACTGAATCCAATTTTGTAAATAATTGTAATGGGATAGAAGTAGAAGGAACTAACGCAACTGTTTCAAGAGAAATTGATGGAGGAAAAGAAATCGTTTCTACATCTTTTCCATTAATAATTGGTGGACAAAAGGGTATTGTTGAAGAGAGCGATTTACGAATTCCTAACATGAGAGGAATTATGATGGCTCGTAAAAAACCTTTAACTATTGTCGATCCAGTAGATACAAGTGCAAAAACAACATCTATGTCTTTTGAAAAACCTGAAGCAAAAGGCGCTGTTACTTTGGTATCTCCAGATAATATAGATGAATTAGTAAACTTACTTCATAACGAAGCGAAGGTAATTTAATAACCAATTTTCAAGTACCATATTCCAATATTTGTTTTTTGGAATTTGTTTTTTGGAATTTATATTTTGAAAAAATATTATGTCCGTTTTAGTATATACCGAATCCGAACAAGGAAAATTTAAAAAAGTAGCTTTAGAAGTTGCTTCATATGCAAAAGCTGTTGCCAACCAATTAGGAACTACAGTTACTGCAGTTTCAATTAATGCTAGTAATACTTCAGAATTAGGCAAATATGGCGTTGATAAAGTGTTACAAGTAACCAACTCACAGTTAGAAAATTTCAATGCTAATGCTTATGCCAATGTTATTAAGCAAGCTGTAGAAAAAGAATCAGCTAAAGTTGTTATTGTTAGCTCAAGTATAAACAGTAAATATCTTGCGCCACTTTTGGCAATAGGTTTAGATGCTGGCTATGCTTCAAACGTTGTAGCAGCTCCAACAAGCACATCGCCTTTTACCGTAAAACGCACTGCTTTTACCAATAAAGCTTTCGAAATGTGTCAAATTAATACTGACGTTAAACTTATAGGTGTTTCAAAAAATGCATATGGTGTTTTTGAAAATTCTGCAAGTGCATCAGCTGAAGAATTTTCACCTTCCATTCCAAATTTCGGTGTAACTGTAAAATCTGTAGATAAAGCTACAGATAAAGTCACAATTGCAGATGCAGAAATTGTAGTATCTGGAGGTCGTGGATTAAAAGGTCCAGAAAATTGGGGAATTATTGAAGAATTAGCCGAAGTTTTAGGAGCAGCAACTGCATGCTCTAAACCAGTTTCAGATTTAGGCTGGAGGCCTCATAGTGAACACGTTGGGCAAACAGGAAAACCTGTTGCTTCTAACTTATATATTGCTATTGGAATTTCTGGAGCAATTCAGCATTTAGCTGGAATTAACGCTTCTAAAGTAAAAGTTGTTATAAACACCGATCCTGAAGCTCCTTTCTTTAAAGCTGCAGATTATGGTGTTGTGGGAGATGCTTTTGAGGTCGTGCCAAAATTCATAGAAAAATTAAAAGCCTTTAAAGCGCAACAATAAATATTTTTTTATAAATTGTGTTTGCTAAAAGGACTGTTTAAATTAGTATGAAAACTTAATGCCTTTGGCGTTGGTAAAGTCCTAATTTAAACAGTTCTTTACGTCTTATAAATTATGAGTTTAGTTCTTCTTAACATAAAAGGAATATCTTACAGCCAAACACAAAATGGTGCTTACGCTTTAATTTTAAATGAAGTGGATGGCGACCGAAAACTTCCTATTGTTATTGGAGCCTTTGAAGCCCAATCTATCGCTATTGCTCTTGAAAAAGAGATAAAGCCTCCCAGACCACTTACTCATGACCTTTTTAAAAATTTTTCTGATAGGTTTGATATCGTTGTAAAACAAGTTATAATACATAAACTTGTAGATGGCGTATTTTATTCGAGTTTAATTTGTGAACGTGATAAAATTGAAGAGATTATTGATGCTCGTACAAGTGATGCTATTGCATTGGCTTTACGATTTCAAGCACCAATTTATACCTATAAAAATATTTTAGATAGAGCTGGAATTTATCTTAAAGTAAATCCTGAAAAAGAAGAAGGAGATTCTGAAGATAATATATTGTTAGACGAAATTTTGGCAGAAGAAATTGAATCAAAATCTCCAGAAAATTTTAAAAGTAAAACTTTAGAAGAACTTCACACTATTTTAGATGAAGCCGTCGCTAATGAAGATTATGAAACTGCTGCGAGAATAAGAGACGAAATATCTAAACGATAAAATTATTAAACACATATTATGAGTATAAAATTTCGTTTAACTGTTTTAAATTTTTTCGAGTTTTTTGTGTTTGGGGCTTGGCTTATTTCGTTAGGTGGATATTTAGGAGGGCAGCTACAATTTTCAGGTGCTCAAATTGGCAAGATATTTATGACATTAGGTATCGCTTCAATAGTTATGCCTGCTATTGTAGGGATTATTGCTGATAAATATATTAATGCACAAAAACTTTTTGGAATGCTTCATATTTTAGGAGCTGGGTTTTTATATTATTTATCGCAAGTAAACGATTATGACACCTTCTTTTGGATAATGTTAGGCTATTTAATGCTATATATGCCTACCATTGGCTTGGCTAATGCAGTATCATATAGTATTCTTGATGACAACAAATACGATGTTATAAAAGTTTTTCCACCAATACGCGTTTGGGGAACTATCGGATTTATAGTGGCAATGTGGGCAGTCGATTTTTTAGAATGGACACAAAGTCCATATCAATTTTATTTTGCTGCAGGTTTCTCTTTAATATTGGGGATTTATTCATTCACACTACCAAATGTACCTTTATCAATATCGGAAAATAAATCTTTTACTGAACGTTTAGGCTTAGATGCTTTTGCATTATTTAAAGATTACAAAATGGCTGTATTCTTTATTTTTTCCATGTTATTAGGTGTTGTTTTACAAATTTCCAATGCTTGGGCTTCCGAATTTTTAAGAAGTTTTACTGAAAGTTTTCCAGATTCATTTGCTGTAAAACGTTCAAATATTTTAATCTCGTTGTCTCAAATATCTGAAACCGTATTTATCTTAACCATTCCGTTTTTCTTAAAACGTTTTGGCATAAAAACTGTAATGCTATTAAGTATGTTTGCTTGGGCTTTACGATTTGCTTTATTTGGTATAGGAAATCCAGAAGGTATTGGGTTAGGCTTTTTAATATTATCAATGGTTATCTATGGCATGGCATTCGATTTCTTTAATATTTCCGGTTCATTATATGTTGAAACTGAAACCAGTAATAAGTACAGAAGTAGTGCACAAGGATTATTTATTTTACTCACAAATGGTGTAGGAGCTTTAATTGGAGGCTACACAAGCGGACTTATTGTAGACTACTATACAAATGATGGATTTAGGGACTGGACAACTATTTGGTTAGTATTTGCAGGTTATGCTTTAATTTTAGCAATACTTTTTTGGCTTATATTCAAGTACAAACACAATCCAGACACAATTAAAAATGTAACGCATTGATTTATAAATTTCTTCCCTTTGGGAAGACGGAAGATGAAGTATGAAACAATATCACGATCTTGTTAAACACGTTTTAAAAAACGGAAACCAAAAAAGCGACCGAACAGGAACAGGAACCAAAAGTGTATTTGGTTACCAAATGCGTTTCGATTTAAGTGAGGGTTTTCCAATGGTAACTACAAAAAAGCTACACTTAAAATCTATAGTTTACGAACTACTTTGGTTTTTAAAAGGTGATACTAATATTAACTATTTAACCGAAAATGGTGTACGCATTTGGAACGATTGGGCAGATGAGAATGGAGATTTGGGCCCAGTTTATGGTCACCAATGGCGCAATTGGAACAATGATGATATCGACCAAATAAAAAACGCAATTTATTCGTTAAAAAATAATCCTGATAGTCGTAGAATGATTGTTTCTGCCTGGAATCCATCGGTTTTACCTGACACATCAATATCGTTTAGCGAGAATGTTGCCAATGGTAAAGCGGCTTTACCACCTTGTCACGCATTTTTTCAGTTTTATGTTGCTGACGGAAAATTATCCTGTCAACTCTACCAACGTAGTGCAGACATCTTTCTTGGTGTTCCTTTTAACATTGCATCTTATGCATTATTTACCATGATGATTGCTCAAGTTTGTGGTTACCAAGCTGGAGAATTTATCCATACATTTGGTGACGCTCACATTTACAGCAATCATTTGGAGCAACTGGGATTGCAATTATCTCGTGATTTAAGACCTCTACCAAAAATGATTTTAAATCCAGATGTTAAAGATATTTTTGAGTTTGAGTTTGAAGATTTTAAATTAGTAAATTACAATCCGCATCCACATATTAAAGGTGTTGTGGCTGTTTAAATATAATTATGTTCGGTAAAAAAAAAGACGTACCACAAATAGATAAAGAGCAATTGGAGTTGATCCAAAATGCACAACGTCGTGTAAATCAAAAAAAGCGATTATACATTCATTTTGTCATTTTTTTAATCGGCTCTCTGTTTTTAATACTTGCTAATTTAGTTTTAGGCATTGGTAAAGACCTTAAGCTTTTTGATATCAATTGGTTTGTATTTGCCATTTTACTTTGGTTATTTTTATTCTTATATCACACATTCAATGTCTTTGTGACTCATAAATTTATGGGTAAACAATGGGAACAAGAACAGTTAGATAAGTTAACAGCGCAACAACAATTGAGAATAGAAAAATTAAAGCAAAAATTTATTAAAGAGGAAACGCTTATGGCGCAAAGCGAAGCGTACAATGAAACAAAAGCCGTTTCAAAAAAAAACTCTGAACTTACCATTATTGTTGCTGCAGGAGAGAACGATGCTATTGGTAAAGACAACAAACTCATTTGGCATTTAAGAGATGACTTAAAACGTTTTAAAAGCCTAACTAATGGACATCATATTATAATGGGACGTAAAACTTTTGAGAGTTTCCCAAAACCTTTACCAAATAGAACACATGTGGTTATTACAAGGCAAGAAAACTACCAAGTTCCTAATGGTGTATTTCTTGTTAATTCTTTAGAAGAAGCTATAGATACTGCTGAAAACGACAGGCAACCTTTTATAATTGGTGGTGGCGACATCTACAAACAAGCGATGAATTTTGCTGATAAAATTGAACTCACTCGTGTACACGAAAACTTTGAAGCTGATACGCTCTTTCCAAAAATTGATACTGCGATTTGGGAAGAAACCAATAATACATTTCATGATGTAGATGACAAGCATGAACATGCTTTTTCGTTTTTGACTTATGTGAAGAAATAATCCTTCTATTAGATTTTTTAAGTTAAAACGCCTAACTTTCAGGAGTTCAATAGTTTTAATTCACACTAACTATCACACTTATGAAATCAATAAATATAATTTATCTATTTATCCTTATTTTATCTGGATGCTCTTCACCAGAAACCTACGATATTTTAATCAAAAGCGGTCAAATAATTGATGGCTCAGGCAAAGCTTCCTATACAGGAGATGTAGGCATTAATGCAGACACGATTGCTGCAATAGGCAATCTTAATGCAAAAGGGAAATTAGAAATTGATGCGACTGGCTTGGTCGTTGTTCCTGGTTTTATAAACATGTTAAGTTGGGCCACAGAATCTTTAATAGAAGATGGCAAATCTAAAAGTGATATTCGTCAAGGTGTCACTCTTGAAGTCTTTGGCGAAGGATGGTCTATGGGACCACTTACAGATGCAGTTAAAAAACAAGCTCAAGACAATCAAGATGACATTAAATTTGATATCGAATGGACAACGCTTGCAGAGTACCTTCAATTTTTAGTCAACAAAGGCATTTCTCCTAATGTTGCTTCATTTGTAGGCGCAACAACTTTACGGATTAACACAGTTGGATTCGAAGATAGGGAAGCCACAGAAAAAGAACTCGATTCCATGCGGTTTATGGTAAGAGAAGCCATGGAAGAAGGTGCTTTAGGAGTTGGCTCTTCGTTAATATATGCGCCAGCTTTTTACTCCACAACCCAAGAATTAATAGAATTGTGTAAAGTCGCAGCCGAATACGATGGCATGTATATTTCGCACATAAGAAGTGAAGGCAACAGACTTTTAGAAAGTCTGGATGAATTCATTACAATTGCAAAAGAGGCCAATCTAAATGCCGAAGTGTATCATCTTAAAATGAGTGGCAAGGAAAACTGGAATAAATTTAATGCTGTTGTTAAAAAGATTGATTCTGCCAGAGCAGCTGGAATAGAAATAACCACAAATATGTACACTTATATTGCTGGATCCACAGGGTTGGATGCTTCAATGCCACCTTGGGTTCAAGAAGGAGGTTACGATAAATGGGCAGAACGTTTGCAAAATCCTGAAATTAGAAAAAAAGTTTTAAAAGAAATGACTGCACCAACTGATGAATGGGAAAATTTAATGTATGCAGCAGGATCTGCTGAAAAATTATTACTCGTTGGGTTTAAAAATGATAGTTTAAAATATTTAACTGGTAAAACGCTGGCTGAAGTTGCTAAAATGCGAAATCTGTCGCCTGAAGAAACTGCTATGGATTTAGTAATCCAGGATGGAAGCAGAGTAGGAACGGTTTATTTTTTAATGTCGGAAGAGAATGTAAAAAAACAAATCGCCTTACCATATATGAGTTTTGGCTCTGATGCTGGATCACAAGCTCCTGAAGGCGAATTCCTAAAATCCAGCACACATCCTCGCGCTTATGGAAATTTTTCAAGACTTTTGGGTAAATATGTAAGAGATGAAAAGGTAATTTCTTTAGAAGAAGCTATATATAAACTAACAACATTACCAGCCACCAATTTAAAAATAAAAAAACGAGCATCACTTAAAATAGGTTACTTTGCTGATTTAGCAATTTTTAATCCAGAAGAGATTCAGGATCATGCCACATTTGATAACCCTCAACAATTTGCAACAGGAATGGTACATGTATTTGTAAATGGCACACAAGTTTTAAAAGACGGTGAACATACTGGCGAACTACCAGGACAAGTGGTTAAAGGACCTGGATGGAAAGCTGATGAATAATAACCTGCAAATGTATTACACTTGACTTTGTAAGAAAAAACAACTACCTTCGTTTAACTACTAATATAATCAATTATTACTGACTATATCATAACATTAAACGAAATTCCAAAAATTCTTAAATTAAATTTGAAAATTTTCGTTTAAAACAAAAAACACTCATAACCATATTATTCCTATTTTTGGAGTTTTAAATCTATAGTTAAATGAACGCATATATATTTCCAGGTCAAGGTGCACAGTTTTCAGGAATGGGTTTAGACCTTTACGAAAACTCTCCTTTAGCCCAAGAACTATTTGAAAAAGCCAATGATAATCTTGGGTTTAACATTACAGACATTATGTTTGAAGGTTCTGCTGAAGATCTTAAACAAACTAAAGTTACGCAACTAGCAATTTTTCTACACTCAGTTATTTTAGCTAAAACTATAGGGGAAAGTTTTAAACCAGATATGGTTGCAGGACACTCGCTTGGTGAATTTTCGGCATTAGTTGCAAATAGTGCTTTAACTTTTGAAGATGGTTTAAAATTAGTTTCACAACGTGCTTTAGCAATGCAAAAAGCTTGTGAAATGCAAGAAAGCACAATGGCTGCTGTGTTAGGTTTAGAAGATAAAGTTGTAGAAAAAATATGTGCCTCTACCGAAGGCATTGTAGTTGCTGCAAATTATAATTGTCCTGGGCAATTAGTAATTTCGGGAGATATTGATACTATAAATAAAGCTTGTGAAACTTTAAAGGAAGCAGGTGCACGTCGTGCTTTAGTACTTCCTGTTGGTGGTGCGTTCCACTCGCCTTTAATGGAACCTGCTAGAGAAGAATTAGCTGCTGCAATAGAAAACACTACGTTTAGTAAACCTAATTGTCCTATTTATCAAAATGTAACTGCAAATGCTGTTACAAAAGAAACCGAAATAAAAGCAAATTTAATTTCGCAATTAACATCTCCTGTTCGTTGGACACAATCTGTTCAACAAATGATTGCTGATGGAGCAACACATTTTACCGAAGTTGGTCCAGGAAAGGTATTACAAGGTTTAGTGCGTAAAATTAATAGAGAAGTTGAAACAGCTTCAGCAATTTTTGAAATTTAAACTTAATATGAAACTATCGCGTCGTTCAATTTTTATTAGTGTTCTAATTATTTTTAACATTGCTATCGACCAAATCTCAAAATTTTGGGTTAGAGCCAATGTTGAACCTTTTAAAGAAACTCAACTCTTAGGCGAAAAATTTATACTAACTAATGTTGAAAACTCTGGTGCTTTTTTAGGTATGGGAAGTGAATTAAACCCAACCTTAAAAATAATTCTACTCCTTATTTTACCAATTGCAGTATTAGGGTTTGTTTTGCGTTATGTTTTTAATGACAAAACAATCGATAAGCTTTCTCTAATTGGTTTTTCTTGTATTCTAGGGGGTGGATTTGCAAACATATATGACAGAATGATGTATGGTGAAGTTACCGATTTTTTTCATATAGATTTAGGTGGTGTCTTTAGAACTGGTATTTTTAATATGGCAGATCTTTCAGTAACCACTGGAATGATCATGATACTTACTGCAAGTTTTATACATCGAAACAAGAACGTTTCTGAATAATAAAAAAGCTATATATAAATACACTTATTGCTTATATACTTTCCCTTCTTTCATTACAAAAACAACATTTTCCATAGTATGAATATTTTGGATTGGATTTTCATCTGTAGCTACGATATCAGCAAGAAAACCAACAGCAATTTGTCCAAGACTATCTAATTGTAAAACTTCAGCGTTAGTAATGGTTGCTGATTGAATAGTTTCGATTGCTGGCATTCCAGCTTCAACCATATAACCAAATTCTTTTCCGTTCTCTCCATGGTCAAAAACACCAGCATCTGTGCCAAATGCAATATTTACACCTTTAGCGTATGCCTTTCCAAATGTGTCCTGAATTTTTGGCCCTATGGCTAATGCTTTAGGCACAATTATTTCTGGAAAAAATCCTTTAATTTTTGCTTTAGCTTCTACCGATTTTCCTGCAGTAATTGTTGGGACATAGTACACGTAATGTTTTTTCATTAATTCCATTGTTTTTTCACTCATTAAAGTGCCATGTTCAATGGTTTTTACACCACCTAAAATAGCACGTTGCATACCTTCATCTCCATGTGCATGAGCGGCAACATGCATTCCGTAATCTTTTGCGGTTTCACAAATGGCTTTAATCTCTTCAATAGTGAACTGTGGATTTTGTCCACTTCTAGCAACGCTCAATACACCACCTGTAGCAGTTATTTTAATCATATCTGCACCATTTTTATAACGTTGTCTTACAGCTTTTTTTGCATCGTCAACACTATTTACAACACCTTCTTTTGGTCCTGGATCTCCCATCAATACTTTGCTTCTTCCATTTGTTGGATCGGCATGACCTCCTGTTGTACCAATGGCTTTTTCTGCTGTTAAGATTCTTGGACCAACAACTTTTCCTTGATTTATAGCATTACGCAAAGAAACATTAACACCACTTCCGCCTAAATCTCTAACAGTTGTAAATCCAGCCATTAATGTTGTCTTTGCATATTCTAGTGTATTAAAGGCTACGTCTGCTTCATTAAGTGTAAAAGGCTCTATATATCTTTTTGGACTTAATTCCTCTTCAATATGTACATGCATATCAATAAGTCCAGGCATTACTGTTTTATCCTTTAAATCTATAATTATATCTTCTGAATTTTCTGGTACTACAAAACCATCGTGAATTGATACAATTTTATTGCCAGATACAACAATGGTTTTATTTGTGAGTACTATACCATTTTCGGTATCTATTAATTTTCCGCAATGTAAATAGGTGTTTTGCGCTGTAATACTAAAAGAGAAGATTGTTGCTACTAGAAAAAGAATTTTTTTCATGATTGTTTGGTTAGAAGTTAATATTTATTAAAAACTTCTAATTTAGGAAAATTTTCTGATGTGCAGCTCACTAAATTCAAGTACAACAGTAATTACAAAAGAGGCTGTCTATAAAAACAGAAATCTCCGAGAAATACAACTCTCGGAGATTTAAAACTATCTTTGTATAACCTTTAATGTTATTTAAACCTTGTCAAATTTTCTTTATTGCTTAGTCCAAACTGATTCGGCAAACACAAATCCACTAGCGACTTGTACACTCCATGTCCCATCTTCATTTACAACACCTGTAAAAGTTATAAGATCACCACAACAATCAGGTGATGACCCACCTAAAGTTCCACAAACATCAGTTATATTTCCACCTGAAGCGTCACCACATATACCAAATGGTCCACAAAACAAACCATCATAGGCACCTCCTGAATAGTCAGATAAGGCGTATGAACCACCACCATTATCAGTGACAATTACTGTATATTGGTAATCTGTAATAGGGGCTACTCCACAACACCCAATTCCTGTACTAGATACTAAATAAGTTCCACTAATATCAGAAGGACAAGAAATAGGGTAATTTATAACTGTAGTAAATAATACAGTTGTTTGTATGTTTGTTCCTGTACCGCTAGAACCATCAGGGTCTACTATATTTAAAACAGTACCATCGGGCATCGTAAATCTTGTTGTAATAGTTAAAACGTCTCCTAGTAAAATGTCTGTAGTACTAGTTAGTTCTGCAAAAGCAGCAACAATATCATTAGTAGTAACTGTAAAATCTTGTGGCAAGCTTACATCACTAAATAAAGTACTAGTGTATACAGGTCCTGCCAATGTAGTATAAACACCAACAATATCTGTCGAAGCCGGATTTCCTTGTGCAATCTCTGCGCTAAACTCCAGAGTTATGTTTTCGCCGCTATTAAGCCTTACAAGATCAATAATACCCTCTGATCCAGCAGCTTTAACCATATTTGGAACAGCACCTTCATCTAAAGGAATTACCGAAGTCCCACCATCGTCCTCACAAGAAACGACAAGAAATGTAATTATAATAGTAAATAATAATAGTTTTATGTTTTTCATAATATTTTATTTTTAATTATCCCAGAATACTTTAAATGCAGTCGGATCTTTTTGAGCCGGAGCATTTTGATTAAGATTTAACTCATTTTGAGGCCAGAAAAACGTGTGCTGAAAATTGTTGTTCAAAACTGTTTCACTATCCGTTAGAGGCCAAGCATCTTCGTTATCCAATTGATATTCTGGTGAAGGCCCTAATGGATCAGCTAAAATTGGATAACCTGTTCTTCTAAAATCATTAAATTGATCCATAGGATCTCCAAATGTGGCAACCCATTTTTGAGTCATAATAATTTCTAATTGTTTTGCAGGACTTGCGGCAGCATATTCTGAATTTATATTAGCTATAAAAGAAACAACATTAGCTGATCCTGATAATACAGGTACAGTTTGTGTAGTCCCTGTTCCAGCAACAACTTGATCTACTTTTGCAAAACTCGCAATCATTGCATCATTTAATTTTGATGCAGAATCCCCTGCTAATAACCCAACTTGTATAAGTTCAGCTTGAACATATAGAAATTCATCATAAGTAAACATTCTTCGCGGAGCTAAACCAGTTCCACTAGCAATGGTTCTAGCAAAACCTTGTCCGTCATCATAATGACCTCCACAAGGGAATATACCAGGGAAAGTCGCATCAGTTTGTACTGCATGATCTCTATCTGGTCCAATACTTCCAAAACGAATTGTAAAAAACCCTGTGGATGAATCCCAATAATCTGCATGTGGATCTCCAGTGCTAGCGTCTCCTTGATCTCTAGGAAATTGTCCTGGCACTAATTGATTTGCCCAATAGTAAGGAATTCTTGGATCTTCGATCCCATTATGAATATTTGGATTCATACCTTTTAAAATTTCATAAAACCAAGGGCTAACATAATATGTTACTTGCGCTCCACCATAAGCTCCTCTAAACAGTTGATTACGCTCATCTAAAGGTGCTATTGTTGCAGTATGGTTAAATTGAAAATCGTCCGCGTTAGATGTAAAGAAATTATTTTCGGCTACCAAGGCATTGAAATCTGATTGATTAAATAGTGAAGACAATCGTATCTGATTATATAACTTTAATTTAAAAGAATTTGCAAACTTATTCCATTGTGCGGCCGAACCACCATAGAAAAAATCATCTATGCCTGGAACTAGTCCTTCTCCACTATTTACATTTGATTTTCCTTCCGCTAATAAATCTAATACAGATTGATATATAGCTTCTCCATTATCAAAGATTGGACTAACTGTACCTTCTTTTAACAAAGTAGCTTCTGTAAAGGGAACATCTCCCCACATATCTACAGCAACTGACATCATGTAAGCCTTAAGTATTTGTGTAATCCCCTTATAAACTCTGTCTCCGCTTTCATCTGCTTGAGAAATAAGCGTTTCCATATCTGTTAATGCTAAATAAACATTATTCCAGTCATTATTTAATAAAACATTAGCTGCCGTAGTACCATATTGATCCTGCTCTTCTCTAGCAACAGTTTGGTGCGTATATACTGAAAGCATATCACCACTGAAAAAGTTAAAATCTGCTAAACCAGCAACCGTTATTTCAATATTAGGCAATAATTGATTTAAAGGCGCAGAAGTTGGGTTGTCTGTGTCTGTATCTACATCTAAATAATCATTACAACCCAAGAAGGATACTGATATAATTAATGCAGATAAATAGTATTTTAAATACCTTTTTGTTTTTATGTTTTTCATGCTTTTTTATTTAAAAAGTTAAATTAAGTTTAAACCCATAACGCTTTGCTGTTGGTGCTGAAGTGACTTCAATTCCTTGAATTCGACCAGAACCGAACGAAGTAACTTCAGGATCGTAATTAGTATATTTTGGAACATTTGGCGCAAAATACCATAGATTATTACCAAATGCACTTAAAGTAATTTTTCCAAAAGGTGTCTTTTCTAACCATTTCGCAGGCACATCATAAGATAAACTCAATTCTCTTAAACGGTATACTGTACCATCGTATACCGAACCTTCGTCAGTTGTGTTAATACCAAAAGTATTACCACCTGCTGGTGAAAAGTATAATTCGTTCATATCAATTTGAGTTGTGTTCGGAATTTGATTTCCGGCTCCATCTAAAATAGGATTCCCAGCTCCATCACCTAAAAATCCAGGGATTATAAAAGTGCGTTCTCTGTCTTCACTATCTTTAGTCACGCCTCTTCCTAACAAAGAGTTTAAACTTATAGATTGAATATCTCCACCTTCTCTCCAGTCAAATTGAGCTCGTAAAGTCAAGCTTTTATATTTAAATGTATTAATGAATCCTATTTTAAAATCTGGATTCGGGTCTCCAATAACACCATTTTGTAAATCTTGGATTATGCCACCTCCTGCTTCATTAATTAAATAGTTATCATTTGCATCCCTAGCAAACCGAGTACCATAAAATACTCCAAAAGGCTCTCCAACAATGGCATGAGCAACTTGATTTCCATCAAATCGAATTCTTTCTAATCCATCGATCAACTCTGTAACCTCATTTTTATTTTTTGTGAAGGATGTAAATAGACTCCATTTAAAATTATCTGTTTGAATAGGAACCAATGTTAACCCAATTTCTATACCAGTGTTTTCCATTTCACCAATATTAGTATTGAATGTTGTGAAGCCGCTACTAGATGGTACACTAACTGGAGAAATTAAGTCCGTTGTTGTTTTTTTATACCAGTTAAAATCAACAGCTATTCTTCTATTAAAGAATTCTAAATCTGCACCTATTTCAAACTCATTTGTAAACTCAGGTGTAATCTGCTGATCACCTAAACTTACTCTATTCCCGATAACAGGAACTGATGCAAATGGGGTTCCTAATGCAAATGTTGTATTTAAAAATTCAGCAGGTGCATCATTACCAACTGAAGCATAACCACCCCTAATTTTAGCAAATGTTAATACATCATTATTGAGTTCGAATGCATCAGTGACAATAAATGACAAACTTGAAGCCCAATAAAAATAGGAACGATTATCTAATGGCAATGTAGAACTCCAATCGTTTCTTCCAGTACCATTTAAAAATAAATAATCTTTATAGGATAAAGTCAAATCAGCAAGAGCGCCTACATTACGTTTTCTAGAATACGTGTCTGCCAAAGAAGATACAGTTACTGTATTAGCAAGATTAAAAATTCCAGGAGAAATAAAAGTTGTACCCAAAACGGCATCACGCTTAAATGTGTTTTGTAAAGTATTGATACCAGTAATGGCAGTTAAACCAATTTCTTCAGTTAAATCATAATCAAAATTCATTAAGAATGTTGATTCAAGATCTTCAATAACAGCTGAATCCAATGTAAGAGTACCGCCTGTTGCAAGAGATGCACGAGAGCCAATATCTCGAATTTGTTTTCTATCTAAACTATATTTATTATAACCTACTCTAAATGATGCTGAAATATTATTATTAATTGGTATTCCCAAGCTTAAATTGGTAACAATTCTGTTACTATTAGTGATAATTTGATCATGTTTCCAAGACCAAAGTGGGTGATCCCAACCGTTATTTGGGGTTACAGAGGCGCCAGTTACAGGATGTTCAAAAGGTAAAGATAAATCCCAGGTTCTACCAAGCCATAATGCTCTGGCAAAAGAAGATGCAGATCCGCCAAACTGGTTATTACCAAAGAAGCCTCCAACTTGGTTCGTATCAGAATACATTATAGAACCTCCTAAAGTAAAGTTATTAGGAAGTTTGAAATTACCTCCAGTCGAAAAAGAAGTTCTATCATAAGTGTTATAAGGAATATAACCTTCTTGAGCTAAATCGGATAAAGTCACACTAAAATTTCCATCGTTATTTCCATAAGAAACCGTAACTGAATTATCATTAATTACTCCTGTTCTAAATATGTCTTTAACATTATTTGGTTGCGCTACATAAGGTATTGTTGGTCCAAATAAATCGGGAAAAGCATTTAAAAGATTGGGCCAAGTTGGAATTGTTTCCAAAGTATCAAAAGCAGGTCCCCAAGAACCATTCGCATTCACATAACCAAAATTAACACCGTTACCATACTTATTCTGGTATTCTGGAAGATTGGCTATATCTTCAAAATACATTCCAGTACTTACATTAACACTAAGCTTGGAATTACCACCTCCTGTTCTTGTAGATCCAGATTTTGTTGTAATCACTATTACTCCATTTGTCGCTCTAGATCCATATAATGCTGCTGCTGCTGTACTTTTTAATACACTGATAGATTCTATATTATTAGGATCTAAACTAGAAAGACCAGACTCATAACCTCCTCCACCAGTTGTTTGGCTTGAAGTTGTTATCTGCGTATTATCATAAGCAATACCATCAACAATAAATAAAGGTTGACTTGAGCCACCAATTGATGTTTGCCCCCTAATATTAATCCTGTTAGAAGCTCCGGCTACGCCACTAGAGAAATTAACATCTACCCCAGCAACTTTCCCTGCCAAAGAACGTATTAGATCAGGTTCAGAGTTTTCCAGGATTTCTTCAGTTTCAACTTTACTTACAGAATAACCAAGATCTTTAGCATTTCTTTTAATACCAAAAGCAGTTACTACTACTTCTTCAAGAGCAGAAGCATCTTCTTCCATTGTGACATTAATGGTGCTTGCCGTACCAACTGTTTGTTCAACGGTTTTAAGTCCTATATAAGAAAAGATTAAAACATCCTCTACATTCGCATTGATGTTATAATTACCATCAAAATCGGATTGGGTACCATTAGTTGTCCCTTTTACAATAATATTAACCCCAATTAGAGGTAAACCAGAATTGTCTGTGACAGTTCCAGAGATGGTTTTCTGTTGTGCTAGTACATATGTAATATTAAACATAAATAGCACTAACAACATTAAGCAATTTTTTAAATTCATAAAATTTGTTTTGGTTAAAAAATTTGTTAGTGCAAATGAAGAAAGGTAGGCAGTGTCATTTTTTAAAGACTAATTCAAAAAAAAAACTTAAAATGACACCAAAGTTTATGTGGAACTTTAATGTTTTGAGTAAGGTTTTACACCGCCTTACCTTTACAATTGCAAAACAAAAGAAGTACTTATCCTAGTGCTTTGGGGTAAATCCTATCATACTTTACTACTTCCGATAAATACTTACTTTAGATTTCCTTATGTAAAGAATCAAGGTATTGTGTAGGAGTCTGAGACAAAATTTTCTTAAAGGATTTATTGAAGGTTACTTTATTGTTAAACCCTACCTCATACGCAATTTGAATAATTTTTAAATTATTGAATTCATCTTTTTTAAGAATTTCAACTGCTTCTTGAATTCTGTATTTATTCATTAATTCGGAAAAATTCATTTTAAAATGTTCATTGATTACTTGAGATGCATTATGCCTTGTGGTTTCTAACTTTTCAGACAACATTTCAAGACTAAGATTATTTTCTTTAAATATTTTATCTTCATTAAGAAGTTTTAGTAAGTTATCTGTTAACTCTAGAGAATAAGAAGGTGTCATTCCTGATTTTTGATATTTAAACAAATTGATGGGGTCAATTAACTTAATTTTACCTACAAAAATTTCTGGTCGCACATACGATATATATGCGACATAAAACACAACTCCAACCATTACCATAGTTTGTAAATGAAATAATATTGGAAAATTAATAATCTTAACAAGAACTGCAGCATAAATAATATATGCCACCGCATATATAGTGTGAAGTGCGATAATATTTCGTTGCCATAAGTGTTTACTTTTGTTATTATCAATACTTAATTTACTCCTATTTTTATTATAAATTCTTAAAAGTAAATAAGCATATATTGTTAACGATAAAATCTTAACTACGATTATAGTATAAGCTCCTGGCAACAGAGTATTAGCTTGATCAAATACCTCATTAAATTTTTCTAATCCGGACATTAAGTAATATGGGAATATGTAAACCAGTAAAATTACAGATGGTAGAAAGTGCAGCGCATCAATTAACTTAAACTTATAATTATATATAATACGTTTACAATAGAAGTATAATAAAGGTCCATACAAAAAAGAAAATGTTGTGGATACAAATAGAGCATGTGGCAAATAAAACTGTATGTTAATTACATAAAGCATTAAATGCAGCATAAACACTGAATGAAATAGCACAAACAAGCTTATAAGAAAATTACTTATTTTATCTGTACTTTTTTTTAAGTTTAGAATTACAAAAACAAAAATACCCAACAGACCAGTACAAAAATATAAGAATCCAAAAAAACCAATCTTGGGAGAATATTTTTCTTTGAGGACTTGATATTCACTTGAATTTTCAATTGTTCTAAACAGATGGTTATTAAGAAACGACATATCTGAAGTCGCACTAATATATTTTATTATATATTCTGTAGATTCTTTTGCCTGAGACTTATTTGCAAATTCAATAGCTAAAGTTCTATATTCCTGTATGGAATCGGTAGAAATATTTAAAGCTTGTTTAGCTTTTACATTAGCAGAATTTAAATTAGAAAATGACGCGTATTCATCTGCAACTATTACATTTATAGAAACAAAAAAGCACAAAGCAAACCATAATATTTTTGATTGATATAGTTGCATTTTGATGAATTAGTCTTTTACTCACTAAATTGATTACTGTAAATTATTAACAATATTTTGAATCTATCTTAAAGTCCTCTTAAAATTTAATCATTACAGGAACACCCGATAATAATTTACTATATAAAGACAAGTATAAATCTTAAATGTTACAAATCTTTAATTCAAGAACATTTTTAAAGTTCTACAATTTGTATCCCAAGAAAAATTATTTAACTAAACGACATGTCATTGAAAACCAAAATTGAGCTAAATAAATAGGGATATTTTAATTAAAAGCTTGTACTTAATACAAAAAGTTTTTGATTAGTAGTTTCATTTATATTGCAATTTTTATTTAAAGATACATTTTATTCAATTAAAAAAGGTGAAAAAAGGTAAAACTCGATAATCATTTACCAAATTTTATTGATGTTCAATACTAATAAACATGATTTAGAAACCTATTTATCCTTTCCTTTAATAGTCAACTGCCATTCCCAAGCAGATTTCATAGCATCATCAAGTGTCAATTTTGTTTTCCAACCTAATTGAGAATTTGCTTTTGTTGTATCTGCATAAGCCGAAATAATATCGCCTGCTCTTCTGTTTGCTATTTTATAATTTAGTTTTTGTCCCGAAACTTTTTCAAAAGATTTTATAACCTCCAATACAGAACTTCCTGTACCAGTTCCAATATTAAAAGTTTCATAATTAGAATCATTCTTGTTTTGAAGTAACCGTTGTAAAGCTACAACATGTGCTTTTGCTAAATCGACCACATGAATATAATCACGAATACAAGTCCCGTCTGGTGTTGGATAATCATCTCCAAAGACTGAAAGTTGCTCCCTTATTCCTAAAGCAGTTTGTGTAATAAAAGGCACTAGATTTTGTGGAACACCAATTGGCAATTCTCCAATTTTAGTTGTGTGATGTGCTCCAATAGGATTGAAATATCGTAAAGCAATAGATTTGAGGTGCTGGGTGACTTTGCAGGTGTCCCTAATAATTTCTTCACCTATTTGCTTGGTGTTACCATAAGGTGATTCGGCAAATTTAATTGGCGCGTTTTCTGTTATTGGCAATTCATCAGCCTGACCATAAACTGTACATGAAGAGCTGAAAATAAAATTAGCATTTTCTAATTTTTGTAACTCCTGAAGTACATAAACCAGAGTATTGATATTATTCTCGTAATACAATAATGGCTTTTCTACACTTTCGCCAACAGCTTTACTTGCTGCAAAATGAATGACACCTTCAATATCTTGATGCTTTTTAAAAAACGCTTGTACTTTAGATTTTTCTTTTAAGTCAAACTGTTCAAAGTCTGGGGTTGTTCCTGTGATTGAAGTAATTCCTTTTAAAACATCTACTGAAGAATTCGATAAATCATCAATAATAATAACTTCAAAACCTTCATTTTGAAGCTCTACAACTGTATGAGAACCAATAAAACCAAGACCTCCTGTAACTAGTATTTTACCCATTTACAAACTTTATAATTGTACTTGTAATAAATTCTATTTGCTCATTATCTAGTTCGGTATGCATTGGTAATGAAATAACTTCTTTAACCAATTGATTAGTTACTGGAAAATCAGCTTCATTATAATGTGAATCCTGATACGCTTTTTGATTGTGCAAAGGAATTGGGTAATATACACCACACGGAATCCCAATATCGTTTAAATGTTGTGCAAGCGCGTCTCTATCTGCTCCTTGAATCTTTAATGTATATTGATGAAACACATGATTGTCATTACTACCACTTCTAAAAGGCGTAGTGATTTTTTCTTGTCCTTTAAAAGCTTCATAATATTTGTTAGCCGCTTCTCTTCTTTTATTACAATAGGCATCCAAACGAGGTAATTTTGCATTTAAAACTGCCGCCTGAATAGAATCTAATCTAGAATTTACACCAACTACATCATGATGATAACGCTTATACATTCCATGGTTTACAATACCTCGAATTGTATGTGCTAAATTATCATCATTAGTAAAAATTGCTCCTCCATCACCATAACATCCTAAATTTTTTGACGGAAAAAATGAAGTTGAAGCCACATGACTAATAGCTCCAGCTTTTGTTTTAGTGCCATCTTTAGAAGTATAAGTTGCTCCAATAGCTTGGGCATTATCTTCAATGACAAATAAATTATGTTCCTCGGCAATTTCCATTATGGCATCCATATTTGCACATTGCCCAAATAAATGCACTGGAACAATGGCTTTAGTTTTAGGTGTAATAGCTTTTTTAATGGCTTCGACATCTATGTTAAAATCATCTGGATTAACATCGACTAAAACAGGAGTTAATTGTAAAAGCGCAATAACTTCTACTGTAGCAGCAAACGTAAAATCTGCAGTAATAACTTCATCTCCAGGTTTTAAACCTAAACCCATCATTGCAATTTGCAAAGCATCTGTGCCATTGGCACAAGGTATTACGTGCTTAACACCTAAATAGTTTTCTAAATTCTTTTGAAACTCGTGCACTTGTGGACCATTTATAAAAGCGGTAGATTCAATAACATCAATAACTGAAGAATTAACAGCCTCTTTTATACCTTCATATTGACCTTTTAGGTCAACCATTTGAATTCTTTTCATGCGTAGATTTTGTAGTTTACAAAATGAGTAGATTACATTTGATAGGTAGCGAAAATACAAAATTCATTCGTTTATGCCAATGAATTTAAGAGAAAGAAATGTATTTTAGCTCTAAAGAAAAACTTTGAAAATTCTATATAATATACTAATGTATGTTGTGGCTTTTCATTTAAAAGGGATTGCACTTTTTAATGAGAAAATCCGTCTTGGTGTTAAAGGAAGAGCAGATACTTTTAATGTTTTAAAAGACAAAATCACAAGTGTAGACAACTTAATTTGGTTTCATTGTGCGTCTCTTGGCGAATATGAGCAAGGGCTTCCAGTATTTGAAGAACTCAAAAAATTATTTCCTGATTATAAAATCGTGATGAGTTTTTTCTCTCCTTCTGGTTTCGAAATTCGCAAGAGTAATCCTATAACTGATATTGTTGTGTATTTACCTTTAGACACAAAACATAACGCAAAAACATTTTTAGATTTAGTGCACCCTGAGTTGGTGGTTTTTGTAAAGTATGAAATATGGCCTAATTACTTGAATGAATTAAATAGGAGGAAAATAAAGTCCTTTTTAATTTCAGCATTATTTAGAAAAGATCAAGGGTTTTTCAAATTTTATGGAGCTTTGATGCGTAAATCCTTAAACGCTTTTGAACACTTTTTTGTTCAAAATGAGACTTCAAAAAAACTGTTGAATTCTATTGGTTTTAACAATATCACAATATCTGGCGACACGAGATTTGATCGCGTTTCCAATCAGTTAAGAATATATAACACTTTAGATTTTATAGCACAGTTTAAACAAAATAAATTATGCGTTGTAGCTGGAAGTACTTGGTCAGAAGATGAAGCTTTATTGATTGATTATATTAATTCAGCTTCCAACGATTTAAAATTTGTAATTGCGCCTCACAATATAAAATCAAATCAAATTGAGGATTTAAAAAATTCAATTCAAAAAAGGGTTATACTTTTTTCAGAGAAAGAAAAATTAGAAGTTTCAAACTATCAGGTTTTTATTATCGATACCATAGGTCTTCTATCTAAAATATATAGTTATGCAGATATTGTTTTTGTAGGTGGAGCTGTTGGGAAAACTGGGCTACATAATACTCTTGAACCTGCAGCTTTTGGAGTGCCAATTATTATTGGAGAAAATTATAAGAAATTTCCAGAAGCTCATAAAATGATAGAAAATGGTGGTATGTACTCTATTTCAAATCAAATGGAATTAAATTCTACTTTGGATTCATTAATTCTAAATACTGAAAAAAGAGTTCAGTCTGGCAAAGCAAACTCATTATATATATCAATAAATCGTGGTGCTGTAATCCAAATCGTAGATTTTATTCGTAAATAGATATAAAAACACAAGCTTTTAACAATATCTTAAAAAAATGTTAACAATATTTTGTTAAAAAACAATAGATGTTATTAATTGCATAAAAATTAACTTTAAAATACTAAAAATGAAAAAACTAATTTTAAGCTCTGCATTAGTATTGGCATTATGTTTGTCATTTACATCTTGTAGAGAAAAGAAAGAAGCTGATAAAGCTGAAGATGCCACAGAGGCTGCTGTAGAAGAAACAACAGAGGCTCCCGAAGAGGTTACTACTGATTCAACAGGTACTGTTGAAGGTGCAATTGATGATGCTAAAGAAACAGCTGAATAAGTTGTTGACGATGCTAAAGAAAAAGCTGCAGACGAGTTAGAAAAAGCGGCTACTAAACTAAAGAAAGATAATTAATAAAAAATTATCTAGTTAAAAAAAAGCTCTGGTTTTTCCAGAGCTTTTTTTATTTAACTAAAAGATTATTAAGAATTATCAACAACTGAAGCTTTAGGCGCATTACTTCTTAATTGAGGCTATCCCATTTTCCATAGCATAGCTTGATGAATACATCTCGCTATTCCCAATCATTTGACCATTACTCACCTTTAAATTAAATCTGTATTTTTCAGATTTATCAGTTCTAATTTCAAATTTTCCCATGTTAATGTTATTTTAAGATTATTGTTTTAAAAAAAAGAAAACCCAATAAGATATTTGTTTTTCGCATGAGAAATTTTTCATATTTAACAGAAATTCTTATATTTAGTAAATTTAAACTTTTGTAGGCCATGGGAAACGGAATAAAAATGTTATTAGTGTTAGCATTAATGTTTAGTGGAATATACCTTTTTTCAATTTCACATAGATACATAAAAGCAGCAAAACGAAATAAAATTAGAAAAGCAAAACTTATAAGAGAAGATGAATTTAGAAAGAAAAAAATAAGGTTGCAAAAAAATAGAGAAGAGAAAGCATGGTTTATAGAGTTGAGACGTAAGGAAATTAAGCGGCAATTTAAATGGCTAGAAGGAATGAACCAAAAGATTAAAAGTAAAACAAGAGTAGAATGATTAGTATATCATTTTGCTACTTGTTTAATAGATAAGTATATTGTGTCGATTTATTTTAGGACGAGACAAGATAAACAAAAAAAAATCCTTACTCTAAAGAGTAAGGATTTTTTATAGTTTAATTTCTTTACCATTTTTATCAAAAAAATGATATTCTAGATATGTGTAAGCATCTCTTGGTAATATATTTACCCATTTTTTGTGTTCAAAAAACCATTTTGAACGCATAGATGGAAAGCCTTTTGTTAAATAGGCTGCTATAAAAGGATGTGTGTTTAAAGTTATCTTTTTATAGTCTTTTTTTAATAGTTGTTCCAGATCATGCGAAATCTTTTGCACGATGCCAATAGGAGCTTCAACTTCTTGACCATTAATACCATTAGGGTCGTCCTCGCTGGTTTTAATATTCATTTCTGGTCTTACTCTTTGCCTGGTTATTTGTATCAATCCAAATTTACTTGGAGGCAAAATTTTGTGTTTTGCTCTATCATCTTTCATTTCTTCACGAAGGTGATTAAAGAGCTTTTTTCTATGTTCAGCTTTTGCTAAATCAATAAAATCGACTACAATTATTCCGCCCATATCACGTAAACGTAACTGTCGAGCAAGTTCTGTAGCAGAAATTAAATTAACTTCAAGTGCTGTATCCTCTTGGTTTTTCGCCTTATTAGAGCGATTTCCGCTGTTTACGTCTATTACATGAAGTGCTTCTGTATGTTCTATTATAAGATAAGCACCTTTTGCCATAGATACGGTTTTACCAAAGGATGTTTTAATTTGTCTCTCTATTCCATATTTTTCAAAAATTGGAACATTAGATTGATACAACTTAACTATTGATTCTTTTTTAGGTGCAATTTCTTGCACATAATCTTTTATTTGAATGTAAAGTGCTTCATCATCTACTATTATTGAAGTAAAAGAGTCATTAAATATATCTCTTAAAATAGAAGAGGCTTTATTCATTTCTCCTAAAACTTTACTTGGATGATGAGCTCTATGTAGCTTTTTACACATTGCGGTCCAACGACCATACAAATTTAGTAAATCTCTGTCTAGTTCAGCTACTTTTTTGCCTTCTGCAACAGTACGTACTATTACTCCAAATCCTTTTGGAGTAATGCTTTTAAGTAAACGTTTAAGTCTATCTTTCTCTTCTTTGCTTTCAATTTTTTGAGAAATTGAAATTCGATTAGAAAAAGGGACTAAAACTAAATATCTACCAGCTATTGAAAGCTCCGAACTGATTCTTGGTCCTTTTGTAGATATTGGTTCTTTTACTATTTGTACCAATACAGATTGATTTGATTTTATAGCGTCAGCAATGCTTCCGTTTTTATCAATATCTTTTTCAAATGGGAAATTTTTTAAAGAATAATCTTTAAGTTTACCTGTGCTTACACGTTTTACGAATTTTAAAAGAGAAGGGAGTTTTGGGCCTAAATCATGATAATGCAAAAATGCATCTTTTTCATAACCAACATTTACAAATGCGGCATTTAAACCTGCTACAGATTTTCTAATTTTGGCCATAAACACATCGCCAACCGAAAAATTACTGCCATTTTCATCTTTTTGTAATTCAATAAGTTTTCCATCTTTTAATAAGGCAAAATCAACATTGTTAGAACTAGAACGAATTATTAATTCTTTATTCATTTAGTTAATTTTTATCTATCACATTTTAGCGTGACAGATGGATTATACATTTTTATTTGATCACAGGTTCCGATAATTAATCGGAATTAATCTGTAAAATTTATAACTACGCTAAGGTAAAAGCGTATAATAATTATAAATTTAATATCAAAGAACGATTTTAATAAAACTGAAAAAGTAGTGTAACAACTACTTTTTCGTATTATTTTTTCTTGTGACGATTAGCTCTTCGTCTTTTTTTACGCTTATGCGTTGCAACCTTGTGTCTTTTTCGTTTTTTACCACTTGGCATAAATTAATACTTTTTTTTAAATTAATATTTTATTTAATCTCAACATTAGCTTTTACACTTTCTACAAAAACTTTTGCTGGTTTAAATGCTGGTATATTGTGAGCTGGGATTTTAATAGTTGTATTTTTTGAAATATTTCTACCTGTTTTCTCTGCTCTTGCTTTGATGATGAAACTACCGAAACCTCTAAGATATACATTGTCGCCACTTTCTAGAGATGTTTTAACTTCACTCATAAATGTTTCTACTGTTGCTTGAACATCGCCTTTTTCTATTCCTAGTTTTTCAGAAATTTTTGCTACTATATCAGCTTTAGTCATTGTTTGTTAATTTTTAGGGTTATTAATTAGTTATTAGGGTTGCAAATATATGTATTTTATATTCAATATTTCAAGCCTAATTCATTAAAATTTAACCTAATAAACGTTTATTTTTGCCATTCATAGACTTATTAAAATGAATTTTACAAAAACTTTAAAACATTGGTATTCAGAACACAAGAGAGATCTCCCTTGGAGGAAAACACAAAATCCATACTTAATATGGCTCTCTGAAATCATAATGCAGCAAACTCAAATTAAGCAAGGCTTGCCATATTATGAAGATTTTGTTGCTAATTTCCCTACTGTTTTTGATCTTGCAAAAGCCAAAGAAAGTGAGGTTTTAAAACTATGGCAAGGATTGGGTTATTACTCCAGAGCTAGAAATTTACATTATTCAGCTAAATATATTGTTGATACTTTAAAGGGAGAGTTTCCAAACACCTATAAAGACTTATTAAAACTTAAAGGTGTTGGCGACTATACTGCGAGTGCAATTGCTTCAATTTGTTATAATGAACAAACAGCTGTTGTAGATGGTAATGTGTATAGAGTATTGTCGCGATATTTTGGAAATAAGACACCTATTAATTCATATCAGGGTATAAAAGCGTTTAAAGTATTAGCTCAAAATTTATTACCAGAAAACAATATTGGAGAACATAACCAAGCTGTGATGGAATTTGGTGCAACACTATGCAAGCCAAAGTCGCCTAATTGCGAAGTCTGTCCTTTAAAAATGAAATGTATAGCATTTCAACTTAACAAAATAGCAGAGCTTCCTGTAAAAAGTAATAAAATAAAAGTTTCGAAAAAATATTTTAATTTTTTAGTTTTTATTTCAGAAAATAATAAAACTATTTTAGAACAGAGAATTAAAAAAGGCATTTGGCAAAACTTATATCAGTTTCCTTTAATTGAAACAAATGAAAGTTTAACAGAAGAAAATTTCAAGCGAAATCAAGATTTAAAATTATTTTTAAATGGAAGAGAATTTAGTTTTAGTTTGTATAATGAAAAGGAAATCGTTCATAAACTTTCGCATCAACATTTATATACAAAGTTTTGGATTATTACAGTTAAGGAGTTACCTCAAAAAGGAATAGATATTTTAAAGATAGAGTCTTATCCAGTTCCTATTTTAATAAGTAGGTTTATAGATGAGTTTAACTTTTAAAGCTTTTTCAAAAAGTTTATATTTTTTTATTACTTTTAAAAAAAGTCTATTATAAAACGATTAAATTTGTACTATAAAATAAATTAAATAATTATGTCAGGAACATTAAATAAAGTAATGCTAATTGGGCATTTAGGAGACGAAGTAAAAATGCATTATTTTGAAGATGGTAGTTGTATTGGTCGTTTCCCTATTGCAACTAACGAAACGTATGTAAACAAACAAACTAACGAACGCGTTTCTAATACAGAATGGCATAATATAGTAGTTAGAAATAAAGCTGCAGAAATATGCGAAAAGTATTTAAGCAAAGGAGACAAGGTTTATATCGAAGGTCGAATAAAAACACGTAAGTGGCAAGACGATAAAGGGATGGATCGTTTTTCTACCGAAATACAATGTAAAGATTTTACATTTTTAACTACCAAAGCTGAAAGCGCTTCAGCAGGAGTTGCTCCTCAAGAAGTGCAATCGCCTGTACAGAAAAAGCAAGATGTTGTAAGCGAGCCTTCTGGTGAAGATGACGATTTACCATTTTAATTGTTTAATTAATACAATAACATTTGGATCCTGATCCCATTAGTTTAATGGTTTACGTTGATACGATTGACATTTCAATTGTATCTGGTTTTGTGGTTTTGTTTTTGCTCTTATTGTGTTCTGCTTTAATTTCTGGAGCCGAAGTTGCTTTGTTTTCGCTTACACAAGTAGATATTGATAATGAGTTAGAAGAACAATCTAAACAAATGAAGATTGTTTCTAAATTGTTGCAAATGCCTCAAAAACTATTAGCTACAATATTAGTTGCTAATAATTTTATAAACATTGCTATCGTTATTTTGTTTGCTTCAATAAGTGATATTTTATTTAAAAATGTTAATACTATTCTTAATTTTTATTTTTTTGAAGTAAAAATTGTATTCTTTTTAAAGTTAATAATTGCCACATTTTTAATTCTGCTTTTTGGCGAGATATTACCTAAAATTTATGCCAGCAGAAACAATCTAAAGTTTTCTAAATTTATGGCGTATCCCTTAAAAATATTAGACACTATTTTTTCACCTTTAAGTTTACCAATGCAAGTGTTTACACAAACTATTAACAATAAATTAGGAAAACAAAAATCTAATTTAAGTGTAGATCAACTATCACAAGCTCTAGAATTAACCAGTGAAGACGAAACAACTAAAGAAGAACATAAAATATTGAAAGGAATTGTATCTTTTGGTAACACAGATACTAAACAAGTTATGCGACCACGAATTGATATTTTTGCTTTAGATGAAAGTTTAAAATATAGTGAGATTATTCCTGAAATAATTAAACATGGCTATTCTAGGATTCCTATTTATAAAGATAATGTTGATACAATTTTAGGCATTTTATATATAAAGGATTTACTGCCTCATTTAGATAAAGAACATTTTGATTGGATGAGTTTACTTCGCGAACCTTTTTTTGTTCCTGAAAATAAAAAGCTAGACGATTTAATGGTAGAGTTTCAAGAAAAAAAAGTTCATCTAGCTGTTGTAGTTGATGAGTATGGTGGAACTTCAGGACTAGTATCTCTTGAAGATGTTATTGAAGAAATTGTAGGCGACATTAGCGATGAGTTTGATGTAGATGATCTTGTGTATTCTAAACTCGACGACTACAATTTTGTGTTTGAAGGGAAGACAACATTAAAAGATTTTTATAAAATAATTAAGCTAGAAGATGAGGCTATTTTTGAGACAAGAAAAGGAGAAGCAGAAACTATTGCTGGATTTATACTTGAAGTGTCAGGGAGTTTTCCTAAAATAGGAAGTAAAATAAATTTTGAAAATTACGTTTTTACTATAGAAGTGTTAGATAAAAAACGCATAAAACAAATAAAAGTTACAATTAAAAACTAATGAAACGCATGAAATTTTTCACATTTTTTCTTTGCTTAAAATTTTAAACAGATGAAAAATTTATTACTTCTTCTAGTTATAGTCTTATGTATTTCTTGTGGTAGTGATCCAGTTCCAAAGCCTAAAGCGTTTTTAAGATTAGACTATCCGAAACCACAATATATAGAAGTTAACAATAACCTGCCTTTTACTTTCGAGAAGAACAGTCTCGCTAACAATATCGGAAAAATTAAAACTTCAGCAAACCAAAAAACTTTAGGTGTAGAAATTACCTATCCTACTATTAAAGGAACAATATATTTAACCTATAAAAAAATTGATAGTGCTAGCTTACAAAGATATATTGTTGATGCTCAAAATATTACTCAAACCCATGCCACCAGAGCAGATGCAATTACAAAGCAACCTTTTATAAATTTCGAAAATAGGGTTTATGGAATGCTATACGAAGTAGATGGTAATGCAGCATCGCAATCTCAATTTTATGTAACCGACAGCATCAATCATTTTTTAACTGGAGCATTGTATTTTTATGTAAAACCTAATTATGATTCTATTCTTCCTGCTGCAAATTATATTAGGAATGATATACAGCACATTATGGAAACCTTAAAATGGAAGCAATAAAACAATAAGATCAAATCTTAAAGGGCAACATTATAGTTTTTTGTTTACAAAGTTAAATACTTTCAGGGATTCCTTTTTTCCTTTTTTGGCTTAAAAATAAAAGCACTACCAAATTTCTTTTTAACTTTTAATAAAGTACGATCTGCTTCTAAACGGGTTTTAAAATTACCAATCCAAATTTTATAGTTTGGCGTTTCATATTTCATATCAGTTGACCAATCAGTAAACGACTTTCTAAATTCTAATCTTGCTTCTTCGGCACCAGATCTATTACCATTATATATTTGAATTTTATATTTGGATTCAGTTCTGTTAACCTCTTTTTTTAAACTTAAGAGTTTATCTATTTGTCTATCCTGATTAACAGTTACAATAGCATTTTGAGCTTGTAAATTGCATACACTTAACGAGAATAGTATAGAGAAAAATAAAAGGAAATTAGCTTGTCTTTTTATCATAACAAATTAAATTTGGTGTAAATGTAAAGTATATAAACTTAAACAAGTACAATTTTATTATTTAGAACGTTTATAAATTAGACTCTAACAGTATTCTAACATTTTCAAAATCGACATTAAATGTTATTTTTGTCCGAGATTTTTATAACCGAATATTTTTCTATAGTGTATGAAATAATCATACCAAAGTTTAGAAGACAATTCTACTAACGATTTGAAATGCGCAATAACAATACTTTAATGCTTAAAGAAACAATTAATTGCGAATTCCATCCGACCGTTAAAAAAAATAGGTATCAGCACATGACACAGGTGACAAACCGTAAGTTAAACTCAAGATTTCAACTTTTAAGTTTATTTTTTTTAATACTATTTTCAACGTCTTCATATGCTCAAGATGGTGATCCTGTAACAGGAAAGGCATTGTTTAATACAAATTGCGCTGCATGTCATTCGCTTGATAAAAAACTAACAGGACCTGCGCTTCGAAATTTCGAAACAAGATTAAGCGATGAGCAAGGTTTAGATAGAGAGTGGATTGATGCTTGGATAAGAAACAGTTCAGCAGTTATTAAATCTGGAGATGCTTATGCAGTTAAGATTTATGCAGAATACAATAATGCTGCAATGACTCCAATGCCACAGCTGTCAGACGAAGATATAAATAATATTCTGGCATACACTGCACAGCCAAAAGCTGCTCCTCAAGCAGGAGGCGAAGCAACAACACAAACCGATGAACAATCCACATCTGGTTTGTCTAATGAAATTATTCTAGGTGCTTTAGCTATTCTATTCATGCTATTAGCTATAGGATTGTATTTAGTTAATAAAACACTTCGTCGTTTTGCAGCAGCTAATAATGTCAATGTTCCTATTACTGAAAACCGAATACCACTATGGAAGGCTTTTGTAAAAAATCAATTTTTAATTTTAGTCGTATCTATATTCTTTTTATTGGCAAGTGCTTATTTTGCGTTTGGGTATTTTATGCAGCTAGGTGTCGATCAAGGATACCAACCTGTACAACCTATTCATTTTTCTCACAAAATACATACTGGAGATAATAAAATAGATTGTAAATATTGTCACTCATCTGCACGAGTTAGTAAAACTTCAGGAATTCCTTCATTAAATGTATGTATGAACTGTCATAAGTCTATTTATGAAGTTTCTCCTGAAACTGCTACAGCAGAATACTCAAAAGAGTTTTACGATGGAGAAATAAATAGATTGTACGCAGCTGTAGGTTGGGATGACGCGGATCAAAGATATACTGGAGAAACCCAACCTGTAAAATGGATTAGAGTGCATAACCTTCCAGATTTTGTTTACTATAATCATTCGCAGCACGTTTCAGTTGCAGGATTAGAATGCCAAACTTGTCATGGACCAGTAGAAGAAATGGAAGAAGTATATCAATATTCCCCTTTAACTATGGCTTGGTGTCTTGATTGTCACAAAAAAACAAATGTGAATGTTCAAGGGAACGAGTATTATGCTAAAATACACGAAGAGTTATCAAAAAAATATGGTGTTGACCAGCTGTCTGTTGCCCAAATGGGAGGACTAGAATGCGGAAAATGTCATTATTAATAATAAAGAAGTTAATTTAATTATATATGTCATCAAACAAGAAATACTGGAAAAGTGTTGAAGAGCTAAACGAAAGCAGCAGCTCAATGGTTGAGGCTTTTAAGCATAAAGAATTTGTGCAAGAGATTCCAGTAGATGAATTTTTAGGCGATAAAAATACTTTAGAATCATCTTCTACTTCACGTCGTGATTTCTTAAAGTATGTTGGGTTTAGCACAGCAGCTGCAACATTAGCAGCCTGCGAAGGACCAGTAATTAAGTCTATTCCTTACGTTGTTCAACCAGATCAAATTGTTCCTGGTGTTGCAAATTACTATGCAACAGCAATTTCTAACGGATTTGATTTTGCAAATATTTTAGTTAAAACACGTGAAGGTCGCCCAATAAAAATTAAAAATAACGACTTAGCAACTAGTAACGCTAATGCTAGAGTACAAGCTTCGGTTTTAGATTTGTATGATAGCACTAGAGTAGCAGGTCCTTTAAAAGATGGCGAAGCTATTTCATGGGATGATTTCGATGCTGAAATAGCTCAAAAATTAAGCGTGCTAAAGGATAGTGGAAAAGATATTGTTTTATTAACTCAAACTTTTGCAAGTCCATCTACATCAAAGTTAATTTCAGAATTTGCAGAAAGATATGGTAATGTTCGTCATGTAGTTTATGATGCTATTTCAGAATCTTCAGCTGTTGAAGCTTACCAAAATAAATATGGTGAGCGTGGTTTAGTAAATTACGATTTTTCTAAAGCAAGTACTATTGTTTCTGTTGGAGCAGACTTTTTAGGAGATTGGCAAGGTGGTGGATTTGATTCAGGTTACGCAAAAGGGCGTGTTCCTACCAACGGAAAAATGTCAAGACATATTCAGTTTGAATCAAACATGACTTTAACAGGAGCAAATGCAGATAAGCGTGTGCCTTTAAAACCAACCGAACAAAAAGTTGCTTTAGCAAAATTATATGAAAAAATTACAGGCAGTTCTGTTTCAGGAAATCTTCCTGCTAATGTTGAAGATGCAATCGATAAAGCTGCATCCCAATTAATTAAAGCTGGAAGCAATGCCGTTGTTATAACAGGAATTCAAGATATAAATGCACAAAGTGTTGTGCTTGCTATTAATGAAACTCTTGGCAGTAAAGCTTTTAATAATGCTTCAGTAATCAAAACAAGACAAGGTAATGATAATGAAGTCTCAAAGTTAGTTTCAGATATGAATGCTGGAACTGTTGGTGCTGTAATTATGAGTGGAGTTAATCCATTGTACACATTGCCAAATGCATCAAGTTTTGCTTCTGGATTAGAAAAAACAGATGTAACTGTTACTTTCACTATGAAAGCTGATGAGACAGCATTAAGTGTTCAATATGTTGGTGCTACACCTCATTATCTAGAATCTTGGGGAGATATTGAAATGACTAAAGGTAATTATGGCTTAATGCAACCAGCTATACGTTCTTTATTTGATACAAGACAATTTCAAGAAGGGTTATTGGCAATTATAGGTAATGACATTTCTTATCATGATTATATAAAAGAAAACTGGAATACAAATATTTTAAATGGTAGTTCTTGGAATCAAGCTTTGCACGATGGTGTATTTGTTGGAAGCGCTTCAGTTGATGAAAACACACAAGGTTTTGCTGAAGATTCTACGGAATCTGATGCAATAGTAAATGTTGGAGTAGCAGCAAGAGCATTAGCCTCTACAGCTTCAAATGGATTTGAACTTACGCTATATCCTAAAACAGGAATGGGAGACGGACAACAAGCAAATAACCCTTGGTTACAAGAATTTCCAGATCCTTTAACAAGAGCAACTTGGGACAACTATTTAACCATTTCTGAAGCAGATGCTAAAGAATTAGGATTGTATTTTGAAGAAAGCACATTCTTTTCAGAAAACAGACATGACGCTACAGGAGGACTAAACGGTAAATATGCAAATATTACTGTTAATGGAGTTACCATAAAAGTTCCTGTAATGATTCAGCCAGGACAAGCTAAAGGTTCTGCAGGATTATCGTTTGGTTATGGAAGAACCGAAGGGTTAAAAACCGAAATGCAAACAGGTGTTAATGCATATCCTTTATACACAAATTTTAATACTGTACAAAATGTAACGATTGAAGCTACTTCTGGCAAACATGAATTTGCTTGCGTACAGTTACACAATACGTTAATGGGTCGTGGAGATATTATTCACGAAACAACACTAGAAGTATTTAACACAGAAGATCACAGAGAGTGGAATCCTATGCCACAAGTATCTAAAGATCATAAGATGATTGATGCAACTTCACCAGATGCGAATCTTTGGGATGAGTTTGATCGTTCAATAGGTCACCATTTTAATTTATCGATAGATTTAAATGCTTGTACAGGATGTGGATCATGTGTAATAGCATGCCATGCAGAAAACAATGTTCCAGTAGTAGGTAAAGAAGAAATACGTCGTAGTCGTGATCTGCACTGGTTGCGTATTGATAGATATTATTCATCTGAAGACACCTTTGGTAAAGATGATGAGAAGCAAGATAACAGTAAAGGATTAAGTAGTACTTTAAGTGCTTTCGATGAATTGGAAAATCCTTCAGCAAACCCTCAAGTGGCTTTCCAACCAATAATGTGTCAGCATTGTAATCATGCACCTTGTGAAACAGTTTGCCCAGTTGCTGCAACATCGCATGGAAGACAAGGACAAAACCATATGGCATATAACCGTTGTGTAGGAACAAGATATTGTGCTAATAACTGTCCTTATAAAGTACGTCGTTTTAACTGGTTCTTATATAGTGGGAATAATGAATTCGATTTCCATATGAATGATGATTTAGGACGTATGGTAATTAATCCAGACGTTGTAGTGCGTTCTCGAGGTGTGATGGAAAAATGTTCAATGTGTATTCAAATGACACAAAAAACTATTCTTGATGCCAAACGCGATGGAAGAGAAGTAAAACCAAACGAATTTTCAACAGCATGTTCAGCAGCATGTAGCTCTGGTGCAATGATGTTTGGAGATATAAATAATAAACATGACGATATTGTTGCGTTGAAAGATGATGATAGAGCCTATCATTTATTGGAAAGCGTGGGAACAAAACCAAATGTAGTATATCAAACGAAAGTTAGAAATACAAACGAAGCATAAATTAATTAAGTAACAATTATAAAAAATTATGGCGTCTCATTACGAAGCACCTATTAGAAGACCTTTAGTTACAGGAGAAAAATCGTACCACGATGTTTCAGTTGATGTAGCTAGACCTATTGAAGGGAAAGCAAATAAGCATTGGTGGATTGTTTTTTCTATTGCACTTGCAGCTTTTATTTGGGGAATTGGTTGTATAATTTATACAATATCTACTGGTATTGGTACTTGGGGATTGAACAAAACCGTTGGCTGGGCTTGGGATATTACTAATTTTGTATGGTGGATTGGTATAGGTCATGCAGGGACACTTATTTCGGCAGTATTATTGCTTTTTCGTCAAAAATGGAGAATGGGAATTAACCGTTCTGCAGAAGCAATGACAATTTTCTCTGTAATTCAAGCGGGTTTATTTCCAATAATACACATGGGACGACCTTGGTTAGGATATTGGGTATTACCAATTCCAAACCAATTTGGATCGCTTTGGGTTAATTTTAACTCACCATTGCTTTGGGATGTATTTGCAATTTCAACATATTTATCTGTATCATTAGTATTCTGGTGGACAGGATTATTACCAGATTTTGCAATGATTCGCGATAGAGCAGTAAAACCTTTTCAAAAGAAAATATATAGTTTATTAAGTTTTGGATGGTCTGGTAGAGCTAAAGATTGGCAACGTTTTGAAGAAGTATCTTTAGTCCTAGCTGGTTTAGCAACTCCACTCGTACTTTCAGTACATACTATTGTATCTTATGATTTTGCCACTTCTGTAATTCCAGGATGGCATACAACAATTTTCCCTCCTTATTTTGTAGCTGGAGCAGTATTCTCTGGTTTTGCTATGGTAAACACGCTGCTTATTATAATGAGAAAAGTGTGTAATTTGGAAAACTATATTACAGTGCAGCACATCGAATTAATGAATATTGTAATAATGATTACAGGTTCTATTGTTGGTGTAGCTTATATGACAGAGTTATTTATTGCTTGGTATTCGGGAGTAGAATACGAACAATATGCGTTCTTAAACAGAGCAACTGGACCTTATGCTTGGGCATACTGGATGATGATGACGTGTAACGTGTTTTCTCCACAGTTAATGTGGTTTAAAAGGTTAAGAACAAGTATTATGTTTTCGTTCGTTATTTCAATTGTAGTAAATGTTGGAATGTGGTTTGAACGTTTTGTGATTATAACAGTCTCATTAACAAGAGATTATTTACCATCATCTTGGACAAAGTTCTCACCTACATTTGTTGACATAGGAATTTTTATAGGAACTATAGGATTTTTCTTTTTGTTGTTTTTAGTTTATGCAAGAACATTCCCAGTAATTGCTCAAGCAGAAGTAAAAACAATTTTAAAATCTTCTGGCGAACGTTATAAAAAGATTAGAGATGCAGGACAAAGTTTAGTAGGAACTGGAGTTGATAAGAGAACATCAAACATTGTTGATGATAATTCTAAAAATTTAAAAAACTAAGATAGTATGGAATCTTCAAAAGTAATTCAGGCTATTTATAACGACGATGATGTGCTAATGGCTGCTGTTAAAAAGGTTAAGGCAAAAAGACATCATATAGAAGAAATATATACACCATTCCATATTCATGGGCTTGACAAAGCAATGGGATTAGCACCAACAAGAATTGCAATTACATCATTTATTTATGGTTGTATAGGGTTAATCATATCCGTTTTGATGATGAACTATATGATGATTACAGATTGGCCTCAAAACATAGGAGGAAAACCTAGTTTTAGTTATATTGAAAACATGCCGGCTTTTGTACCAATTATGTTTGAGCTAACCGTTTTTTTTGCTGCTCATTTAATGGTTATTACATTTTATTTACGAAGCAAAATGTGGCCATTTAAAAAAGCTGAAAATCCTGACCCAAGAACTACAGACGATCATTTTTTGATGGAATTAGCTGTTCATGGAAATGAAAAGGAGTTAGAAAACCTGCTTAAAGAAACTGGTGCAGTTGAAATTAATATAGTAGATAAAGAAGCACATTAATATATTATGGAGAGCTTAATTAAAATATTTGTATTGGGAGTAATGATTAGTTCGGTTTTTTCTTGTAAAAAAGACACAAGACCTAATTATCAATTCTTTCCTGATATGTATGAATCTGAAGGATATGAAACCTATGGCGAATACGAAGTTTTTACTGAAGAACAATCGGCAATGTTAACTGCCGAAAGAACAATTGCAAGAGGATATTCATTATTTGATTATGTAAATACTAATGAAGACTATGAAAGAGCAAAATTAGAATTGATGAGTCCTTTAGATTCTACACAAGTAGATTTAGTAAAAGGAAAAGAATTATATAACATCTACTGCGGTATTTGTCATGGTATTAAAGGTGATGGTCAAGGTAATTTAGTAAAGCGAGAAAAAATTCTCGGAATACCAAGTTATAACGATGCTGCAAGAGCAATTACAGCAGGCAGTATTTATCATGTAATATATTATGGCAAAAATGCAATGGGTTCTCATGCCAATCAAATTAATGAAGAAGAACGTTGGCAAGTTGTAGAATATGTGTTAAAATTAAAAGAAGATTTACAATAATAAGTTTAGATAAAGTTTATATATCAATATGTACACGTTTTCAAATAAATTAAAGACATTTTCTATCATCTTAGTGGTATTAGGATTTTTAGGAGTTGGGTATGGTTTCATGACATCTCATAAATCTTTAGATGAAGTAAAAATAATACTTGCAGAAGAACATGGTAGTGATCATGCTGAAGAAACAACAACTGTAACAAGTATTGATGAGCACACAGAAGCACAAAAAGCAGATGAGCATGCTAAACATGTTCAGCATCAAATAGCTAACAGACCTTGGTCTGCACTTTATGTGTCGGCTTTCTTTTTTATGATGATTGCGCTTGGAGTATTAGCTTTTTACGCCATTCAAATTGCATCACAAGCAGGTTGGTCTCCAGTACTTTTTAGAGTCATGGAAGGCATTACAGCATATTTACTTCCTGGAGCATTAATCGTTTTAGGTATTGCAGTTGCTTCTGGTACAATAGGACATTACAACCTATTTGTTTGGATGGATCCTGAAGTTGTAGAACATGATAAATTAATTCAAAATAAATCAGGATTTTTAAACATGACTGGTTTCATTATTCGAGGATTAATATTTATTGGAGGATGGAGCTTGTATAGATATTTTGCACGTAAGTTTTCGATAGCACAAGATACTGCCGAAGATAATAGAAACTTTAAAAAATTATTCCGTATTTCGGCAGCATTTTTAGTGTTCTATATTTATACATCGTCAATGATGTCTTGGGATTGGATAATGAGTGTAGATCCGCATTGGTTTAGCACATTGTTTGGTTGGTATGTATTTGCAAGTATGATTGTAAGTGGTATTACAGTAATTGCCTTATTAGCAATTTTCTTAAAAGCTAAAGGATATTTAGAGTTTGTTAACGATAGCCATTTACATGATTTAGCCAAGTATATGTTTGGGTTTAGTATCTTCTGGACCTATTTATGGTTCTCTCAATTTATGTTAATTTGGTATGCTAATATTCCCGAAGAAGTTACTTATTTTGTAACACGAATAGAAGATTATAATTTACCATTTTTTGGTATGCTTATTCTAAACTTTATTTTTCCATTTTTACTATTAATGAATAGCGATTTTAAACGAGTTCCTTGGTTTATAGTTTTAACTGGTATTATAGTATTATTAGGTCATTATATAGATATATTCAATATGATTATGCCAGCAACAGTTGGAGATAGATGGTATATTGGAATTCCAGAGATAAGTTCAGTATTATTATTTGCAGGATTATTTCTTTTTATAGTATTTATAGCTTTAACAAAAGCACCACTTCTTGCAAAAAGAAACCCGTTTATTAAAGAAAGTGAAAATTTCCATTATTAATTAAATTAAATAAAGACGAAACACAAAAATGACTGCTTTATTAACAATTATAGTTTTAATATTTATTACAGTTGCAATTTGGCAAATGGTCAAAATCTTTGATTTGGCAAATGCTAATAATGAGAATACTCAAGTGGCTAATGATAAAGACAATAGAATAAATGGTTATTTAATGATGGTCTTTTTAGCCTTCATTTACATCATTACAATTGTATGTTTTGTAAAATGGGGAGACTTACCATTAATGTCTAATGCAGCATCAGAACATGGTGTGAAAGTAGATAATTTAATGATTATCTCAATGTCACTCATTTTTTTCGTGCAAACTATTACACAGTTTCTATTACATTATTTTGCGTTTAAGTATAAAGGAGAAAAAGGAAGAAAGGCATTGTTTTATGCAGATAATGATAAGTTAGAATTTATTTGGACTATTATTCCAACAATTACTTTAGCAGGATTAATTATTTATGGATTATTTACATGGAATGAAATTATGAATGTAAGCGAAGAAGACGATCCTTTAGTTATTGAATTATATGCTCAACAGTTTAACTGGAAAGCTCGTTACGCTGGCACAGACAATACTTTAGGAATGGCAAATGTTAGATTAATAGATATCAATAGAGCTAATATTTTAGGTGTAGATGAGTCCGATCCTAATGCTCAAGATGATATAATTACTACAGAAGTTCACTTGCCAGTTGGTAAGTTAGTCCTATTTAAAATGCGTTCGCAAGATGTTTTACACTCTGCATATATGCCTCATTTTAGAGCACAGATGAATTGTGTTCCAGGCATGATTACTCAATTTGGTTTTACACCAACAGTAACTACTGCAGAGATGAGACAAACTCCTGAAATGATTGACAAAGTTGCTAATATTAATAGAATACGAATAGAAAACAGCAAAGCTTTAGTCGAAAAAGGAGAAGAACCTTTAGAGCCTTACGAATTTGATTACTTGTTATTGTGTAATAAAATTTGTGGTAAGTCGCATTACAATATGCAAATGAAAATTATTGTGGAAACACAAGAGGAGTATGATGCTTGGATAAAGGAGCAAAAATTATTTAAAAATTCGTTGGTTCAAAATTAAAAGATAACTTAAGATTATAAAACAAATATAGATTATGTCAGAACACGCAGATACTCACGCACACGACGATTGTGGACATCATCATAAAGAGACCTTTGTTACTAAATATATATTTAGTCAAGATCATAAAATGATTGCAAAACAGTACCTTATTACAGGTACAATTATGGGAGTTATTGGTGTAATAATGTCACTTATGATTCGTATGCAAATTGCATGGCCTGAAGAACCTAATGTAATCTTTGAAGCACTATTGGGTAAATGGGCACCAGATGGCGTTATGGATGCCGATATTTATTTAGCATTAGTAACCATACATGGTACAATCATGGTATTCTTTGTACTTACTGCTGGATTAAGCGGAACGTTTAGTAATTTATTAATTCCACTGCAAATTGGTGCAAGAGATATGGCATCAGGACTTCTTAATATGATTTCGTATTGGATGTTTTTCTTATCTAGTGTAGTTATGATAATTTCGCTATTTGTTGAAGCTGGACCAGCATCAGCAGGTTGGACTATTTATCCGCCTTTAAGCGCATTACCATTAGCACAAGCAGGTTCTGGAATGGGTATGACTTTATGGTTGGTTTCTATGGCAATATTTATAGCATCCTCATTATTAGCTTCGTTAAATTATATTGTTACCATTATAAATTTACGCACAAAAGGAATGTCTATGACACGTTTGCCATTAACCATTTGGGCATTTTTGGTAACTGCAATTATAGGCGTAGTATCTTTCCCAGTTTTATTATCTGCAGCATTATTATTAATAATGGATAGAAGTTTTGGAACATCATTCTTCTTGTCTGATATATTTATTCAAGGTGAAGTCTTACACTATCAAGGAGGATCTCCTGTATTATTCGAGCATCTATTTTGGTTTTTAGGACATCCAGAAGTTTACATTGTAATTCTACCTGCAATGGGTATTGTTTCAGAAGTTATTGCTACCAATTCTCGTAAGCCTATCTTTGGGTATCGTGCAATGATTGCTGCAATATTAGCAATTGCATTTTTATCTACAATTGTTTGGGGACACCATATGTTCGTTTCAGGAATGAATCCATTTTTAGGTTCTGTATTTACATTTACTACCTTATTAATTGCAATTCCTTCAGCTATTAAAGCCTTTAACTGGATTACCACGATATGGAAAGGCAATATTCAGTTTAATCCTGCAATGTTGTTTTCTATTGGTTTGGTTTCTACATTTATTTCAGGAGGTTTAACAGGAATTATTCTTGGAGATAGTGCTTTAGACATTAACGTTCATGATACTTACTTTGTAGTAGCTCACTTCCACTTAGTGATGGGCATTTCTGCATTGTATGGCATGTTTGCAGGCATCTATCATTGGTATCCTAAAATGTTTAAACGTATGCTTAATAAAAATTTAGGCTATGTCCATTTTTGGATTACTGCAATTTGTGCTTATGGTGTATTTTTCCCCATGCATTTTATAGGAATGGCTGGATTACCAAGACGTTATTATACGAATAGTAATTTCCCTCTATTTGATGATTTATCTGATGTGAATGTCATCATTACTATATTTGCTTTAATAGGAGGCGTTGCACAATTGGTGTTTTTATGGAATTTCTTCTACAGTATTTTCTACGGAAAGAAAACAGTGCAAAATCCTTGGAAATCTACAACTTTAGAGTGGACAGCACCAATAAAACATATTCATGGCAACTGGGAAGGCGAGATTCCACATGTGCATCGTTGGGCTTACGATTATAGTAAACCAGGACATGATGAAGATTTTGTACCTCAAAATGTTCCATTGAAAGAAGGAGAAGAAGAACTTCAGCACTAATAAATTCCTGCGAAGGCAGGAATCTCAAAATCGATATAAAAAGCCTTTCTCCCGATAACTATCGGGATTAGAAAGGCTTTTTGTTTATATTTGATGAGTAGCTTTTTATCTTTTCCGCAAAGGTGGAAATCTTATATAATTAAATGCAATTAAAATAAAAGAACTAATTAAACGGGATTCCCACTTTCGTGGGGAATGAGTATGAACGAAAATCTTAATCCTTCAAGCGAAAATATTTCTCCAGAAGAAAACGAAATAGAAAGAGCATTAAGACCACTTTCTTTCGATGATTTTGCTGGTCAAGATCAGATTTTAGAAAACTTAAAAATATTTGTTGAAGCATCAAACTTAAGAGGTGATGCTTTAGACCATACTTTATTTCATGGTCCACCAGGATTAGGTAAAACTACTTTGGCACATATTTTGGCTAATGAGTTAAACGTTGGAATTAAAGTAACTTCTGGACCTGTTATAGATAAACCGGGAGATTTGGCAGGATTACTTACAAATCTTGAAGAACGAGATGTGTTGTTTATAGATGAAATACATCGTTTAAGTCCAATTGTAGAAGAGTATTTATATTCGGCTATGGAAGACTACAAAATCGATATAATGATTGAGTCTGGACCAAATGCCAGAACGGTACAAATCAACTTAAACCCATTTACTTTAGTTGGTGCAACAACGCGTTCGGGATTACTTACAGCACCTATGAGAGCGCGTTTCGGGATTACAAGCAGATTACAATATTATAATACCGAAATATTAACATCAATAGTACAACGTAGCGCACATATTTTGGAAGTCCCTATTTCTATAGAAGCAGCGATTGAAATTGCAGGAAGAAGTAGAGGTACACCTAGAATTTCTAATGCATTGTTACGTCGAGTTCGTGATTTTGCACAAATAAAAGGCGATGGGAATATAGATATTAAAATAGCCAAGTTTGCTCTCGAAGCTCTAAATGTAGATGCTCATGGTTTGGATGAAATGGATAATAAAATCTTAACAACTATTATCGATAAGTTTAAAGGCGGTCCTGTTGGTATTACAACCATTGCAACTGCAGTAAGCGAAAGTGTAGAAACCATTGAAGAAGTTTACGAACCTTTTTTAATTCAGCAAGGCTTTATTATGCGAACACCTCGCGGAAGAGAAGTCACAGAACTAGCTTACAAACACTTAGGAAGAACTAAAGGAGCAACCCAAGGCGGATTGTTTTAGTTTCATTTGTCATTCCTGCGAAGGCAGGAATTTCATTAATATGATCTCCAATCAAAATCATACCAATCTCATAAAAACCGAAGCCAAACGCCTCGGTTTTTTGTCTTGTGGCATTAGTAAAGCAGCCTTTTTAGAGGAAGAAGCACCACGTTTGGAAAACTGGTTAAACCATAATATGCATGGCAAAATGCAGTATATGGAAAATCATTTCGACAAACGTTTAGATCCAACAAAATTGGTACAGGATTCAAAAAGCGTTATTTCCTTATTATTAAATTATTATCCACAAGAAGAGCAAAATATAAACAGTTTTAAATTGTCAAAATACGCTTACGGAATCGATTATCATTTTGTAATTAAAGATAAACTCAAACAATTATTGCAATTCATTCAAGATGAAATTGGTGAGGTGTATGGAAGAGCTTTTGTAGATTCTGCTCCAGTTCTTGATAAAGCTTGGGCAGCAAAATCAGGTTTAGGATGGATCGGGAAGCATAGTAATTTATTAACTGAGCAAGTAGGCTCATTTTATTTTATTGCAGAATTAATTATTGATTTAGAACTAGAATATGATATGACTGTAACAGACCATTGTGGGACATGTACAGCCTGTATAGAAGCATGCCCAACACAAGCAATAACTGAACCTTATGTGGTAGATGGCAGCAAATGTATTTCATATTTTACAATAGAACTAAAAGACAATATTCCAACAGAATTTAAAGGACAATTTGACGATTGGATGTTTGGTTGCGATATATGTCAGGACGTTTGCCCTTGGAATCGTTTTTCAAAACCACATCAGGAACCACTTTTTAATCCGCATCCAGAGTTACTTTCAATGACGAAAAAAGATTGGGAAGAAATTACCGAAGATATATTCAAAAAACTATTTAAAGATTCAGCAGTAAAACGGACTAAATTTTCGGGATTAAGGAGAAATATTGAATTTTTGAAAAGTTGAAATTTATGTAACTAATTAGTACTTAAAGATATTCAATTATGAAAAAATCCAGACACTAACAGATTATTCGGTGTGTCCAATCAAGTTGAGCTAACTAAAAAATAATAAAGAAATTCTAAAGTTTAATTTTAGTTAAAGAGCATTCACTTTAAATACTTTTAACTTTAGACACAGAATAATTAAGTCTATTTTCTTTTTTCTATTCTCCATTCTCTTAAAACACTTACATTTGTAAATTCATATTAATCCAGTTTTATGAGTAAGCAAAGTAAACGTCTCGAAGCCCTAAACTATCACGCCAAACCAACTCCAGGGAAAATTAAAGTCGTACCAACAAAAAAATATGCAACGCAAAGAGATTTGTCTTTAGCATATTCTCCAGGAGTAGCAGAACCTTGTCTGGAAATCGAAAAAGATAAAAGCAATGCTTATAAATATACTGCAAAAGGTAATTTGGTTGCTGTAATTTCTAACGGAACAGCAGTTTTAGGGCTTGGCAATATTGGTCCTGAAGCCTCTAAACCTGTAATGGAAGGGAAAGGATTATTATTCAAAATTTTTGCAGATATAGATGTTTTTGATATTGAAATAGATACTGAAAATATTGAAGAATTTGTTCAAACAGTAAAACATATTGCACCAACTTTTGGAGGAATTAATTTAGAAGATATTAAAGCTCCTGAAGCTTTTGAAATTGAAAGAAGGTTAAAAGAAGAACTGGATATTCCTGTCATGCACGACGACCAACATGGCACAGCAATAATATCGGCAGCAGCATTGTTAAATGCTTTAGAGATTTCAGAAAAAAAGATTGAAGATGTAAAAATAGTAGTAAGTGGAGCTGGAGCAGCAGCCATTTCATGCACACGATTATATAAATCTTTTGGAGCAAAGAAAGATAATATTGTGATGTTAGACAGTAAAGGTGTAATTAGAAAAGATCGAGAAAACTTAAGCTCACAAAAAGCCGAATTTGCAACAGATAGAAAAATTAGTACGCTAGATGAAGCAATGAAAGATGCCGATGTGTTTATTGGTCTATCAATTGCAAACATAGTAACTCCTAAAATGATAAAAGCAATGGCTAAAGATTCAATTGTTTTTGCCATGGCTAATCCAGATCCAGAAATTCCATACCAACTTGCGATCGATACTCGCGATGATATAATTATGGCAACTGGTCGTAGTGATCATCCAAACCAAGTAAATAATGTTTTAGGATTTCCGTTTATTTTTAGAGGAGCTCTTGATGTTCGTGCAACAGGAATTAATGAAGCTATGAAAAAAGCTGCTGTAATAGCACTTTCAAATTTAGCAAAAGAGCCTGTTCCAGAGCAAGTAAATGTTGCCTATAGAGAAACAAGACTAACTTTTGGGAAAGATTATATTATACCTAAACCTTTCGATCCTAGACTAATAGCTGTTGTGCCTCTAGCAGTAGCTAAAGCAGCTATGGATAGTGGTGTTGCTAAAGAACCAATTGAAGATTGGAAGGAATATGAAGAGTCACTTCTTGAGAGGTTAGGAAGCGATAATAAGTTAGTTAGGCTATTGCATAACAGAGCTAAGTTAGAACCTAAACGTGTAGTTTTTGCAGAAGCAGATCAATTACAAGTTTTAAAAGCTGCTCAAATAGTTTATGAAGAAGGTATTGCAATTCCTATATTATTAGGTCGGCGAGAGAAAATTGAAAACTTAAAAAAAGAACTAGAATTTGATGCTGAAGTAACTATAATTGATCCTAAAAGCGATGCTGAAAAAGAGCATAAAAATGATTACGCAGAGATATATTGGAAACAACGTAAAAGACGGGGTATTACACAGCATTCTGCTAGAAAGTTATTGAGAGAACGCAACTATTATGCTGCAATGATGGTTAATGAAGGTGATGCAGACGCTTTAATTTCTGGTTATTCTAGAAATTATCCATCAGTTGTAAAACCAATGTTAGAATTAATAGGCCTAGAAAAAGGAGCTACAAGAATTGCAACAACAAACGTTTTAATGACTCAAAGCGGACCTCTGTTTTTAAGTGATACTTCAATTAATATAGACCCAACAGCAAAAGATTTGGCAAAAATAGCTCAAATGACAGCTACAACTGTAAAGATGTTTGGAATTGAGCCTATTGTAGCAATGATATCGTATTCTAATTTTGGATCATCAGGCAATGAAAAGGCTTCAAAAGTTAGAGATGCAGTATCCTATTTACATCGTTATTCACCAAACCTAATTGTAGATGGTGAGTTGCAAACAGATTTTGCTTTAAATAGAAAAATGCGTCGAGAGCGTTTTCCATTTTCTAAACTAGCCGATAAAAAAGTAAACACGCTTATATTTCCTAATTTAGATGCGGCAAATATTACATACAAACTTCTTAAAGAACTCAACCAATCCGAAAATATTGGTCCAATTATGATGGGAATGAAAAAACCTGTTCATATTTTGCAATTAGACGCTAGTGTAGATGAAATTGTAAACATGACAGCCATTGCTGTAATCGACGCACAAAAGAAACAGAAAAGAGAAAAATAAACATTAGTTTTCGATTAATAAAGTTAGAATACTCATTATTGATAATGATACTACAGCTTACAGAAAGTATTACATTCTGTACATCTTGCTTTTCTATTTTAGAAATTATATTTGTTCTGAAAAAATAAATTAAAAAACTGAAATGATTGTCAATTAAATACAATTCAGTCTTTATTTTTTGTTCTGAAAGCGAAGCGGTCTAGTATCTTAAATAGAACAATAGGTTTAGAATAATAAACACCCTTTAATTACCTCACTATTTTCATGTTTAATAGGTATAATTATGTATAATAATTTTATTACATTTGAGACGATAACAAAACGCTATTAATGATTACTCATATACAAGGAAAGCTCACAGAAAAAAATCCTACAAATGTTGTGATAGATTGTAATGGAGTTGGTTATTATTTAAACATTTCTTTGCATACATATTCTCAAATTTCTAATCAAGAAAATTTACGACTTTATACGCATTTGCACGTAAAGGAAGATTCTCATACATTATATGGCTTCTCTTCAATTTCGGAAAGAGAAATTTTTCGTTTGCTGATTTCTGTTAGTGGCATAGGAACTAATATTGCACGCACTATGTTATCTTCTTTAACTCCTAAACAAGTTAGAGAAGGTATTGCTATAGAAGACGTTGCATTAATACAATCTGTAAAAGGAATTGGATTAAAAACAGCGCAACGTGTAATAATAGAATTAAAAGATAAAGTTTTAAAGATTTACGATATAGATGAAGGTTCAATTTCGCAGAGCAATACTAATAAAGAAGAAGCGTTATCTGCTTTAGAAGTTCTTGGCTTTACTAAGAAACAATCCGATCACGTTGTAGATAAAATAATTGCTGCAAATCAGGACGCTAATGTTGAAACTATAATAAAAGAAGCTTTAAAAAAATTATAATTAATATTGAAGACTACCAATCACACATTTTATAAATCTGCCATACAATATGTGCTTACTTGTCTTATGTTGTTTTCTTGTGTGATAATTTTTGCACAACAAACACCAAATGCAACTGTAAAAGATTCAACAAGTACAGGATTTTCTTTTAGTAACTTGTTAATGCCTAATCCAAACAGTATAGTATCAAAATATACTTACGACCCAAAAACTGATAGATATATATATACAGAAAGCATAGGAAATTTTAATATTAACTATCCATTAATATTGTCGCCAGCCGAATATTATAAGTTACTTGCTCAAGAAAATTTAAGAAATTATTATAAACAAAAAATTGATGCTTTTGATGGAAAAAAAGAAGGATCGGAAGAATTACAAAAAAATCTTATCCCAGAACTCTATGTAAACTCCAATTTTTTTGAAAGTATTTTTGGAGGCAATACTATTGAAGTTATACCTCAAGGATCGGTAGAAATGGATTTAGGTGTTTTATTCACCAAACAAGACAATCCGTCATTTTCACCAAGAAACAGAAATAATTTTACTTTCGATTTCGATCAGCGAATCAGTTTAAGTTTGTTAGGTAAAGTAGGTACACGTTTACAAATTACAACTAATTACGACACCCAATCAACATTCGATTTTCAAAATTTATTTAAGCTAGAATACACACCAACCGAAGATGATATTCTTCAAAAAATTGAAGTAGGTAATGTAAGTATGCCGCTAAACAGTTCTTTAATTTCTGGAGCACAAAGCCTTTTTGGAGTAAAAACCCAATTTCAATTTGGAAAAACAAAGATAACAGGAGTCTTTTCTGAACAAAAATCTGAAACACGTACTGTGGTTTCTCAAGGCGGAGGCACTCTTGAAGAATTTGATTTCTTTGGATTAGATTATGACGAGAATCGACATTTTTTCCTATCCCAATATTTTAGAGAGAAGTACGATGAAGCTTTAGAAACATACCCTTATATAAATAATCAAGGGTTGCAAATTACAAGAATTGAAGTTTGGGTAACTAATCGAACTACGCAAACTGAAAATGTAAGAAACATTGTAGCACTTCAAGATTTAGGAGAAACTAATATTGTTGGTTCTGCGGTAAACATATTAAATCCCAACCCTAATGCTTTTCCAGATAACCCTAATAATGCTTACGATCCAACAAACATTGGTGGAGCAGGATCACAAATTACAGAAGCGATAAGAGATGTTTCCACTGTACAAGCAGGAATTTTAGTTGCTGGAGTAAACGAGGGATTCGATTATGGTAAATTGGAAAGTGCAAAAAAATTAATTCAGGGCAACGAATATACCCTAAATACGCAATTAGGATATATATCTTTAAATCAACGTCTACAAAACGATGAAATTTTAGCAGTAGCATTTCAGTTTACCGTTGGAGACCAAGTATATCAAGTAGGAGAATTTGCAAACGATGGTGTTGATGCAACAAATATAACCGAAGATATTAATACTGGAAACCCAATTATTAATACTAAAAGCCTAGTGCTTAAAATGCTTAAAAGTACAGTTACAGATGTAGATGAACCGATTTGGGATTTAATGATGAAGAACATTTATAACACAGGCTCTTTTCAATTAAGCAAAGAAGATTTTAAATTAAATATTTTCTATACCGAAACCTCACCACTAAACTTTATTACTCCAGTAGATGGCACACCATTTCCAACACCTGCACCTAATCAAGATGCGATAGATGAAACACCATTATTGAGAGTGTTTAACTTAGACAAGTTAAATTTTAATAACGATCCGCAAACAAATGGTGATGGTTTTTTCGATTTTGTTCCTGGCATTACAGTAATTCAACAAAACGGAAAAATTATTTTTACAAACGTAGAACCATTTGGGAATTATTTATTTGAGAAGTTAAGGTTAAATATTAGTGAAAATTATGAAGGAGATGAAAACGTTTCGACCGATTATAATGCAAATCAAAAAAAATACGTTTATAGAACACTTTATAAAGAAACCAAAACAGCAGCTTTAGAAGATGGCGAAAAGAATAAGTTTCAAATTAAAGGACGTTATAAATCTTCAGGAGGTTCTGGAATTCCTATAGGAGCATTTAATGTGCCAAGAGGTTCTGTTAAAGTAACTGCTGGAGGAAGAGTTTTAATAGAAGGTGTAGATTACACAGTAAATTATCAGTTTGGAACTGTTCAAATATTAGATCCAGCCTTACAAGCTTCAAATACACCTATACAAGTATCTGTAGAAAATAATGCAGTATTTGGTCAACAAACTAGGCGTTTTACAGGATTAAATATCGAACATCAATTTAACGAAAATTTTGTTTTAGGCGCAACTTACTTGAACTTAAATGAAAGACCAATTACTCAAAAAGCAAATTTAGGAACAGAACCTATAAACAATTCTATTTTTGGAATTAATGGTAACTTTTCTACCGAAGTTCCTTTTTTAACACGTTTAGCGAATAAATTACCAAATATAGATACTGATGTCCCTTCAAATTTATCTGTAAGAGGAGAATTTGCTTACCTACTTCCAGGCTCACCAAAAGGATCCGATTTTGCTGGTGAATCTACGTCTTATGTCGATGATTTTGAAGGCACTCAAAACGCTATAGATCTTTTATCGCCACAATCATGGTTTTTATCTAGTCGTCCTATAGGACTTGGAGTTGATGCAAATGAGGATGATAATGGTATTCAAAATGGTTACGATCGTGCACTATTAAATTGGTACACAGTAGATCCTATTTTTTATAGTAGCCAAAGACCAGGAGGAATGAGTGACAATGATGTTTCAGATTTATATACAAGACGTGTTTTTATAGATGAAATTTTTCCACAAAGAGATTTAGTACAAGGACAAATCACTATTATTCCTACACTAGATTTAGCGTATTATCCAACCGAAAGAGGACCTTATAATTTTCGTTCAGGTTCTCAAAATGGCGTAAATCCTAATGCAGCTTGGGCTGGAATTACAAGACAATTAACATCAACCGATTTTGAACAAGCCAATGTAGAATACATTGAGTTTTGGCTACAAGATCCGTTTTTGGATAATCTAACAAATACTGGAGGTAAATTAACGTTTAATCTCGGTAACATTTCAGAAGATATATTAAAGGATGGGAAAAAACAATATGAAAATGGATTGCCAGAAGATGGTGATATTAGTTTACTGCCTCAAATTCTGTCTTGGCAAACTGTAGTACCTCAAAACCAATCTTTAATTTATGCCTTTTCTTCATTGGGTCAAGAACGTACAAACCAAGATGTTGGGCTGGATGGTTACGATGATGCAGAGGAAACTTCTATTTTTGGAGCAGTATTTGGAGCAGATCCAGCAAACGATAATTACACCTATTTCTTAAATACAGATGGAAATATTTTTGATCGTTATAAGCTTTATAATGGTCAACAAGGAAATTCGCCAGATACGTTTACAAATACCAATCGTGGTTCTACAACACAGCCAGATGTTGAGGATATTAATCGTGACAATACCATGAACACCATAGATAGTTATTTTGAATATGAAATGGATATTACACCAACAAGTCTTGGTGATGTAAATAACCAATTTATTGTAGATAGAAAAACTGAAAACGTAACCTTACCAAATGGCAATACTGCAGACATTAGATGGTATCAATTTAGAATTCCATTAACAGGACCAACGAATACAGTAGGAAGCATTAAAGATTTTAGATCCATTCGTTTTACACGTTTGTTTTTAAAAGATTTTTCTGAAAAAACAGTATTGCGTTTCGCCACTTTAGATTTGGTAAGAAGTGATTGGAGACGTTATAAATTGAGTCTAGATAGTGATGACCCTAATGTTGACGATGATGGTACAGAATTTAACGTTGGTGTTATTGGGTTACAAGAAAATGACGGAAATTATGTTATTCCTCCAGGAGTTGAGCTAGAACAGTTTAACAATAATAATACCATAGTTAGACAAAATGAACAGTCTTTAGTAGTAAATGCTTGTGAGTTAGAGGCAGAAGATTCAAGAGCAGTATTTAAAAATATTAATATTGATATGCGTCAGTTTAAAAAGCTGCGAATGTTTATTCATGCCGAAGAAGGAGACACTCCAGGATTAACAGATGGCGAAGCTATTGGGTTTATTAGAATGGGTAACGACTTTACACAAAATTACTATCAAATTGAAGTGCCTTTACAAGTATCAGGAGGTAATTCTCAAGACCCAAGAGAGGTATGGCCTTTGGCAAACGAAATTAATCTTCCAATAGAAGTTCTAGAAAAAATAAAATCTTTAGGAATTTCAACAGGAACATTGGGTAATGTTAACGCAACGTTTTACGATGTTATAGATGGAGTGTTGGATGAAGCTCCAGTACCAGAGTTCTCTCCTTATCAAATCAGTCAACATCGTGTTGCTATTAAAGGAAATCCAAATTTTGGGGATGTAAGAGTTTTAATGGTTGGCATTAAAAATTCTAGGCAAGACAATATAGATATTTGTGTTGAAGCTTGGTTTAATGAGCTTCGACTGTCAGATATGGACAATAAAGGCGGTTGGGCAGCTGTGGTAAGTATGGATACTAATATTGCAGATTTTGTGAATATTAGTGCAACAGGAAGGCAAAGTACTGCTGGTTTTGGAACTTTAGAACAAGGACCAAACGAAAGAAGTAGAGAAGATGTAAAACAATACGATGTGGTAACAAATATTAATATTGGACTGTTATTGCCAAAAAAATGGGGAATTCAAATTCCTTTTAATTATGGACAAAGCGAAGCACTTATTACACCAGAATACGACCAACAATATAAAGATATAAAATTGCAAAATCGTTTAGACGCAGCACAAACAAGTGCAGAAAGAAAAACTATTTTAAAACAATCGGAAGATTATACAAAACGACAAAGCATCAATTTTATAGGAGTTCGAAAACAAAGAACAGGAGAAGGAACACCAAGATTTTACGATGTTGAGAATTTAACATTTAACTATTCCTTTAATCAAACAGAACATCGGGATTTTGAGATCGAAAATGCTTTAGATCAATCTGTAAGAGTAGGAGCTAATTATAATTTTAATTTTAATCCAATAAAGATTGAACCATTTAAAAAGAATGACTCTTTATTTAAAGGGAAATATTGGAAAATATTAAAAGACTTTAATTTTAATTTACTACCTACAAGTTTTTCATTTAATACAGATTTTATAAGACAATTTAATAAACAAAAATTTAGAGAGGCAGATTTGGGAGGCGCTAATATTGGTTTAGAAGAATTGTTTAGAAGAAACTACACCTTCGATTTTCAATACACTGTAAATTACGATATAACAGATGCATTGCGTTTAAACTTTACAGCAGCAAACAATAATATTGTGCGTAATTATTTTATAGACGATATTATAAATGGAGAACAAGACCCAACATTAGATGTTTGGGATGGATTCTTCGATGTAGGAGATCCTAATAGACAATATCAACAACTAGGTATAAATTATGAGATACCATTGCATAAAATACCTACCTTAAGTTTCTTAAGAGCAACCTATGCTTATACTGGAGATTTTCAATGGAATAAAGGATCAGACTTGTTTGGCGACCTTACTATTGATGGGCAAACCTTCGATTTAGGAAATTCAATTTCTAATGCAAACACACATAATCTAAATGCAACTTTAGATATGAGAAAGCTCTATAATTATTTAGGGCTTAAAAAGAAAACTACGAGAAGAAGATTAACACCTGGAAGCCCTGGAGCTAATAAAGGTTTGCCAAATCCTAAAGCTTCAAATAATAGCCAAACAACAAAAACTAAAAATAATGCACTTTATAATACTGCAATAGGCATAGTAACAAGTGTAAAGAGAATTCAACTTAACTATTCAGAAAATAACGGAACATATTTACCTGGTTATTTGCAAACACCTGGATTTATAGGTACTCTTAAGCCAACTTTTGGTTATACGTTGGGAAGCCAAAGAGACATAAGGCATCTTGCAGCTAGAAATGGTTGGTTAACTGTATTTCCAGACTTTAATCAACAATACACCGAAAATCAAACTAAAAATTTAAATTTTTCAGTAAATATAGAACCTGTTAGAAATTTAAAAATAGACCTTACAGGAGGAAGAACTTATGCCGAAAATTTTACTGAAACCTTTAATGCTTTAGATACAAATGGAGATGGTTTTAGTAATGAATTCAATTCATTAATTCAAAACACTTTTGGAAATTTCAATATTTCAACAGCGTTAATTAAAACAGCATTTAGTAGCAGTGATGAGAATGGTTCAGCAGCATTTGAAGATTTTAGAGCAAATAGATTAGTAATTGCACGGCGATTGGCACAAAATGCTGGAGTAGATTTTTCTAATCCAAATAACTTTGAAGATGACGACTTAAATAGCTTTCCTTTAGGTTACGGAAAGACCAATCAGGCAGTATTGCTACCTGCATTATTAGCAGCATATTCTGGACAAGATGCAAATAAGGTAAAATTAAGTGCATTTAGAGATGTACCAATACCAAATTGGACATTAAAATACACAGGATTTATGCAGTTTAAATGGTTTAAAAAGCATTTTAAACGTTTTTCTGTAACTCATGGTTATAATTCTACTTACACAATAAATCAGTTTAGAACAAATCTAGATTTTAATGCAGCAAATAAAAGTTTAGATTATACAGCGCAAAATACTAATGTGTTAGATCAGGCTGGAAATTATAAGAACGAAACTTTGTTTAGTAATATTAATCTTATGGAGCAGTTCAGCCCATTAATTAAGATTGATTTTGAAATGAAAAACTCTCTTAAAATTCTAGCAGAAATTAAAAAAGATCGTTTATTATCATTAAGTTTCGATAATAATTTATTGACCGAAATTCAAGGTTACGAATATATTATAGGTTTAGGTTACAGAATAAAAGATGTTAAAATTAGATCACAAATTGCAGGACCAAGACAAATAGTTAAAAGCGATTTAAACATGAAAGCAGATATTTCTGTAAGAGAGAATAAAACGATTATTAGATATTTAGATTTAGACAATAATCAAGTAACTTCAGGACAAACTATTTGGAGTTTTAAATATTCGGCAGATTATGCGTTTAGTAAAGCATTAACAGGTATTTTCTATTTTGATTATTCATTTTCAGAGTACGCAATATCAACCGCATTCCCACAAACAACAATACGTTCAGGACTTACCTTACGCTATAATTTTGGAAATTAACAACTAACATATTTACAGTAAAAAAATAAATTATGAACATTCCGTCAGAATTAAAATATACAAAAGATCATGAATGGATTAAAGTAGAAGGAGATACAATTACAATAGGAATTACTGATTTTGCCCAAAGCGAATTAGGAGATATTGTTTATGTTGAAGTCGAAACTTTAGACGAAACTTTAGAAATAGAAGAAGTGTTTGGAACTGTTGAAGCAGTAAAAACGGTTTCCGATTTATTTTTGCCTGTATCTGGAGAGATTATAGCATTTAATGAAACACTAGAAGACGAACCGGAAAAAGTAAATAGTGATCCTTATGGAGAAGGATGGATGATTAAAGTGAAATGTTCGGATGTTTCTCAATTAGACGATTTACTTTCAGCCGAAGATTATAAAGCAATTATAAGTGCCTAAAAAAGTAATATTATTACTGGCAATTGGTTACACAATTGTTTTAACAGTTTTTAGTTTAATAGCTATTAAATCGCTACCTAAATTAGGCACTAATTACGACGATAAGATCTTTCATGCATTAGCTTATGGACTGCTAGTTTTGTTATGGTATTTTACACTTAATAGTTTTAAAAAAGTAAAGCCAATTTTTATTGCAGCACTATGCTCAATTATTTATGGTATAATTATTGAAGTATTACAAGGACAGTTAACAATGGTAAGGAATTTTGACATTTTAGATGTTTTTGCAAACTGCATTGGAGTTATTATAGCATCACTTTTTCTTGTTATAAGAAACAGGACAATCGTTAAAAATTTATAAACCCTTGCTTTTTTAGTAAATTATTGGTTATTTTACCAATCTCGAAAACAAAACAAATTATGGAACTTAAAAAAAATCCAAAAGCAGATGTAAGGCGAAATGGATCAATTTATTTTGCTGTAGGTCTAGCACTAATGTTGTTTATAACAAACTTTGCTATTAATCACAAAACTTACGATAAGGACGCTATTGATATAGGTCAGTTGAACATGGACGAATTAGATGATGAAGAGGTGCCAATTACTGAACAAATTAAAACTCCTCCTCCTCCTCCTCCTCCTCCAGCAGCTCCAGAAGTTATTGAAATTGTAGAAGATGAAGAAGAGATAGAGGAAACCGTAATAGAATCTACAGAAACTTCTGAAGAAGAAGAAATTATTGAAATAGAAGAAGTAGAAGTAGAAGAAGTAGAAGAGGATATAGACGTACCTTTTCATGTTATCGAGAATGTTCCAATTTATCCAGGTTGCGAAAAAGGAAATAACGATGCAAAAAGAAAATGTATGTCTGATAAGATAAATAAATTTGTGCAAAAGAAGTTTAATACAGATTTAGCTGGAGATTTAGGACTCACAGGAAGACAGCGTATAAACGTTGTTTTTAAAATAGATAAATACGGAAATGTTACTGGAGTTCGCTCTAGAGCACCTCATCCAAGACTAGAAAAAGAAGCAGCACGCGTAATTAATTTACTCCCAAAAATGAAACCTGGTAAGCAAAGAGGAAAAGCAGTAAATGTACCATACTCTTTACCAATTATATTTCAAGTTCAAGATTAATTTTTTGTCTCACTGAGCGCAGTCGAAGTGAAGATAGAAATCAATATATTCAAAATCCCGTTACCATTTGGTAACGGTTTTTTTTGCTACATATAATCAAAAAGCAGTATCTTTCGTCAAACAAAATTTTTTCAATAGAAGATGAAGAAATTCTTCCTACTTATTTTATGCGCTATACAAATAAATGTGTTTGCACAAGACATTGCTAATTACGAAAAACCACCAGTTTTTCCTGAATGTGAAACTCAAAAAATAGAATCTCTTAAGTCTTGTTTTAATCAAAAGGTGTCTCAATTTGTATTTAACAATTTTAAAATCCCACAAATTGTAACAGACGAAAACTATAAAGGCGATATTGTTGTTTTGTTCGAGGTCGATGCAAAAGGCAATTTTGTCGTTTTATATGTGGATGCCATTTACGATGAGCTTAAAACCGAAGCTAAACGCGTGTTTGGTAAGCTAACAAAAATAAAACCAGCCACTTATAATGGGAGGGCAACCTATAAGCAATATTCTTTTCAAATTAATATTCCGTTAGTAGATCCAGATTTAACAAAACTCAATGAAAATAATCTGAAAGGAGCTAATCCAATTTCAGAAATAGAAAGGCAAGCCAAAAAAGAATACGATAGTGTTAATAAATCTCTTGTGCCTTATAAAGATTTAGAATATAAAAGCCAGTTAAATATTCCGTTTACGCATCAAGCGTATTCAAGGTTTGATAGAAATCTGAATTTAGTTGGGACTAATAGCCATACAGCTTCAAAACCATTTGTGTATCAAGAAGTCTCTAATTATTACGATTTTGAAGCTGAAAATGGAAAACTAAATAAAAATGTATCAACTTGGTCTGGGCGCAAACTGTTTAATGAACATTTGGTTCAAGTACAAAGTAAAAACTATTGGTTTACTATAGATCCAATTTTTGATTTGCAAGTCGGGAAAGATACCGATTCGGATTTTAACACAACCTTTAATAACACACGTGGTATTTATGTGCAAGGAGGCTTAGGAAAAAAGTTTAGTTTTTCGGCTTCAGTTTATGAAAGCCAAGGACGTTTTGCACAATATTATAATGAGTTTTCAAAGTTTATAAACACTTCAGGGCCTACAATTATTCCAGGGCGAAGTATAGCAAAAAGTTTTAAAAAAGATGCCTATGATTATCCTGTAGCAGAAGCTTATTTGTCGTATTCACCAACATCGTTTTTAAATATTCAATTTGGACATGGTAAAAATTTCATAGGAGATGGGTATCGTTCTTTATTTTTAAGTGATGTAGCAATTCCTTCACCATTTTTAAAATTGAACACAAATTTCTGGAAAATTAAATACACTAATATATGGCTGGTGTTAAAGGATATTAGACCAGAAGTTGAAGAAGATGGCGCTTTTTTGACCAAATATATGGCAAATCATTATTTGAGTTGGAATGTTTCAAAAAGGTTTAATTTAGGATTGTTTGAATCAGTTATTTGGACAAATTCAAACGATAGAGGTTTTGATATAAATTATTTAAATCCGATTATTTTTTTACGTGCCATTGAGTTTGATACAGGATCAGACGCTGGGAATGCTATTGTAGGAGCTTCAGCCAAGTATAAATGGAATGATAACATAAATATATATAGCCAGTTTATTTTAGACGAGTTTTCTTTAGGTGATATTAAAGGTGGCGAAAAAAGCTGGAAGAATAAATTCGGATATCAAATTGGAGCAAAATATTTTAATGCTTTTATGGTTAATAATTTAATGTTACAAGTAGAGTACAATCGTGTGAGACCTTATACTTATTCACACAATACTATTGTATTAAATTATGGGCACAACAATCAATCGATGGCTCATCTTTGGGGTTCCAATTTTAGTGAAGCTATAATAATTGGACGATACCATTACAACAGATGGTTTGCTGACGCTAAATTGGTGTTTGGAGTTAAAGGTTTCGATGTTAATGATGGTACAGATAATTTTAGTTATGGTGGCGATATCTATAGAGATTATAACGATAGACCTTTTGATGCTGGAGTAACAGTTGGACAAGGATTAAAGGCTAATGTGTTTCATGCCGAATTGCATACAGGGTATTTAATTAATCCTGCAACAAATTTAAAGCTGTTTGCCAATATAAGTTACAGAAACTTTAACCCAGAAGCCGAAACCATTAATACTTTTAAGAATAGTACAGTTTGGTTTAGTTTAGGAATAAGAACAGATTTATTTAATTGGTATTTCGATTTTTAAATTATTACTCCTTCAAACTTTTATAAAAAGCACGTCTTATTTTTTTGGAAGAAATAAAATTCCAGCTATAACCTAAATCGTCATAAGTTTTGGTAATTGCAGTATTTGCTGCAATGTCTTCTTCTGTTTTACCGTTTTCAATTTCAGTTAAAACTTTAGCTTTCAAAGATTTTAACATAGTTAAGAAATCATTATACTCTGCTTTATTAGATGTTTTTCCATGTCCAGGAATAATTTTAGTGTCTTCGTTAATGAGCTTTAAAGTTTGCTTTACAGCATCAATATATCCATTAACACTTCCGCCAGAACCTAAATCTATATAAGGATATATACCATTAAAATAAAGGTCTCCAGTATGTAAAACATTACTTTTGGTAAAATAGAGTAGTGCATCACCATCTGTATGTGCATCGTGAACATGAAAAATTTTGACCTTTTCACCATTTATATGTATGCTTAATTTATCGTTAAACGTAATTACAGGAAGTGCTTCATTTGGGCGCATCGTATTATCACGATTTGGAGTTTCAGCCAAACGCTTTCTAACATTATCATGTGCAATAATAGTGACTCCTAGCTTGTTAAAGTTTTCGTTTCCTCCAGAATGATCTCCATGCCAATGTGTATTTACTAAAAATTGAATAGGCTTATCACTTAATGTTTTTATTGCAGCTACAATTTTTGGTGTTAATGTCGCAAACTGGTCGTCGATAACAAAAACGCCATCATCGCCTACCGAAACACCAATATTTCCTCCATAACCAGTAAGCATATACACCTTATCTGAAAGTTTAATAGTTTCGATAGTTACATCATCAAAATTTTGGGCATAAATTAATACACCAAAAAAGCAAAAAAAGGGCAACATTAGTTTTTGTAAAGATTTCATACGTTATGAATTATCAGTTGGATTCATTAAATATACAAAACTTATAAAGAGAAGATGTAAAACGCTTATTTACTTTTGTTTTAAATTGCTCATAATTTTTTTTCAAAGTATATTTGGCATCGCAATATAATAGTGCAGTATAATTCATGTCGAGCTCAACCAATGCTTCTTTTTCAATAGGGTCTATAATTTCTGATTTTAAAGAAATTACTAAAATAAGACTGTCTTTAAGCGTTGTGTTTTCATCACTCGCTGGTTATTTATTAGGAGCAGATACAGTAAGTTTTTACACCTTAATATTACTAGCTTTCGGAGGTTATTTTATGGTAGGAGCATCTAATGCCTTCAATCAAATTATAGAAAGAGATTTAGATGCATTAATGGAACGCACCAAAAACAGACCAATTCCTGCTGGAAGAATGTCTGTAAATACAGCATTTATTATTGCTTCGGTTTTTACTGCTTTTGGAATTATCATTTTATACATTATTAATCCACAAACAGCAATGTTTGGCGCGATTTCAATTTTTATATATACGAGTGCTTATACACCATTAAAAACAAAAACACCATTATCTGTTTTTGTTGGTGCTATTCCTGGAGCTATTCCTTTTATGTTGGGTTGGGTTGCAGCAACAGATGATTTTGGTATAGAACCTGGCATTTTATTCATGCTACAATTCTTTTGGCAATTTCCACATTTTTGGGCAATTGGGTGGTTTTTGCATAAGGATTACCAAAAAGCAGGATTTAATATGCTGCCTACTGGGAAACAAGATAAAGGGACAGCAGTTCAAACTATTTTATACACCGTTTGGACAATTATAGTGTCTATAATTCCGGTTTTTGGGTTTACAGGGAAGTTGCATTTAAGCATCGTTGGAGCTATAATTGTATTTTTAATAGGATTGATGATGTTGTATTATGCCTTTCAGTTATTTAAAAAAATGACTGAAACAGCAGCAAGACAATTAATGTTAGCAAGTGTTATATATATTACACTTGTGCAAATAGTTTATGTTTTAGATAAATTTATAAGATAAGATGGATTTAACAGAAGGAACTTTAGAAGAGAAAAAGAATCGTGCAAAAAAAATGATGCTTTGGTTTGGTATCGTATCACTAATTATGTCTTTTGCAGGTTGGACAAGTGCATTTGTGGTTAGTCGCTCAAGAGAAGATTGGTTAGCAGATTTTCATTTACCTAATGCTTTTGCAATAAGCGTAATCGTAATTATTATTAGCAGTCTTACTTTTATTATGGCAAAGAGAGCATTAAAAGATAATAAGAGACAAGCAACGACTGTTTGGTTGTGGATTACTTTAGTATTAGGTCTTGTATTTATTTACAATCAATTTTCAGGATTTAATCAAATTATAGAATCAGGATATAATTTTACAGGACCGACAAGTAATATTACAATGACATTTATTTTTGTTATTGCATTTGTACATATTTTGCATGTTGCAGTAGGCTTAATTTGCTTGTTAGTAGTAATTTATAATCATTTCAAACAAAAATATAGTGTTAAAAAAATGCTTGGTTTTGAACTGGCTGCAACCTATTGGCATTTTGTAGATATACTGTGGATATACCTGTTTTTATTTTTATATTTTATAGGTTAGTTTTTAAAAGGCTCATTGCGTATCTAAATAGTGCATTTGTTAGCCTATCCAAAATTTAGACACGGATATTTCTTTAGATAAATAATTTGATTATTTTTGTTCAACTTTTTTTAAATAAATTTCATTTATGGATAATACTGTTGTAAGTACTGAAACAGAAGGTAAAACTTGGGGAGGAGGCAATAAACCTCTTAATGCAAGTTATGGTAAAATGATGATGTGGTTTTTTATTGTTTCAGATGCATTAACCTTTTCAGGATTTTTAGCAGCTTATGGTTTTTCTAGATTTAAGTTTATAGATTCCTGGCCAATTGCCGACGAAGTATTTACGCATGTTCCTTTTTATCATGGGGAATTACCAATGGTTTATGTGGCATTCATGACCTTTGTTTTAATTATATCTTCTGTAACGATGGTATTAGCAGTCGATGCAGGACATGAAATGAAAAAAGCCAAAGTAACTTTTTACTTGCTTCTTACAATTATATTTGGTGCTGTGTTTGTTGGCTCACAAGCATGGGAATGGTCAACATTTATTAAAGGCGATTATGGAGCAGTACAGACTAATGGAGGTAATATTTTACAATTTGTAAATGCTGAAGATGAACACCAAGTAGCATTAAGAGATTTTGTAGTAGCCGACCACGATGGAAGGATTGCTCACGAAGGTAAAAATGGATTATGGTATCAAAGTGAAGATACACAGCCAACATATACTATTGAGGAAGTTATAAAAGGATTAGAGTCGCATGATAATGTGTTAGTTAGAACTCAAATTATAAATGAAGAAGGTGAAAAAACAATCCTTTCCAGAGAAGAATCTTTAAAACAGCTTAAGGATAACGGTAAAATTGTTGTAGAAGGAGCTAATTTGCATGTAAATGAATATGGCACACCATTATTTGCAGATTTTTTCTTCTTTATTACAGGATTTCACGGATTTCACGTGTTTTCTGGAGTAATGATTAATATTATCATTCTCTTCAATGTAATTCTTGGAACATACGAACGCAGAAAAAGCTACGAAATGGTAGAAAAGGTTGGACTTTACTGGCACTTTGTAGATTTGGTTTGGGTATTCATATTTACATTCTTCTATTTGGTTTAATAAATAATTTAATTTAAAATGGCAGAGAATACACATAAATTAGAAATATTAAGAGGTTTAATAAAGTTTAAATCCAACACTCAAAAAATTTGGGGAGTATTAATTTTATTGTCAATTGTAACAACAGTAGAGGTTGCTTTAGGGTTATCTAAGCCAGAAGCTTTGTTGTCTAAATTTTTAGGACTGAAAATCCTTAATTGGATATTTATCATTCTAACTTTAGTAAAAGCATACTATATTACATGGGACTTTATGCATATGAGAGACGAAACTAAAACTTTGCGTCGTTTAGTGGTTTGGACAGCAATATTTTTAGTTTGTTATCTATTGTTTATTGTTTTACTAGAAGGTGGTTATGTTTTCGATGTGTATGATACAGGTTACATGAAACGTGACTTTTAAGCACATTAAATAATATTTTAAGGCGGTTTTTTTAATCGTCTTTTTTATTTTTGAAACTCTATTTTGAAGAATTCGCCAAAGGAAGATAAATTTAAAATAACATAGTCGTCCCAATAGCTATTGGGATATCAAGTTTGATACATCGAAGCTTGTTTTGCAATTTAAAAAAAAGTGCTGAATACCACGTAAGCATATCCCAAAGATATTTACCTTTGTAACATGAAAAAAAGAAGCTTTAAAAAGCCATTAATTCTAGGATTATTATTCTTCCTCCCTGTTCTTTTTTTATTGTTTTTATATCCATCAAGCCATAATTATAACGCATTAGATATTGTTAAAGAGAATGTGTTAGATATTTCTGGTTTTGACAAAAGTTCTGAAATACAACTAGAGGGAAATTTAACAGTAATAGGATTTTTAGGAATAAAGCCAATAGAAAATACTATTATGGCGTTAAACTTAAAGGAATTAATCTACGATAAGTTTAAAGGATTCAAACGGTTTCAGGTTTTAATGTTAGTTTCAGAAGATACTCAAGAACAAATAAAACTTTTAAAAAAAGAGCTATATCAACACGATGAACTTAAGTATTGGCATTTTGTTTATGCTAATGAAAATCAGATAAAAAAAGTATATAATAGTTTATCTTCAAAACAAGGATTAGATGTAAACTTATCGACCAATAATGTATTCATTATAGATAAAGATTTAAACCAAAGAGGGAGACTGGACGATAGAACAGATAGAGAGAAAGAAAAGAACACTCCAGTTTATGGGCTAAACTCTTATAATTGTATTCAAATTGCAGAAATTAAAAATAAAATGGGAGATGACATGCGTATTTTATTTACAGAATATAGACAAAAACGAAAGGGTAAGTTTGATTCCACCACAAGAAGAGCAGACGATTTAAAAAAATAAGATGAAACGAACATGAATTTTTTTCATCAAAAATAATCAAAGGGATATGATTATAATAAATTTATGTGAGAGCAAAGCAGTTCCTGAATGTGTAGAAATTTTTTGCATATTATTTACTGCTAAAAAATTTTAAACAGATGAAAAAAACTAATTATTCATACGTTGGGATAGCACTAATTATTTTAGTGTTTGGTATTATTTTCATTCCAAGAATTGTTGACAGAATTACCAATGACGATATTATGCGTACTGAAAATAGAAGCGACCAAACTAATAAGAAAGAGTATGTTTCAGATTTAATGTTTTTAAATATTAATGGAGAACCAAAAAAAGTACCAGCATTTAGTTTTACTAATCAAGACGGAAAAACAATTACTAATGATAATTTTGAAGGCAAAGTGTATGTTGTAGAATTTTTTTTTACAACATGTCCTACTATTTGTCCAAAAATGAATAGAAACTTGGTGCAAATTCAAAATAGCTTTAAAGATGTTGAAAATTTTGGAGTTGCATCGTTTACTATAAATCCAAAGTATGACACACCAGAAGTTTTAAAACAATATACAAAGCAATACGGAATTACAAACCCAAATTGGCATTTAATGACTGGAGATATTGATACTATTTACAAATTAGCTAACGAAGGTTTCAATTTATATACAGCTAAAGATGATGAGGTTGAAGGTGGTTTTGAACATTCTGGAAATTTTGCGTTAATAGATAAAAACGGATTTATCCGTTCCAGAATAACTGAATCTGGAAATCCTTTAATATATTATAATGGAATTATTTCTGAAGAAGAAAAGATGGATGATGACGGATACAAAGAAGAGATTACCATGTTAAAAGAAGACATAAAAAAACTACTTAAGGAGTAGTTATTGACAGTTAAAAAAATAACACCTTGAACTGTCACTTCGAGCGGAGTCGAGAAGTAAAAGGAATTATTTAATGCTAGATTATTAATGAATAAAATTGAAAATACTTCCGAAGAAAAAAAATATAACAAATGGATAGTTGTGCTAACCATTACCATTCCATTAGTGGTTGCTGTTCTTTTTGGTATTAAAATTCCAAATGTCAAACCTTTAACTTTTTTACCTCCAATTTACGCTTCAATAAATGGCTTTACAGCATTATTGCTAATAACAGCATTTTGGGCAATAAAAAATAAGAAAGTAAAGTTTCATGAAAATTTAATGAAGTTTGCCATAGTACTTTCCATACTCTTTTTAGTAATGTATGTAGCTTACCATATGACCAGCGATTCTACAAAGTTTGGAGGAGAAGGGACTATTAAATATGTATATTTTTTTATATTAATTTCACATATTTTACTATCAATAGTTGTCATTCCATTTGTGCTAATTACTTATGTAAGAGCAATAACTAAAAATTTTGAGCGTCATAAAAAAATAGCCAGAATTACTTTTCCGTTATGGTTATATGTTGCGGTTTCTGGCGTTGTGGTTTATATAATGATTTTACCTTATTATACTTAATGATGAAGCGCAAGATTTTCTTTTTTCTTTTTTCTTTTTTCTTTTTTCTTCAAACAAATGCGCAATGCGCCATGTGTCGTGCAGTTCTTGAAAGTGAAGAGGGACAAAACACAGCCAAAGGAATAAATAATGGGATTGTTTACTTAATGGTAATTCCATATATACTTATTGGAGGATTAGGTTATTTTATTTATAGAAAGCTGAAATCCAAATAATTATTTTTTTAACATTTTATTAAAGGAATAATTTGTAACAAAATATTTTTTTTGCAGTCTAACTATTAAACCATCTAAAAATTATTGCTTAGATGTTCTATAAATAACACTAACTATGCTCAAAATAAGCAACCTGCACAAGTCCTATCCTATAGGAGAATCCAGTTTACATGTACTTAAAGGAATAAATTTAGATATTGAAGATGGCGAAATGGTAGCAATTATGGGTTCTTCAGGTTCTGGAAAATCCACATTGCTTAATATTATAGGTATGTTAGACGAAGCAGATTCTGGAGGCTATATACTCGATGGATTGCCAATTAAAAATCTCACTGAAAAAAAGGCGGCAGTTTATAGAAATAAATTCTTAGGATTTATCTTTCAATCTTTTAATCTTATTAATTACAAGAATGCTCTAGAGAATGTCGCTTTACCTTTGTATTATCAAGGTATGAAACGTAAAGAGCGTCAAAAACAAGCCATGTTTCATTTAGAGAAAGTGGGTTTAACAGATAGAGCTTACCATTTGCCAAAAGAACTTTCAGGAGGTGAAAACCAACGCGTTGCTATTGCAAGGGCTTTAGCAGCAAACCCAAAATTATTATTGGCGGATGAGCCAACTGGAGCATTAGATACAGGAACATCTTATGAAATTATGGAATTCATTCAACAATTAAACGACGAAGGAAAAACCATTTTAATAGTGACTCACGAAGTAGACATCGCTAATATGTGTAAGCGTATTGTACGTTTACGAGATGGTATTATTATGGAAGATACTTTTGTTAACCAAATAAGAACTAAGCAAAATGTTTGATATAGATCTTTGGCGAGAAATATTTCAGAGTATTAAAATGAACAAGACAAGAAGTTTATTGTCTGGATTTACTGTAGCTTTTGCTATATCATTATTTGCAATACTTTTTGGGATTACCAATGGTTTAATTAATACTTTTGAAGAGGGTTTTAAAGATGATGCCATGAATAATATAGTGATATGGCCAGGCAAAACTGCAAAAGCATATAAAGGGCTTCAGGCAGGAAGACAAATTCAACTCAAAAATGAAGATCACGATTATATTTTAGATGAATTTGGCAATAAGGTTGAGTTTATGACTTCAAGAGTCATGATAAATGTAAACGCATCATTTAGAAATGAAAAAAATAATTATACCGTTAGAGCAATTCACCCAGACAATCTTTTTATAGAACAAAACAAAATAAAAGAAGGACGTTATATTAACCAACTCGACATAGACAATAAAACCAAAGTAGTCATAATTGGAAGGTTGGTTGAAGAAGATTTATTTACAAAAACAAAAGCAGTTGGCAAGTATCTTAATTTAAGTGGGATTCAATATAAAGTTGTAGGCGTATATACAGACGATGGAGGAGACGACGAAGAGCGTATGTTGTACATACCAATTACAACCGCTCAATCATTATACGGCAATAATGACTATGTAGATATGATGTATCTAACCTATAATCCTGAAATGGATTATGACAAAGCACTAGCTTTTGGAGTTTTAATGGAAAAAAAATTAAAGAATCGTTTTTCTATTGCACCAACCGATCAACGAGGCATTAGAGTACAAAATAATGCTCTAGGTGCTAAAGCAGTAAATCAAACTTCTTTTGGTTTAGGACTTATGGTTTTAGTCATTGGATTTGGAACTTTAATTGCAGGAATAGTCGGGATTAGTAACATCATGATTTTTATTGTTAAAGAACGCACTAAAGAAATAGGCATTCGAAAAGCATTGGGAGCACAGCCAAAACAGATTGTGTCTATTATTTTATTAGAATCTATTATTATTACTACAATTTCAGGATATGTAGGTTTATTAATAGGAGTTGGTGTTATTGAGTTAGCAACTCCTGTTCTAAAGGACTATTTTATTAAAGATCCAGGCGTAAGTAATACCCTTGTAATCGGTGCGACCATAACATTAATAGTAGCAGGAACCCTCGCTGGATATTTGCCTGCAAAGAAAGCATCTAAAATTAAACCAATTGTAGCACTAAGAAATGATTAATTATGTTTAACCGAGCCAATTGTGAAATATACATTAGGTGTAATAAGAGTAAAGGCGAACACATTCGACCTATAAAAAACAATAAAAATTAAAGAATGAAATTTTTATTCGATAGAGATACTTGGCAAGAATTGTACGATAGTATTAGCAAGAACAAAGTAAGATCTATACTTACTATGGTTGGCGTTTGGTGGGGAATTTTATTGTTAATAGGTCTTTTAGGTTCAGCAAGAGGTATCGAAAACTCATTCAATCGCATATTCGGTGATTTTGCAACCAATAGTGTATTTGTTTGGAGCCAGAGTACAAGCAAACCTTTTAAAGGATTTCAAGAAGGAAGACGAGTTAGATTAACCTTAACTGACGTAAAAAAAATAGAAGAAAATATTGAAGGCATAGAGTTTGTAGTTCCAAGAAATCAAAGTAGAAGTTTTGTCGTTAGAAATCTTCTTTCAGGAACTTTTAACATTACAGGAGATTATCCATTACTAGATAAAGTTGAAAAAAAGAATTTAGTTCATGGACGTTTCCTTAATCAAAATGATATTAATGAGAATAAAAAATCTGTAGTTATTTCTGAAGATATTTACAAACAACTATTTGAAAAGGACGAGGAAGCTATTGGTGAGTACATAAGAATAAACAACATTAATTTTCAGGTTATTGGAGTGTTTGAAGCGAATCCATTTGGAGGACCTTCAACCGACATTCATATCCCTTTTACAACCTTTCAGCAAATATATAATCAAGGAAATAAAATTGGCTGGATGATGATTACTGGGAAACCAGAATTTGATATTAAACAAATTGAGTTAGACACAAAACTATTGCTAAAAAATATACATAGAATTCATCCTGAAGACAAGCGCGCTTTTGGGAGTTTTAACTTAGGCAAAATGTTTGGTCAGATGACAGGCTTTTTAACAGGAATGCAATTTTTAACATGGTTTGTAGGTATCGCTACGCTTATTGCAGGTGTATTTGCCATTGGCAACATATTACTAATTACTGTAAAAGAACGTACCAAAGAAATTGGTGTACGACGTGCTTTGGGCGCAACACCATTTGAAATTAAACGACAAATTGTAGTAGAAGCAGTGTTTTTAACCTTAGTAGCAGGACTCTTCGGGATTATATCTGGAGGATGGATACTTATTGCGATGGATAAATATTTAGGTCAAGGCGATGATGCCGTTTTTGTAAACGCATCAGTATCAATTTCTGTCGTATTTATAGCATTGGTAATATTAGTAATATTAGGAACATTAATAGGGTTAATACCTGCAACTAAAGCTACAAGCATAAAACCAATAGAAGCATTAAGAGAAGAATAAACAATCAAAAAAAATGAATAAAACTGTAAAGATTATTTTAGGAATAGTTGTTTTAGTACTATTAGTCATAGTATTAAAATACTTTAAAGATGCAAATTCCAAAGACATCGTAGATTATAAAACCGAAGAACCGTTCTATACTTCAATAGACACAAAGGCTGTGGCTACTGGAAAATTAATTCCTGAAGAAGAGATAGAAGTAAAGCCACAAATTTCAGGAATTGTAGATAAAATATTTGTTGAAGAAGGAGATCTAGTAAAAAAGGGAGACCTTATTGCTAAAATTAGAGTCGTACCCAATGAACAAGCTCTAGTAAGTGCAAGTAGTAGAATTAAATCTGCCAGATTTTCTTACGATAACGCCAAAATTTTATTTGATAGAAACAAAGCACTTTTTGAAAAAGGAGTAATCTCTAAACAAGATTTTGAAAACAGCGATTTATCATTAAATCAAACAAAGGAATCTCTTGATCAGGCTCAAAATGATTATCAAATCATAAAGCGTGGATCAATAATGGGAGGTAGTTCAGCCAATACTAATATCATAGCGCAAATTTCTGGAACTGTTTTAGAAATTCCAGTTCGCGAAGGCTATCAAGTTATTCAGAGTAATAACTTTAATGCAGGCACTACTATTGCAACTATTGCAGACATGAGCATTATGATTTTTGAAGGCAAGGTAGATGAGGCAGAAGTAGGAAAACTTGAAGAAGGTAAAGAAATAACAGTTATTCTTGGAGCCATTAACGCTAAAGAATTTCCGGCGAAACTCACATTTATAGCACCAAAAGGTGTAGAAGAAAATGGTGCTGTACAGTTTACAATTAAGGCTGATGTAGAAATAGATCCTTCAACCAAAATAAGAGCAGGCTATAGCGCAAATGCTGAAATTCAAATCGAAAGTAAGGATAGTATTTTGGCTATAAAAGAAGCACTCCTTCAATTTAATAGAATAACAGAAGCACCTTTTGTTGAAATTCTAAAAGAAGACGGTAAGTTCGAAAAGAAAGATGTTGAACTTGGTATATCGGATGGAATTAATATCGAAATTCTTGAAGGCGTAGAAGAAGGCAATAAGATTAAAGTTTGGAACAAAGCATCAAAAGACGATGAAGATGAAGACGAGGATAATTAATTTTAATAACGTTAATATGAAGTATTATTTCACCGCATTATTACTTACAGTATGCATTTCTTTATCTGCACAAAATAAGATATGGACTTTACAAGAGTGTGTTAATTATGCGTTAGAAAATAATATAACTATCAAAAAAAGTGAAAATACATTACTTATAAATGAACAAGATATAATAGGAGCAAAAGGTAATTTTTTACCATCAGTAAGTGGTAGTCTAGGAGAACGCATGAGTATTGGTTCAGGTTTTGATCCAGTTTCTAATCAAAGAATTAATAGTCAAACAACACATTCATTTAATTATAATTTTAGTGTAAACCAAAACGTTTTTAACGGCTTTAGAACAACCAATTTATATAAGCAGTCACAATTAAATTTCGAAACAAATCAGTTAGAGCTTAATAGAATTAAAGATGATATATCGCTAAATGTAGCAAACTCTTATTTAAATGTTTTGTTTAATAAAGAACGATTAGAAACTGCCCAAGCACAATATAATTTCTCTAACAAACAATTACAACAAGTAAAAGACTTAGTTGATGCAGGAGTACAACCAAGAGCCAATATTTTTGATGCTGAAGCAACTTTAAGTAGCGATGCACAAAGTGTAACAGTTGCTGAAAATAACTATACATTATCTTTATTATCATTGTCACAACTTTTGCAGGTGCCTTTTGAAGGGTTTAACGTAGCGATTATTGAGGTAGATAATCCATCGGCTGCTTTAATGTATAATGATATAAATCCAATATTAAACTATGCTTTTGAAAACAGACACGAAATTAAAGTGGCTCAAAAAGATATTGAAAATTCAGAATTGAGCACGGAAATATCTAAATCTGGATACTATCCTTCAGTAAGTGTTAGTTATGGCTTTGGCTCTGTTTGGAGTGAATCTAAAAACGATTTTATTAAACAAGCATTTTTTAGAGAGTTAGACTTAAATAAAGGACACAATTTTAGTCTAAATGTTAGTATTCCAATATTTTCAAGATTTCAAAATAAAACGGCTGTAGCAAAATCTAAGATTCAGAAAGAGAATAGTAAATTAGATTTAATACAGGCTAAACTTAATTTAGAAACGAATATACAACGTGCATTTACAGAAGCTCAGGCTGCTTTAAAAACTTTTGAAGCTGCAAAAAAATCTTTGTCTTCTCAAGAATTAGCATTTAATAATTCTCAAGAGCGTTATACACTTGGTTCTATGAACTCGTTTGAATTAGAACAAGCAAGAATTCGATTAATAAATGCACAATCGTCTTTAATAAATGCGAAATACGATTTTGTTTTTAAAACAAAAGTTTTAGACTTTTACCTCGGAAAAACAATTACATTAGATTAATTGACAATACTATTAAACATAGAAACAAGTACAACCAATTGTTCAGTCTCTCTTTCTAAAGGTGGAGAGACTTTGGTTTTAAAGGAAGATTATAACGATAATTTTTCTCATGCAGAGCGATTGCATGTTTATATAGATGAGGTTTTAAAGGAAGCTAATCTTGAACTTTCAAACCTAAATGCAATTGCTATAAGTAAAGGTCCAGGATCTTATACAGGATTGCGTATAGGTGTTTCGGCAGCAAAAGGATTATGTTATGCTTTAGATATACCTTTTGTTTCAGTTTTTACATTAGAATCGTTAGCACACCAAATCAATGTAGAAGATAGAGTTATTGTTTCTATGTTAGATGCCAGACGTATGGAAGTGTATTCGGCTATTTTTAATTCTGAACATCAACAAATACGAGAAACACAAGCCCAAATTTTAGATAAAAGCTCGTTTGCTGAATATCTTGAAAAAGGAAAAGTATATTTTATTGGTAATGGAGTTGAAAAAACGAAAGGATTAATCGACCATCCTAATGCGGTTTTTGTGGATAACAAATTACCTTCAGCAAAAGAAATGGGCTTGTTAGCTTATACCAAATACAAAAAAAACGATACTGAAGATATCGCTTATTTTGAACCATATTATTTAAAAGATTTTATTGCTATAAAACCAAAGGCTTAAGCATTTTTATGTATTTCTACTTGATGCGGATAAGGAATTTCTATACCATAAATATTTAAAGATTCATCACAGTTTTTATAACACTAAAAATTTGAATTAAGCTAATTCAAACACATCAAGAGTAAGGCTAAAAGCGCTGGTACGGATTGTAAAAAAAACAATTTTATATTTTTAGTTGAATACGCTCCATAAACACCAGCTATTATTACACAACTTAAAAAGAAAAAGGCAATTTCAGTATTTTTTTCAACAATAGACCAAACCAAACCAGCCGCTAAAAAGCCATTATATAATCCTTGATTAGCAGCTAACACTTTAGATTGTTCGGCATATTCTTTTTTTAGACCAAATGTTTTTAAGCCTATTGGTTTTGTCCAAAAAAACATTTCTAAAACTAGAAAATAGATATGTTCTAAAGCTACAAATGCAATCAAGATAGTAAGTAATAAGTTCATAATTTTAGTTTTTAATTTGTTTTATAGCATGATTTACTTGTTCAACTGGGAACTTACATACTTTGTTTACACAAACATAATTGAGGGTTTTGCCTTCAGTATATTTATTTTTTAGTAGAGGCAAATCGTTTTCATTTTGACTTCCAATTATAAGCTTATTTGGAATATATATTTTGTTTAAGTCATTAATTTTTTCGAATACATCTTTACCAACTATTGCTACTTCGTAATATTTATTAGTAAAATTGAGCATTAAATCTAACCAATTAGAAAATCCTGTAGGATGGGCTTCAATTTCAGGTTTAACATTATTAAGCATTGTAGTTGCTGTTTTAAGATAAGCTTCATTATCGAAATAGTGTGAAAGTTTGAATAGGTTTTTTGCCATTATGGAGCTACTCGCAGGAATAACATTATCTCTATATTCAATATTTCTAGTTACTAATGATGGATCTTCATTAGAGGTGAAATAGAACATTTTGTTTTGGTCATCAAAAAAGTGATTAAAAGTATAATTGGTTAAATCTCTAGCTGTACGAAGCCATTTTTCCTCTAAAGTACTTTCATAAAGTGTAATAAAAGCTTCAATCGTTGCAGCGTAATCTTCTAAATAACCATTTATAGTACTCTTCCCTTCTTTATAACTATGGTTTAATCGACCATTTTTATTTAATTGCTTAGCCAAAATAAATTCAGCATTTTTTATTGCTGAAGCTAAAAATTTTGGTTCTTCAAAGACACGATAAGCATCTACATAGCCTTTAAGCATAAGCGCATTCCATGAGGTAAGTATTTTATCATCTAATCTGGGACGATTTCGTTTTTCTCTTTCTAAAAAAAGTAAAGATTTCCATACAATTAATTTACTAGATAATTCTTCATAAGAAATGTTATGCTTTTTAGCTACATCTTTGTCACTATCTTTTCTAATCAATACATAGTTTTTATGTTCCCAAAAACCATAGTTGTTAACATTATAATAATCAGCAAAAATATCGTAATCATTTCCCAATAATGGTTTTAGCTCTTCTTTTGTCCAAACATAATAAGCCCCTTCTTCTAATTCGCCATTTGGCGTAGTGCTATCTGCGTCTAAAGAAGAATAGAAAGTACCTTCTTTATCTGTAAGCTCACGTTCAACAAATTCGAGAGTTTCATAAACAACATCTTTGTATAATTTATTTTTAGTGATTACATATGCATCGCTATACAAACTTACAAGTTGAGCATTATCGTAAAGCATTTTTTCAAAATGTGGAATATGCCATTTGTAATCTACTGAATATCGAGAAAAACCACCTCCTATTTGATCATAAACACCTCCATAAGCTATTTTAGTTAGTGTTAAGTTTACGTATTCCTGAAGCTCTAAATCGTTATTTTGATATGCATGTCGCAAAAAAAAGTGTAGGTTATTAGGCATCATAAATTTTGGAGCACGATTCATACCACCTTCTTTATTATCAAATTGCTTTGTCCATTTTTTTATAGTCTTATCAATAAATTCATTCTTAAATATAGCTTCATCTTTATTAAGAGATACAATGTCTATAGATTTTATACCTTGTTCTAGTTTGTCGGCATATTCGTAAAGTTTTTTAGGAGACTCTTTATATGCTTTAGAAATTTGATTTAATGCACTTATCCATTGCTCTTTTTTAAAATAAGTTCCTCCCCAAATTGGTCTTCCGTCAGGTAAAGCAATAACATTTAAAGGCCAGCCGCCACGACCAATCATAAGTTGGACGGCATTCATATACACTTGATCTATGTCTGGACGTTCCTCCCTGTCAACTTTAATGCTGATAAAATTTGTGTTCATGGTTTGAGCAACAAGACTGTCTTCAAAACTTTCTCTTTCCATTACGTGACACCAATGGCAAGCTGCATAGCCAATACTAATTATTATGAGTTTATTTTCGCTTTTCGCTTGCTCTAAAGTGTTATCGTTCCAAGCTTTCCAGTTTACTGGATTATGCGCATGTTGTAAAAGGTAAGGGCTTGTTTCGTTAATGAGGTCATTGGAATATTTATGTTTCATAGGCTCAGTGTTTTGACCTTTACAACTTATTAAAACAATAATTAATAATAATGGGATGTTTTTCATAGTACTAAATTAGGGAAATTATAGTATACAAAAGCGCTCATGATTTATATGCTTTTTTTATAGAATTTTAAAGCTACCCATTTATAGCCTCAACAGTTTCAACTTTGTCTTTAAGCAATTCTTTAAGCATGTTCTCTATACCATTTTTTAAGGTAAATGTTGAAGAAGGGCAACCGCTACATGCTCCTTGTAGAATTACTTTTACGGTTTTGGTATCTGCATTATACGATTCAAATTGAATATTACCTCCATCACTTGCAACGGCTGGTTTCACATATTCTTCAAGGATATTTACAATCTCTTTTGATATATCGTCTAAAGCTTCAAAGTCTTCTTCTTTAGAGGCGTCATTTTTTTTGGTAATTTCTGTAGCATTAGCAAAAACTAATTCTTTACCATTCTCTATGTAACTTCTAATAAATTCTCTCAAATCCATTGTAACATCATTCCAATCTGTCCCATTATATTTTGTTACAGAAATATAATTTTCGTCTAAAAAAACACTTTTCACAAAAGGGAAGTTAAATAATGCTGTAGCAAAAGGTGAAGCTTTGGATTCATCTACAGAGGAAAATTCAAACATTGAAGACACTAAATTTTTATTTGCTACAAATTTAATTACTGAAGGGTTTGGAGTGCTTTCTGCATATATGGTCACAGGATTTTTTTTCTTTTCAGAAGAGGATTCAACAACTATTCCTCCAGTATTAAGGTAGTCTTCTATTTGAGTAGAGACTTCATTTTGTACGTCTGCCCATTCCACAATATCGTAGCGTTCAATTGCAATAAAATTACCTGAGATATATATCTTTTTTACAAAAGGTAAATGAAACAACTGTTGCGCTAAAGGGGATTTTTTTGCGTCATCTATGTTATTAAATTCAAAACTTTCATATTTAGTTAAAAAAGAATTAGTTTCAAATTTTAAAATTGATGAATTACTGGTTTCCTGTATTGAAACGTTGATTTTATTCATTACAACTATTTTTTACAAAAATAATAAAAGAAAAATGGAGTTAGATTAAGTGGTAGCTTAAATCTAAATTAATTTAACAGTTAATTAGGAATTATTGTTATGTTTAATAATCTTATCGTTTGACAATAAACTCTATGTAAATATGTTAGTAGCATATTGAAGTGATATTTTTTTTGATAATAGTTAACTTTTATTGGCCAGAAGAATATCAACAGTATGATAACTAACCTAAATCAAAAATTTATATATTTGACAGCATTGTATATTGTAAAAAGTATCTGTAGAAAGTTAAAGATAGAGTAATCTATTAAACGAAGAACAATTGCAGTTAAGCGATTTGTGTTAGAATTTTAAGAAACAAATTGGAGTATTTAACAAATTTAAAACTAATTTTACTACGAATTGAATAAATTGATATGAAATTAATAAAGCTTTGTTTAATAAGTCTTATGGCTTTATTTACTCAAATTAGCATAGCCCAAGAAGGCTTGCCAATATATTCAGATTATTTAACCGATAATTATTACTTAATTCATCCTTCTATGGCAGGAGTGGGTAATGCTAATAAAATTAGGTTAACAACACGTCAGCAATGGTTTGGGCAAAATGAAGCACCAAAGTTAACAACTTTAAGTGTAAATGGTAGAGTTGGCTATTCTAATTCAGGTGTTGGAGGTATTATTTATAGTGATAAAAATGGTTTTCATTCTCAAAACGGTGTATATTTAACTTATGCACACCACTTAATGTTTTCTAGAAATCCTATAGATTTAAACATGTTTTCTTTTGGGTTGAGTGCTGGAGTGATTCAATATAAACTAGATGAAACTTCATTTTTGGCGCAAGGTTTTGATCCTATTATTGGAGGCATAGAGCAAAGTGCTACTAACTTTAATGTCGATTTTGGATTTTCTTATCATTTTATTAATTTTTATGCACATGCAACTGTAAAAAACTTATTAAGTAATGACGGGATTAATTTTAACGAACAAGGATTAAGTTTCTCTAATTTAAGAACTTATTTGTTTTCTGTCGGAAATGTTTTTCATAAAATTAATAGTGAATGGAGTTTTGAGCCTTCTTTGATGTATGTATATAGAGATGCAACTCAAGAATCTTTTCTTGATACAAACTTTAAAGGATATAAAAAAATGGATTTCGGGAAGATTTGGGGCGGAATATCTTATAGAAGAAGTTTTGATGGCGCTCAGTTTTTAGATGGTTCAGGAGTGAATAGTCAAAAATTACAGTACTTTACACCTATAGTTGGTGTTGACTATAATGAATTTGTTTTTGCATACACATATTCATATCAAGCAAATTCAGTAGTGTTTACCAATGGTGGATTTCATCAATTAACTTTAGGATACAATTTTGGAGTTAAACGAGAAAAATGGGATTGCGAATGTCCAAGTATAAATTATTAATTCTGTTAAACCATTATTGTCTTTTAGAAGAATAATAGATTCCAGTCTTAACTTCGACTACAATTAGTAAGATACGAAGGAATGACAAAGCACTAAAAATCCAAATAATCAACATTATAACTGTCACTTAAAAGGGAAGACATTACTTTAGGATTTTCGTTAGAATAGAATTGGGATTTGTTTTTTGAAACTTGGAGGTTAAGCATATTATATTGCTTCAGAACAGCTTTAGTTTGTAATGCTACTGCTTCACCAGAATCGATAATTTTTATGTGTTTAGGGAGCATCTCAACTAATAATGGGATTAAGTAAGGATAATGTGTACAACCCAAAACCAAATAATCGATATTAGCATCTAGCATTGGCTTAAGATAAATTTTAAGTAAGGATTTCATCTCATCAGATTGCGCTTTGCCGCTTTCAATTAATGGAACAATGCCTTCACCAATTTGCTCGACAACAGTAATATTATTTGCAAACAGATTAGTCGTTTTATGAAACAACTCGCTTGAAAGTGTTCCTTTTGTAGCTAAGATACCTACAGTTTTGGTTTGTGTTCGAAATGCTGCTGGTTTAATTGCAGGTTCAATACCAATAAATGGAATAGGATAGGTTTCTCTTAGTGTTTTAATTGCGTTAGTGGTTGCTGTGTTGCATGCTACTACAATTAGTTTACAGTCTTTTTCTAATAGTAATTCAGTATTTTTTATGCTTAATTCAATGATTCTTTCTTTAGACTTATTACCATAAGGAGCATGTTTACTATCGGCAAGATAGATGGTGTTTTCGTTTGGTAAAAGCGTATGAATTTCTTTCCAAATTGAAGTACCTCCTACTCCAGAATCAAAAATACCTATTGGTTGTCTCATATAACAAAAATAAAAAAGCTACTTAATTAAAAGTAGCTTTTTAGATATATTGTTTAAGATTCCTTCCCGTCCCGATAGCTATCGGGAGCTATCGGGATTTACAGAAATGACATTTTTAAAATCCTAATTCTTTTTTTACATCTGCCAAAAGGTCTTTACCTTCAGCCATTAAAAGTGTTCCTGCACCTTCTCTGGAATCTAATATGTATTGAAAGCCTTGTGCTTTTCCAACTTTTTGAATCGCAGTTTTAACTTCTTCATAAATAGGCGTGAACAATTCTTGTTCTTTCTTTTGTAAATCTTGTTGCGCTTGTCCTTGATATTGTTGAATACTAGTTCTGAACTCTCCTACTTCTTGTACTCTTTTAGCGTTTTCTTCATCTGTTTTAGTAGAAGCTTCAGCATCGTATTGTTTTACTTTGGTCTCTAATTCTGTGACCATAGATCTGATATCATTTTCGTAAGTTTTGGCTAATTTTTCTAACTCGCCTCTTGCAGTTATAGCTTTAGGCATAGCATCAATTAATGCTTGCGTATCTATATGTGCAACATTACTTTGTGCATTCATATAACTTGTACTTCCAATAAAAAGTGCAGTTGCTAATAATAGGGTTTTTAGGTATTTCATTTTTAATAAATTATGTTATAAATTGTTTACTATTAATTATTTTTTTTAGCAGCAGCTATTGAATCATTAACTTTTTTACGAGCTTCTAGCCTTGCTTTTCTGTCTGCTAATATTTTTTTCTTTTTATCTTCTAAAGCTTTTTTACGAGCTTCTCTATCACTTAATTTTGGAGCTACTGTTTTTGTGCTATCGTTTTCTGTTTTTACATCATTTTCATTTACAGTTTTTCCTTTATTAGCTTCGAGTTTAGCTTTTCTGTCTGCCAATATTTTTTTCTTTTTGTCTTCTAATGCTTTCTTTTTGGCTTCACTAGGGCTTAATGCTTTTTCTTGTACTGAGGTACTATCACTTACTTTTGCATCTTCAGTCTCTATTACCTCTTTCCCATCAATATCTTTGTTTCTAGCTTTAAGCTTTTCTTCTCTGGCTTTTGCTCTATCTTCTAAAATCTTTTTCTTTTTATCTTCTACAGCTTTCTTTTTGGCTTCTCGAGCTAACAGTTGTTTGTTCCGCTTATCTTCAATAGTTTTTGCACGTTCTGCTTTTTTATCTGCCAAAGCTTTTTTACGAGCTTTTTGTTCTTTATTAATTTCTGGAATTAATTCTTCTTCTTCGGCAGCTTTCCTTTCTTGGCGATTTTGCACTTGTCTTCTTTTAGAAGATCTTGTTATAGATCGTAATACTTGCTCACTTATATCAAATCGATCTGCTGAATATAACATGATAACATCGGCAGATTTATCGAAAACAAAATCGTATTTTCTATTAGCTGCAATTTCTTGTACTGCAGTAAATATTTGATCTTGAATTGGCTGCATCAAATTTTTCTTTTGAATCATTAAATCGCCATTTGGACCAAAACGTTTTTGCTGGTAATCTAATATTTCGCTTTCTTCAATATTTATTTCTTCTTGCCGTTCTTCAATGAGTTCTTTAGTGAGTAAAACACTTTCGCTATTTAACTGTTTCTTTTTTTGATCAATTTCGCTTAAACGTAATTCTATTTCACTTTTCCATTTTTGTACTTTGGCATCTAATTGTTGTGATGCTTCTTGGTATTCAGGTACGTTTTGTAAAATATATTCGGTATCTATATACCCAATTCTTACGCCACGTTGTGCAAAGGAACTAAAATTTATTAAAAACACAAATGCCAGTAAAAAAGGAACTTTAGTATTTATCCGAAAGTATTTTAAATGTATTGATTGCATCTTATAAATTCATTAAAATGACGGATAAAATTCACGATTCCGTCGCTAGAGTTAATATTCTTCAAATTAACGAAATATATTTTGAAAAATTTTAACGCTTGTATTAAATCGTCATTGGGTTAATAGAAAATATCGTGCCAAACTTAAAATTGTTGTCCAATAATAAAGTGTGTTTCCCAACCATGTTTAACTGTTTGACCTGGTAATGGGTCAAAGCCATGTCCAAAATCTATACCTAACAAACCAAAAGCTGGCATAAAGAGACGAATTCCTAATCCAGCAGATCGATTTAAATTAAAAGGGTTATAATCTTTAAAATTATCAAAAGCAGCACCTCCTTCTAAAAAGAGAAGACCATAAATTTTTGCTTGTGCTCCCAATGTTATTGGGTGTCTTAATTCTAACGAAAATTTATTATAAATAGTACCACCATCCTGAGAAGATAAAGATTGGTTTGGGTAACCTCTTAAAGCTATACTCTCCCTACCATCTAAACTATAACTACCTAAACCATCGCCACCTAAAAAATAGCGTTCAAAAGGAATTAGTCCTCTATCGTTATTATAGGCTCCTAAAAAGCCGAATTCTATTTTTGGTCTTAAAACGAGATCACCAACAATTTTCGTGTACCATTCACCATTAAATGTAACTTTATAAAATTCTAACCACTTAAAGCGTTCTTGATCTATTTCGGCAATTCTATCTGAAGCATCTGTATTTGTTGGGTCGTTAGCTAAATCTTCGGTTAAATCATCTCTTTCTTCTTTTAAAGCTTTATAATCGACACCATTGACAGCCGAATAGGGAAAAGAAAATTTGGCAGACACATTAAAATTAGATCCACCAATTGGGTATATTGGGTCGTTAAAAGTATTGTTTCTACTTAAGCCAATTGTATAAGCTAAATTTTTTGAAGAACCATCACCAAACGTAAATAAACCTGTATTGTAATTTTTTAAATCGTAAAGCTGAAAGCTTAAAGCTTGTGACAATGTAAAGTAATTGTCAGGGACAGTTAAACGTTTTGCTAAACCAACCGAGACACCAGTAATATTAAACCGCCTACTTTTATCTGCATTTCTTGTAATGGGATTAAATAAGAATTGTTTGGTGTGCGATATTGATGTAGAAAACTGAACAGGTTTTTTACCACCTAACCAGGGTTCAGAAAATGAGAAGCTATAGGTTTGAAAAAAACGACTTGCTTGTAAGCGTAAGGACAATTTTTGACCATCTCCCATTGGGACTGGTTTGTAAGCCTCTTTTTTAAAGATGTCTTTTATAGAAAAATTATTAAAAGACAAACCTAATGTACCAATAAATCCTCCACCTCCATAACCACCTTGTAACTCTATTTGACTGGAACCGCGTTCTACAACAGAAAATTCCATATCCAGAGTGCCATCAGTTGGGCTAGGATTAATAAAATTAGGCACAATTTGTTGTGCATCAAAGAATCCTAATTGTCCAAGTTCTCTAACTGTACGTACAACATTTGATTTACTATATAATTGACCTGGACGCACTCTTAACTCTCTATAGATGACATGATCGTTTGTCTTGTCGTTTCCTGTAACAGTTACATTATTAAAGTAAGCAGGTTTACCCTCAATAACTCTTATTTCCATATCGATAACATTACCATCTGCACTTACTTCTATTGGAGTTATTGATGAGAACAAATAGCCAACATCTTGATAAAGATTTGTAAGGTCGTTTGCGTCAGGTTTAGAATCGTCAGCAATACGTTTATCAAGCTCAACACCATTGTAAGTGTCACCTTCTTTAATTCCTAAAATTTGATTGAGTTGTTGATCTGTATAGACAGTATTTCCTAAAAAGTTAATTTTCCCATAGGTATATTTTTCACCTTCTTCTAGATTAATACTTAAAGTAATTGTATTATCATCGTTTTTAATAATAGAATCAGAAATAATGCGAGCATCTCTATATCCCTTTTCTTTATACTTATCTATTAAGCTAACTAAATCTTCTTTGTAATCTGCTTCAATGTACTTTGAACGTTTAAGCACACGTATTGGGTTTTTCTTTTTTGTGTTTTTCATTGCTTTGCGAAGCTTTTTGCTTTTAAGCTTTTCGGCACCATTAAACACGATATTTTTTACTTTAATCTTATTGTCTTTATTTATAGTTAACAACATATTAACTCTACTTTTTTGAACAGAGTCAATTACTTCGGTAGTTATAATATTTACTTTAGCGTTTAAAAACCCTTGCTTTTTGTATTTATTTTCTAAATAGTTTTTTGTTGTAGTAATAAGGTTTTCGGTAACTTTCGCTCCAGCTTGAAGCTTGTTATCTTTTATGATTTCCTCGAATTTAGATTTTTTAACACCTTCAATTTTTACATCCTTAAGTTCGGGTAAGTCTATAAGTTGTAATTCTAAAAAAACTAAACTCCCTTCAATCTTTGTAATAAAAACATCAATACTACTAAACAAATTAGAACCCCATAATTTTTTAATCGCAGCACTAATTTTTTCTCCGGGAATCATTACTTCTTGCCCTTTACGTAGTCCAGAGTAAGTCACTATGGTTTGAGAGCTAAAGTTTGTGTTTCCAGAAACTGTAATAGCTTCGATAGTGTATTTTTTTGCGTTTGATAACTCGTTACTTTGAGCAGCAATGTTAAAACTGCTTATTAAGAATGCTATAAATAGAAGTCGCGTAATGTATGTTTTCAATAGTTTAATATTAACTAAGTTGTTCACTTGTTTTTCCAAATCGTCTTTCTCTTTTTTGATAATTTATTATGGCATCGTACAAATGTTGCTTTGTAAAATCCGGCCAAAATACATTAGTAAAATACAATTCTGTATAGGCTATTTGCCATAATAAGAAATTACTAATTCGTTGTTCTCCACCAGTTCTGATTAATAAATCTACGTCAGGCAAATTTTGCGTGTAAAGATGCTGATTTATTATGAGTTCATCAATTTTTTCTGGCGAAATTATATTATTTTTAACTTTAATACTAATTTGTTTAACGGCGTTTGTAAGTTCTTCTCTTGAACCATAACTTAATGCTAATGTTAAAGTTCTCTTACTATTATTTTTGGTGATTTCAATAACATCTAACAACTCATTATACACCTTTGTTGGTAAGGCTTTTAGGTTTCCAATAGCATTAAGTTTAATGTGGTTATCGTGCAGTGTTTTTATTTCTTTTTTTAGAGATGAAATTAAAAGTTTCATTAAGGTTTGAACTTCTAATTTTGGCCTATTCCAATTTTCAGTAGAAAACGCATAAAGTGTTAAATTTTTAACATCAAGTTCAGCGCAACCTTCAACAACTTGCTTTACAGCTTTTGCTCCTTTTTCATGTCCAAATACTCGTAATTTCCCTTTTTGTTTAGCCCAACGACCATTGCCATCCATAATTATTGCAATGTGCTTAGGTAAACGGTCTGTATGTATTTTGCTTTTTAAATCCATTATTCGTAACCACAATAGCAAGGGTTTTGACCAAAGGTGTAAGTTAATGTGATTCCAGAAAATGTGTACCAATCATTATTGTTTATATTTCCGAAGCTAAATTGAGCTTGTAAGGATTTATTATCTGGAATACTGCCATCTATTTCGTCTGAAAATGTATATCTAGCACCAACTTCAAGTGCAAGGATAAAACTATTTGTAAGTGTAGTTTTAAATCCTAAAACTATTGGAATACCAAATGCCCAACTTTTTTTATTTTCCGAGATTATTACTCCACTATTGTTAAAGTAAAAGTTATCATGATTTGCAGCACTTATTCCAGAATATAAATAAGGTGTCATTTTTTTTTCTTCGGCATGTAAATCAAAATCAAAGAAGGTAAATTCCATTCCAGCAGAAATTTCTAATAAATTATTTTCAAAAGAATATCCTCTTTGTTGTCGCCTTGGATCATCAGACTTTTGGTCTATGCCTTCTAATTTTGCATAAATTACTGATATTCTATACGAATGTCTTGGGCTTCTATTCCATTTAAGAATACCACCAACTGCGAGTTGGTTAGGCGAAATATAGTTAGTAGCGCCTACGTCTCCAATAAAATTACTGCCACCAATAAACACTCCTACTTCATAAATTTGTGAGTAGCTAAAATTGTAACATAAAACACTCATAATAATAATGGTTACGTACTTCATTGGGTTTTAAAAGTTTGCAAATATAATAAATAAGATTTGCCTATTATAATTTGTTGAATAGTATTAAAGGTAAACAGGAATTAAGCTAAATTATTGCCTAATTTCGTTTGTCTTCTCCCCAAAGAAGTTTCTTGCGGAGTGTGTTAATAAAACTCTCTCCTTTTAGTTCTATCATTTTAATTTTAAATGTCGCTTTTTTTATTGTAACAATAGAGTCATTGTCTCCTGTTTTCGACACCTTTTCAAGGTAAAAATTCTAACTAAAAGATTATAAGCGAGTTAATGATTTAAATGGTCTTTAAATGGGTGACCTAGCTAATTTTTACTTTATTTTTGGCTGTGTTCGTTCGTAAAAAGAGAAATAAAAGCGGGATAATTAGTATCCAGGTAATAAATAAGCTAGAAGGCAAGTCTAAATTGGTTAAGACTATTGGAAGTGCAAAAGATATTAATGAGATTGAGCGGCTTGTTATAGAAGGAAAAAGATTTATTGACTCATACTCTGGTCAACAAATTTTAGATTTCTGCTCAACAGATAATATTTTAAAATCGGCTTTTCAAAGTATATCAACACATACAGAAGTCGGAACAGATTTATTACTCGGGAGAATATTTAACCGTGATTATGCAATAGGATATATTTTTTTTCTCTAAACGCTTGTTAATACTATCTTTGGGTTTAATTTAATAATAACCCAAATGGTTAATCTTCCGATAGAGTATTCAGATAAACAAGTAACCCCTTTTGGAGGGGTGAGTTTAATGAAAAGATTCATAGATAAAACAGGTATTCGAGATTTTTAAATGAATTAAATCTTCCACAACCAGGTTCAAATAGAGGTTATTCTCCTAACCACATTATAGAGTCCTTTTGGTTAGGTATTTGGACAGGAGCATCACGTTATATTCATTGCGACTGGCTTAGGTATGATAAAGTTTTGCAATCGATCTTTTGTTGGGATCAGATGCCATCACAAAGTACCTATAGCCGTTTTTTCGGTAAATTTTCACAAGCAAGAAATACAGAAGTCTTTCCAAAGCTCCAGCATTGGTTTTTTGACCAAATTAATATTGATAACATTACTATTGACTTTGATAGTACTGTCATTACACGCTATGGAGAGCAACAAGGAAGTGCTAAAGGCTACAATCCGAACAAGAAAGGTCGTAATTCTCACCATCCATTAATGGCATTTGTAAGTCAAACCAGAATGGTAGCTAATGCTTGGCTCAGACCAGGAAATACAGCAGATAGTAGCGGTTGTAAGGCATTTATGGAAGAAACTTTTAATCAAATTTTGAAAGATAAAAAAGTAGGATTAGTTCGTGCTGATAGTGGTTTTTACACTGAAGAATTAATGAGTTATTTAGAAAGTGAAAAGCTCAATTATATCATGGCTGTACGAATGTATCCAACCGTAAAAAGCTCTATTGGAGGATTGCAAGATTGGATTACTCTAGCAAAAGGGATTGAGTTGAATGAGATGAAATTTAAACATGAAAATGGTAAAATAAGAAGATACATTATCGTACGAAAACAAGTAGAAATACGTCCTAAAGCAGCAGGTAAAATGCTTTTTGAAGATTTACCTGGCTACCGTTACAGTTGTTACGTAACCAATTTAGATCTTCCTTTAGACCAAATTTGGAACATGTATAATACGCGTGCAGATTGCGAAAATAGAATAAAAGAACTAAAAGAAGATTTTTGGGCTACAGAAGCATCATTTAGGTTTATAATGGTTGCTTACAACCTAATGAGGTTGTTTAGGCATTTTGCTTTAAACCATCATAATAGAGCAACCTTGAAAACACTAAAAGTCTATTGCTTTGCATTAGGAGCGTGGAAGATAAATCATGCCAATAAGCAGGTGTTGAAAATCTCTTTACATACCAAAAGAAGACCTTGGTTAGACGGAATTTTCTCCCAAATCAAGAATACTAGCCCTCCTTTTGATTATTCTATTGCATAATGCGGGTTTAATGATGTCAGGTTTTCTTTAATAGAAGAAGAGCTCTTTAAGCACGTTGTAATTGCACGGCTATATCACCCTGTGAGTAAACTCAGAACATCTGATTATTTGTTTCAGAATAAAAACATCAACATACCTGTTGAGAAAATATACCGCTACCTAGACAAACTATATTCTGAACAAAAAGAGCTTATTCAACAAATAAGTTATGATCACACCTTAAAGGTTTTGAACGGAGTAATAAACGTTGTTTTTTATGATGTAACAACGCTTTTTTTTCAGATAGACGATGAAGATCAAATAAGGAAAAGAGGCTTTTCTAAAGAAGGGAAGCATCAAAATCCACAAATTGTTTTAGGGCTCTTGGTTAGTATTGATGGCTACCCTTTAGCGTTTGACATTTTTGAAGGTAACAAATTTGAAGGACACACGATGCTTCCGATATTAGATGCTTTTAAAGAAAAGTATAAGCTCAATAAGTTGGTTATTGTTGCCGATTCAGGGCTCTTGTCTAATCAGAACATAGAAGACCTCCAACAAAAGGGATATGAGTTTATCTTAGGCGCAAGAATCAAAAATGAACCCAAGAAGCTTAAGGACAAAATACTCACACTAGAATTAAAGAATGGGGAAAGTAAAATCATAAAAAGAACAGATGGATTAAAGCTTATAATCAGCTATTCTGATAAACGAGCCAAAAAGGGTAAGCACAATCGTGACAGAGGACTACAACGCTTAGAAAAGCAGATTAGCTCAGGCAAGCTCACCAAATCAAATATCAATAACAGAGGCTATAATAAGTACCTGAAAATGGATGGTGATATTAAAATAAGCATTGATAAAACTAAATATCAACTTGATGCAAAGTGGGATGGATTAAAAGGATATGTAACTAATACTTCTTTAAACAAAGGCGAGATAATTGAGAATTACGGTCATTTATGGAAAATTGAAAAAGCTTTTAGAATATCAAAACATGATTTAAAAGTAAGGCCGATATACCACAGGCTACAAAATAGAATAGAAGCACACATCACCATTAATTTTGCAGCATACAAGATATATAAAGAACTTGAAAGACAACTGAAAGAAAAACAATCCAACTTAAGTCCGGAAAAAGCTATTGACATTGCCAAAACGATATATCAAATAGAAGTTAATTCAGCCAATGAAAGTA